>JAFYEE010000192.1 GCA_017544405.1 Lachnospiraceae bacterium
AAACGCACACGCCCGGTATGGACCTGCTGCGGACCGGGACGGGAGAGGTGCTCCTGGAGGAAGGCGGGTATGTCCTGATCGGTTCCTTTGACCGGAAGGAGTTGTATTTTTACCGGTGCGAAGGCGGCACCGGACCGAAGATGGCAGATCCGGAAGGTGTACAGAAGGCCCTTGACGCAAAGCTGAAAAGTCTCCTTAGGCGCTATCCGGGAGCCGCGTTACGATGCGAGGAAGATTCCCTTCGCGCGCTTTCTTCCGTGATCGGAGAGGAAGGCAGCTTTATCCCGGAACAGCTCTTTGTCTACACGGAGCGTTCGCCCCTTCCGATGCCGCGCCATGCTGCTCCGGAGGAGGAAAAGGAGCTCGCGCTCCGGAGCAATCGCGCGTTTCACGCGGGGCATACCCCGTATGTATTTCTATCCGATTCCGAGTCGGCCGAAGTGTATGAGCGCTATCGTTTTTATCCTTCCGAGGGAGCGGTTTACCGCTTTCTGGCTCCGGAAGAATGATATTTGGAAAAAACATGCACTTTTCGCGAAAAAATGCTTGCTTTCCGCGCGGAAAAATGCTAAATTCTTAATGTTGTGTTAGGAAGATGGTCCTCTGTTACCGAAGTGGTATTAAGAACATCCTTAGGAAAGGAGTTTTATATGAACGACATCATCAAAGAGATCGAAGCCGAGCAGCTCAAGGAGAGCGTGGATGATTTCCGCGTAGGCGATACCGTCAAGGTATATGGCAAGATCAAAGAGGGTAACCGCGAGAGAATTCAGATTTTCGAAGGCACTGTCCTGAAGAGACAGGGCGGCGGAAATCGTGAGACCTTCACCGTACGCAAGACTTCCGGCGGCATCGGTGTGGAGAAGACCTGGCCCCTTCATTCTCCCAATGTGGAGAAGATCGAAGTGGTTCGCAAGGGTAAGGTTCGCAGAGCGAAGCTGAACTACCTGCGTGATCGCGTCGGTAAGAGAGCAAAGGTCAAGGAAGCAATGCGCTGATCGCATTCCATCGAAGGCAAAAGGGCAATCGTCTGAGGACGGTTGCCCTTTTCTCTTACCCCCCATTATGCTAAAATAGATAAGATGTGGAGATAGCGATGGCGAAGCATAAAGGATTAACCTTTTATCAAAAAAAGAAAATCATCGGACCCAAAATGCTGCATGAGATTTTTTCCTGGCTGATCAGCATTCTGATCGTGATGTTCCTGGGGATCGTGACGGTGTATTTTTTCGGCATGAGTTCCCATGTGGTGGGAACCTCGATGGAACCGGAGCTTATGAGCGAGCAGGAGATCCTGATCGACCGGTTCCGCTATGTACTTGGCAGTCCGCGCTATGGGGATGTCGTTTTGTTTATGCCCAACGGGAATCCCTATACGCATTATTATACCAAGCGGGTGGTGGGGCGTCCCGGGGATACGATTCTGATCTCGGACGGCAATCTCTACGTCAATGGGGTTCTCAGCGATGTCGTGACGGAAAAGATCCTCGATCCCGGGATCGCAGCCACCGAGCAGGTGCTCGGCACCGGTGAATACTTTGTCATGGGGGATAAGCCTTCCTCCAGTGAGGATTCCCGTTCGGCCAATATCGGCTTTGTCCGGGAAAAGGATATCGTAGGCAAGGTCTGGCTGGCTCTGCCGGGAGATCGGTTTTCGCTCAGCTACGTCAGGTGAAGGAGCAGACAAAGATGAATTATCAATGGTACCCCGGTCACATGACCAAAGCGGTGCGCGCCATGCAGGAGCAGCTGAAGCTGATCGATCTGGTGATCGAACTGGTGGATGCAAGGATCCCTTTCAGCAGCCGCAATCCGGATATCGATCAGCTCGGGAAGGGAAAATATCGTATTCTGGTCCTAAACAAGGCAGATCTCGCGGACGCATCCGCCACGCGGGCCTGGAAGTCCCATTATGAAATGATGGGACTGCATGTACTCGAGCTGAATGCGAAAAAACCGGATCTTCTGAAGACCTTAAAGCCCATGGTCCTGGAGGTGTGTGCGGACAAGATCGAACGCGACCGAAAGCGTGGGATCAAGAATCGTCCGATCCGCGCCATGGTATGCGGGATCCCGAACGTGGGAAAGTCAACCTTCATCAATTCCATTGTCCGTAAATCCATTGCGAAGACCGGGAACCGTCCCGGCGTAACGCGCGCAAATCAGTGGATCCGGACGGATGCGGGGATCGAGCTGCTCGATACGCCCGGCATTCTGTGGCCGAAATTTGAGGATCAGGTGGTCGGAAGGAATCTGGCCTTTATCGGATCGATGAACGATGAGATCCTGATCCCGGAAGAGCTTGCCACCGATTTTCTGATGGAAATGGAACGGCTTTATCCGGGGGCTCTGGCGTCTTATTACAAGGTACAGGAGGAGGAAAATGCGGCGGACCTGCTCCGCAGCATTGCCATCGCGCGGGGATGCATCAAAAAGGGAGAGGAGCCTGACCTCGAGAAGGCTTCAAATCTGATAATGGAGGATTTCCGAATGGCGCGGCCCGGCCGCTTTACCATGGAAAAAGCTGATCATGACTAAATTGCAGAAAGAACTGCTGTCCACAGCCATCTATATTCTGGTGGTGCTCGGACTGGCACATTTGATGATCAAGTATGTCGGACAGAGAACCGTCGTGGACGGAATCTCCATGGAGTCCACCCTGCAAAACGGCGATTCTCTCTGGGTGGACAAGCTTTCCTACCGCTTCCACGATCCGGAGCGCTTTGATATCGTGGTCTTTCCCATCGAGGACAAACCCGGCACCTTCTACATAAAGCGTATCATCGCGCTTCCCGGCGAGACGATCTATATCGATGAGAAAGGAACCATCTATATTGACGGAGAAGCACTCGTGGAAAGCTACGGGAACGAAGTCATCACTCCCGAGCGGCGCGGCAGAGCGGCGGAGAAGGTTCGCCTCGGGGAGGATGAATATTTCGTCATGGGCGACAATCGGAACAATTCCTCCGACAGCCGGTATGAGGTCGTGGAAAATCTGGACCGCGATATCATCATAGGGAAAGCGGTGTTCCGCCTGTATCCCTTCTCCAAGTTCGGGATCGTGAAATAATCGGTGGAGCGAAAATATGAGCAAAGCAGAAGAGGCAAGAGCAAGGAAGGAAGCAGCCCTGCAAAAGGAGCGGGAGCGCATCGCCGTCCTGTGGGAATATGAGCGTCAGCACCCGGAAGCACAGCTGATCTGCGGGATCGACGAGGTCGGACGCGGACCCTTTGCGGGACCGGTGGTGGCGGGCGCCGTGATCCTGCCGAAGGACTGTGACATCCTGTATATTAATGATTCCAAGAAACTGTCCGAAAAAAGAAGAGAGATGCTTTTTACCGAGATAAAGGAAAAAGCGGTCGCCTGCGCCGTCGGGGTCGTTTCTCCCGCCAGGATCGATGAGATCAACATCCTGCAGGCGACCTATGAGGCGATGCGCCGGGCAATCGCAGCGCTGGGCGTCGTTCCGGATCTTTTGCTCAACGATGCCGTGACCATCCCGGGCGTGGAGATCCCCCAGATCCCGATCATCAAGGGGGATGCCAAGAGCATCTCCATCGGTGCGGCGAGCATCTATGCGAAGGTTACCCGTGATCACCTGATGGAAGAATTGGACAGCGTTTATCCCGGGTACGGCTTTGCGAAAAACAAAGGGTACGGGACCGCGGACCATATCGCAGCCCTGCGCTCCCTCGGCCCCTGTGAGATTCACAGGAGAAGCTTTATTCACAATTATGTTTCTTAGCATGAACCCAGCCCTGAAGGAGAAGAGGAAGAATGGCTGATTTTTTCAATGCCAATTCCATAGGATCCTACAACGGTGCGACTGCTTCCGGGATCGCACGGAGCGCCTCTCCTGCGCCGGCTGCGTCCCCTGCAGGCGTATCCTCCGGGGATGCGGTTTCCTCTTTGCATGCGGGCGATACGATTCAGGCCCAGGTGGTGGATCGTCAGGGAAGCGATATCACGTTAAAGCTCCCGGGGGATCAGATCCTGCAGGCGAAGATCCAGCAGAGCATCCCGTCCCCGGTAGGGACGACGATGTCTTTTCAGGTGCGTTCCAATTCCGGCACGCTTTCCCTCAGCCCGCTCTATACAAATACCGCTTCGGAGCCCACCGCGATCCGCGCTCTGAATATGGCCGGATTGCCTTCCTCCGCGCCCGCGGTCTCCATGACCTCCTACATGATGCAGGCCGGACTGTCCATCGATCGAAGCTCCCTGCTTCAGATGTTCAGCAGCGTAAATGCGCATCCCAATGCGCCCATCACGGACATTGTGGATCTGACCAGACTGGGACTGCCGGTAAATGACACCAATCTGCAGCAGCTTTCGGACTATAAGAATCTTTCCTACGAGCTGGGAAGCGGCATGCAGGAGGTGGCGGATTCCGTCCGTCAGACGCTCATGGATCTGATTTCCAACGGTGATGTATCCCGTGCAGGCGCGTTGATGGAAGGTCTGACGCAGATGGCACTGGGGGGCGAAATCCCGGAAGAGCTTGCCTTGCTGCGGCCGGAACAGTTATCGGATCAGCAGATGACCGGTGAGACGCTGCAGGACGGTTCCGCAGACGGGGCACTTCCTGCACAGGGCTCTCAGGCGGAGGGACAAAGCACCTCCGTGGATGCGGCGGGGCGCATGGTTTTGCAGCCTTCCGCGGATACGAACGCGAACGGGGCTGGTCCGCTTTCCGTGTCCGATCTGCCTGTCTCATCCGATGCAAACGGATCCTCTGCGGCGGAATCTGCGGCCGGGAGCGCTGCTGCGCCGGACGCTTTGCATGCACAGACGCCCGGGAGCGCTGCGGAGCGAGCCCTTCTTTTGCTGCGGGGACTGCAGGCACAGGAGGCATCGGAAGAGACTTCGAACGCTTCCGCGCAGGGATTATCCGTAAAAGGGAATGAAGTTTCCTCCCTCGTACCGGATCCGGCGCTTCCCGGAAACGGGGCTTC
>JAFYEE010000193.1 GCA_017544405.1 Lachnospiraceae bacterium
CGTACCAGCTGCCCGACCGGGCCTTCCTTTTCAGCATGCCGCCGAATTGCGCCACGTTTTCCAAAATCGCGCGGGGCGGATGCCTTCCCGGCAAAAGCACGGCCAGAGCAGCGCCCAGTCCCCCGGTCAGCAGCGGCAAAACCGTCCTCCACTGCGTCCATGATTCCCAAAATGCATTCATCTTCTTATCTCCTCTTCCTCTCCCGGAACCTTCGTCCGGAAGTCTATCGTTTCATCAGCAGTACCTGCCGCCCGAAGGCTATCGGTTCATCAGCATCGCCTGCCGCCCGAAGAGCAGCAGGATCCCGCATACGATGCCGAGGGCGATCCTGCCCGGCAGCGTGGCCAGGAGGGAAGGCACATCGCTTCCCACCAGACCGGCGACCACGACCAGCACCACGGCGGACATGATCAGCAAAAGGAGCATGTTGATGGCGGCCTCCCGAAGCATGCCCTTCCGGTCCTGGTTCTGCCGCAGGTATTCCCGCATGCTGCGCCTGGAATCCATCACCAGCGGCGCAAAATCGGTACTGTATCTGGAGGTGAGCTCGAGGTTCCGGGCGAGCTGCTTAAACTGCGGATGCTCGATCTTCTCCCCCATGGACAGAACGGCCATGCCCACATCGCCGGTCAGGCGGCTCTCCGCCTCACATTCCTCCAGCGCGCCGCGCAGCGGCTGATTCAGGTAGCGGCTGATCTGTCCGAGAATGCTTCCGAGCTCTCCGCCGGTGATGTTGTAATTGCCGAGAAAATCCAGGAATTTCATCAGATCCTCGTTCACGCTCCGCAGATTCTTCTGCCGCGCCAGCAGGAAGCCGAATCCCTCCAGAAGCACCATCCCGGCCACGCCGGCCAGCCCCGGAAGGAAGCCGGCGAGTGCGGTAAGGATACCGAAGAGTACGGCGGCCAGAACCAGATTCAGGGCAAAGAGTCCGGTCGCCCCGAGTCCGGGCAGGCGGCGCCTTAACCCGCTGTAGTCAATCTGCCGGTCCAGAGCCGTCCACAGGCTCTTCTTTTTTTGCTGCTGCTGCAGGAGCTTTCGCTTTTCCAGAAGCGCTTCCTTCTCCCTGCGGTCCATGTTCCGGCGCGTGATCAGCAGCACCTTCTCCCAGGTACGGTTGGTCACGGCCGCATAAAACATCGCCGCAAATCCGACCGTCAGGCAGACAAAGACCGCTCCCCACTCAAAGTATCTGCTCATATTCCAGCTCCTTTCGCTCCTCGTTCCAGCCCTTGCAGAAGAAGATCTGCTGCACGCGGTATTCCTTCATGAAGACCAGCGTCTGAAAGCAGTCCATCATCCGCATCAGCTCGTTGCGCGAATACCTGCTCTCGTACATGGCATAGTCCACCAGCTTGTCCGGCGCACGGTCCGCACGCATGGCATGGATCGTTCCGGCGCAGATCTGTCCCGTGCAGGCGGCGTTTAAGAGATACAGCGCCTCCTCCCCCTTGATCTCTCCGATGATAAAACAGTCCACATCCATGGTGAGGCCCGCGATGGAGATATTCTTCAGATCGTAGCTGACCTTGCTCTCCGCCGTGCCGGGGATGCTGTGGAGGAACATCATGTCCGGATGGTACATGGTGGTCAACTCGTCCGCCTGCTGCGCCACGAGGATGGACATATCATCCGGAAGCGTCTCCTTAAGCGCATTGAGCAGCGTCGTCTTCCCGGAAGAATTGCCACCGCAGATCAGGGTCGAGCCGCTGCGAAAACGCTGCACCAGAAGCTGCGCCGTCTCCCGGCTGAGCATCCCCTTTTCGATCAGCGCGTTCATCCCCGGAAAAGCCTTCGGCACCTTGCGGATACACAGGTACGGTTCGGCATAGGTATTGACGATCGGCATGGAGAGGGTAAAGCGCAGGATGAAGTCGGGGTGGGACTCCGTGTCGGTAAATCGCTGTATGGCATTTAAGTTGGAGATGCTGACCTGATTTTTCGTTGCGATATAATCGATGAACTGGCGGTATTCCTTCTCCGAAAGGAAGGATACCCCCGCATCCATCCGCTTTCCGGAACGCTTGACGCGCACCGTGTCATAGGCGATCACGCGGATATCCGAGATCTCCGGATCATCGATGAGCCCGGAGAGCTTGGAGTAGCCGAAGATATACTGTTCAAATTCCTGCAGGAGACGCCTTTGCGCGCCGGGGGAGAGCCCGAAGCTGCTGCGGATGTGATCTCCGGCCCCCTTCAGGAAGACTTCCTTCTCCAGCTGCCCCTTCTTGAGGGCCAGGAGCTGGGTCTGCTTCTGGGTAATGTAATCATTCACCAATCGTTCGAGATCGGTCTGTTTCTCCTCCGGCGCCGTATGATTCCATACGGTTTTGATCGCCGGGGAGGGCATACTGTCCTTTTCCATCCTCTTTGTCCTTCTAACTTACGATTTTTCTTCTTCACATCTTGTCTGTGGAATGTGTCCGGCTGACGCGCCGGGGGAGAAGCCCTGTCGGGTGATTGTCAATTTAGCACGGCGCGAACGGCCGGTCAAGACAGCGAAATAGCCAAAGATTTTTTCCGTCAAAATCACGGAAGGCAGGCAGAAAAAAAGCGGGGCTTCCGGTGGGAAGTCCCGCAAATGGAGCAAAAAATATGTACAAAGATCAAAAATGCAATGGATCAGTCCTCGCTGTCATCGACATCGGCCGCAACGGCGGAAACCACGGAAGAAACCACTGCTACGATGACTGCGATAATAATGACGAGAAGGCCGCCTGCAAGCACGATAAACATATTCGATCCTCCGTTTCCTGAAAAATAGTGATCAGTTCTGCATCAAGGAATATTTTACCACATAAACCGGCCAAAATCCAGCAAGAACCTTACAGGGAACCGTAAACCACATTCTTGATCCGTCGCATGATCTCCGTACTGCCGTCACCGCCGCGAAGCTGGGTGAAGTAGAGGATGACGAGGCAGTTTACGGGATCCATGGAGACGTAATTGCCGGTCCAGCCGTCCCAGCCGAACTCGCCGAGAGGCGCGCTGATGCCTGCCCTGCCCTGATCGATGAGGACGCGCATCAGATTGCCGTAACCGTAGCCGAAATTGCTGTCCCAGTCAAGACCTGCCATCTGTTCCGGCTTCAGGCGGTTCTGGGCCATGAAGCGAACGGTGGCCTCTCCGAGGATGCGCTGGCCGGAGTAGATGCCGCCCTGCGCCAGCATCTGCGCAAAATGACTGTAGTCCCGGATGGTGGAGACGAGTCCCGCACCGCCGGATTCGAAGCGCACATCCTCCTTGTAATACTCTCCGAGGTGGCTGTCGCTGATGGGGAAAAGCTTCCCCTCCGCGTCATATTCATAGCTCATGGCAAAACGGTCCGTCTTGTCCTCAGGGACAAAGAAGCCCGTATCCGGCATCTGCAGACGGTCAAAGATCTCCTCCTTCAGGAAGGTTCCGAAGCGTCTGCCACTGACAACCTCCACGAGCGCACCGAGGACGTCCGCACCAAAGCCGTACATCCAGCGTTCGCCCGGTTGAAATACCAGCGGAACCTGTGCGATCCGGCCTGCCATCTCGCGGGTGGAAGGTCCTTCTCCCGCTACGATCTTCGGCAGCACCTCCGAAAGCATCCGGTCCATCAAAATGCCGGAACGGCTGCAGCCCTCCCAGTTCTCGGGGTAGGGGATGCCGGAGGTCATATTCATCAGGTCGCTGATCAGCATCGGCCGTTTGCATGCCTCCACCTGTCCGTCCGCTCCGAGGACCTTCAGGTCGGCGAATTCCGGCAGATATCTGCTCACGGGATCGAGGAGGCTGAGCATGCCCCGCTCCAGCAGAATCATGACTGCGGCAGAGGTCACGGGCTTGGACATGGAGAAAAGGCGGCAGATCGTATCCGGTGCCCATCCCATGCGCTTTTCCGCATCCGCATATCCCTCCTCGTGGTAGAAGAGCTCCTGTCCCTCCCGGAGGACCAGCAGCTGATTGCCGGCCACACGCCCGGAAGATACATCCTTCTCCAGGATCCGTTTCAGATCATTTCTGTAATCCGACATACCCTCTCCTCTCAGCGCTTTCTTCCCTTGCGGCGCATCACGAACAGTCCGGCGACCACCGCGCACAAAAGCAGTGCCAGCAGCACTCTTCCGAATACGGGAACCTTGTTCAGATTGTAGCATCGCACATTGATCCACATACGGTTGATCGCCGCGTTCGCATCCCCGTCAAAGTACTGCATGATGGAGCTGCGCCCGATCACATCCGCGGGCGGATACTGCGCAAAAAGCTGACGCTGCACCTGATCGGCGGGAACGGTGATCGTATACTCACTTGGGTCCGCCTCGGGATCGAAAAAGTATCCGACCTCATAGTCCACGGTCTCTTCCTCATCCTCCTCCGCGCCGTAGGTCCAGTCCAGATATTCGAAGACCTGGTCGCCGTCGACGCCTCCGGAGATGACGGAAGTATAGCCGATGTAATACATGTTCCGGACCGCATTTTCCGGCATCGACAGGAAGTTAACAAAGGCTTCGGCCGCCTGCTGCTTGGCCGGATCCTCGGAGATACCGCGGCGCAGCATGACCCAGCCGTCAAACCAGAGGTTGGTCACTTCTTCCGGCACGGCAAAATTCAGATAAAAATCATCCTCTTCCGCCTGGTCCATCGCATAGACCGCATCTCCGGACCACTGCAGATTCGCCAGCACCTTGCCGGTGATCATGTCCGCCTTGCCGCTGTCGGTCTCGAAGGAATAGGCATTGTCCTTCACGCTCTGCAGGTAGTCCTGCACCTCACCTATGGTCTCCTGCGAGACATCATTCATGGTCCGCTCCAGCGCCTCCGGATAGTCCCCGGCCGCAAGGAAGGCGGCGTCCGTGAGCTGATCGTGGCGGATTGCGCCGAGGGCGGCAAAATAGGCATCGCGGACATTGTCCTTGATGGTCACCTGTCGGAAATAGTCCGGATTCGAGAGAAGGGCCCAGGTACTTACATCCTCCTCGGACACTTCCTCCGGATTGTAGAGAAATCCGGTGACACCCCACATATAGCCGGCCGCATACCTGCTCCAGCTCTGTCCGTCAATCTCATGCGTCTCAAAGGTCTCCCGGATAAAGGGAGAGACGTTGCGCTCATAGTAATTGAGCGGATCGCTTTCCTCAAAGAATCCGGCGGAATAGGGGACCAGCTGGTCCTCCGACATGAGCTTCATGATCATGTACTCGGAGGGGCATACCAGATCGTAGACATCTCCGAGGGTCAGCATGTTGTAGAGCTCTTCGTTGGTTCCGAAGCAGCTGTATTCCACCTCCACACGCTGTCCGTAATTCTCGTAGTACCAGTCCTCAAATTCCTCGTACAGCGGAAGTTCTCCAAGGATATCCCCGGACTCTAAGTCGATGGTCTCCTCCTCCGGATCCCACTCGCCCAGATCCATATACTCTTCCCAGTTGCAGACACGAAGCGTCAGAACCTGCTCCTTCGCAGCGGCGGCCTGCGACGTAAAGCCGGCGGTCCGGGACAGGCATGCCCCCGGGACCAGGACCAGCGCCATCAGCACCGCCAGAAGCGGGCCCGCCTTTTTCCATGCATTTTTTCCGTTCATGCTTCGCGTTCCCCCTTTCTCCCGGACCCTTCCTGCTTCCGGAGATTGGAGCCGAGCGCGATCGCCAGCACCACCAGGAAAATCAGGGTAGACAGGGCCCAGAGCGCTGTCTTGATCTCCGTCTGGGAGCCTCTGGTCGCATTCACGACATAGGTACTGATGGTATCGAAGGTGGCGGGCTTGGTATAGGTCGCCACAAAATAATCATCCAGGCTTAAGGTGACGGCCAGAGCAAATCCGGAGACGATCCCGGAAAAGATCTGGGGCAGGATCACCTTCCGAAGCGCGTAGCCGGGCGTCGCACCCAGATCCAGCGCAGCTTCATAGAGCGCGGGATCCATCTGCTTCAGTTTCGGAAGCACCGACAGATAGACAAAGGGAGCCGACAGCGTCACATGGCCGAGCACCAGCGGCAGGAAGGTATCCTTGCTGATGCCGAAGACGACCACCAGCAGGATGCAGATACTGAAGCCGGTGACCACATCCGCGTTCACGACCGGAACCTGGTTCACGGTCTGGAAAAAAGTCTGCGTCCCCTTGCGGGAGTAAAAGGAACCGATGGCACCCGCCGTTCCCAGCAGCGTCGCAAGGATGGCAGAGCCCAGCGCCAGAAGCAGGGTTCCGAAGATCATGGCGCGGAGATCTTCCGTGGTAAAGAGCTTCACATAGTTGGCCACGGAGAAGGATCCGCCCGCACCGATGTTGGCCGCGTCGGTAAAGCTGTAGACCGCCAGGATCAGGATCGGCGCATAGAGAAGGATCAGGACCAGAATAAGAATGGCCGCAGGCAATGCTCTGTTTTTTCCGTTTTTCACAGCAAAGCACCCCCTCTCGCATTTTCTTCATCCCGCCCGGTGAGCAGCGTAAACAGGCAGATGATCACCAGCAGAACCAGAGCGATCATGGATCCGCCGTGCCAGTCGTAAGCCGAGAAATAGCTTCCGATCAGACTGCCCATGATGTAAGTGCTGTTATAAAGCATATCCAGGACGACATAGTTGGTCATCGCCGGGAGAAAGACCATGGAAATCCCGCTTACGATGCCGGGTACGGACAGGGGCAGCGTCACCTTCAGAAAGGCCTGCACGGAATCCGCTCCCAGATCCGCGGCCGCTTCCAGAAGGCTTCCGTCGAGCTTCTCCAGCGTGTTGTAGATCGGGAGGATCATAAAGGGCAGGAAATCATAGGTCATACCGATGACGGAATTGAGGAAGGGATGAAAGGCCAGATTCCCTTCGATCAGCGTCAGGATCTCCTTCAGTGCCGTGATGCGGAGCGTAAAATTGATCCACATCGGCATGATAAAGATCATCAGAAGCACGCTTCTGCGCTTCCAGTGAAAGCGCGCAAGCACATAAGCCACCGGATAGGCGATAAGTAAGCACACACAGGTGGTCACAAAAGCCAGGACAAAGCTGTAGAGCAGCGTTCCCAGTGTATTCGGATCCGCGAAGAATCCGGTCAGATTGGACAGGGTAAAGCGGCCGGTGCCGTTCGTGAAGGCGTAGGAAACGATCACCACCAGCGGCGCCACCACAAAAAGGATCAAGAAGATACCATAGGGAATCCCCAGGGTCTTCCTGGAAAATTGCAGTTTCATGGCATCTCCTTTATTTGTGCAGAGTGAAGGTCATCTTTTCCTCGGGGAGGATCAGACCGACCCGGTCATCCATATTCCACAGATACTCATCATCGACAATCAGATCATTGCCGCTGTCGGTGCGGACCACATAGCTGTAATGGTCGCCCTTGTAGATCAGGTTGGTGATCTTGCCGCTCGTAAGACCGGCCTCCGCATCATCGCTCATCTCGATGTCGCCGGGCTCGATCGCCACATCCACCTTCAGAAGCGAAGGATCGATGACTTCCCCGTTCGCATCCTTCAGCACCCCGTCCTTCATCACGGAGCCGGGGATCACCTTCGTCAGATCGCAGTGGAGGATCTCCTCGTTGAATTCCAGCTGATAATCTGCCGTAACGGAAGCGGTAAAGCGAGTCGTATGATCCTCGGCGATCATGATATGGATCCCGTCCGGATCCAGGCAAAGGCCCACCTGCTCGCCGATCTTCGGCGTGCGGGTCGACTGGATCACCATCTCGTTTTTGCCGGATTCCACCGTGATCTCATAGTGGATCCCCTTGAAAATCACGCCGGTCACCACGCCGGTGATCGTTCCCTTTTCGGGCGCGGTGAGGATGACATCCTCGGGACGTACGACGACATCCACGTGGGTTCCTTCCTCCACATCATCCATGCATTCGAACTCTCCGCCGCAGAAGCGCACCTTCAGCTTGCCGGTCATGATGCCCTTGAAGATATTGCTCTCGCCGATAAAGTCCGCCACAAATGCATTGCTCGGCTCGTTGTAGATATCCTCGGGGGTACCGATCTGCTGGATCGTGCCCTCGTTCATGACGACGATCTTGTCGGACATGGTCAGAGCTTCCTCCTGATCGTGCGTCACGTAGATAAAGGTGATGCCGAGCCGGTCATGCATGCTCTTCAGCTCCAGCTGCATCTCCTTGCGCATCTTGAGATCCAGAGCGCCCAGCGGCTCATCGAGCAGCAGGATCTTCGGCTCGTTGACCAGCGCGCGCGCGATGGCGATCCGCTGCTGCTGACCACCGGAAAGTGTGGAAACGGTACGGTTCTCAAAGCCCTCGAGATCCACCATCTCCAGAACGCGCTTCACCTTTTTGACGATCTCTTCCTTCGGGAGATTCTTCAGCTTCAGTCCGAAGGCGATATTGTCAAAAATATTCATGTGCGGGAACAGGGCATAACGCTGGAAGACCGTGTTGATCGGTCTCTTGTTGGGCGGAAGCTGGGAAATATCCTTCCCGTCCAACAGGATCTGTCCTTTCGTGGGCAGATCAAATCCTGCAATCATCCGGAGTGTGGTGGTCTTCCCACAGCCGGACGGTCCCAGAAATGTGACGAATTCTCCGCGTTTTACCTCCAGGTTAAAATCCTTTACGGCTACAAACCCATTGTCGTCAAAGATTCTGGTAATGTCCTTCAGCTCAATGATGTTTTGTAGTGTCTCCTGCACTGTCTCTTCCCTCCTGCGTTACTCAAAAATAGCCTGCGCATTGAACCTTTTTTCAGCACAATGCGCAGGCATTTAAATCATTCTATCATATTTTTCGCAAATCACCAGTACTTTTTTGCGTTTTTTTGCTCTTTAGGCAAAAGGGTTCTCGGTAGGATAAGGCAGGCTCTTCGGCTGGTTGTAGTTCAGATCCTCAACGGGAACACCCACATACTTGAAGACCTCGAAGAGAGCCTTGCCGTAGTGACCGAAGGCAACCGCGCCGTGATGAGGATAGTTCTTCTCGATCAGCACGTGGCGATAGAAGCGGCCCATCTCATGGATCGCGAAGACGCCGATGCCACCGAAGGACCTGGTTGCAACGGGAAGGATCTCGCCCTGTGCGATGTAAGCGCGAAGCTTGTTGTCAGCGGTGGACTGCAGACGATAGAAGGTGATGTCGCCGGGAGCGATATCGCCCTCCAGGGTTCCGTTGGTCACCTCGATCGGAAGGTTTCTGGCCATGATCTTCTGATACTTCATGCTGCAGGAGCTCATCTTGGAGGAGCAGGTATTGCCGCAGTGGAAGCCCATGAAGGTGTCGGTGAACTCATAAGGGAACTTGCCCTTGATGGACTCATCATACATGTCATGAGGCACGGAGTTGTTGATGTCCAGCAGAGTGACAGCGTCACGGCTGACCACGGTTCCGATGAACTCGGACAGGCATCCGTAGATATCTACCTCACAGGAAACAGGGATGCCGCTGCCGGTGAGACGGCTGTTCACATAGCAGGGAACGAAGCCGAACTGGGTCTGGAATGCGGGCCAGCACTTGCCTGCGATGGCAACGAACTTGCGGTAGCCTCTGTGCTCCTCGATCCAGTCGAGCAGGGTCAGCTCGTACTGTGCCAGCTTGGGCAGAACCTCGGGCTTCTTGTTACCGACGCCCAGCTCATCCTCCATCTCCTTGACCTTAGCGGGGATGCGCTCGTCACCTGCATGCTTGTTGAAGGACTCGAACAGATCGAGCTCGGAATTCTCCTCGATCTCAACGCCCAGGTTGTAGAGCTGCTGGATGGGAGCGTTACATGCAAGGAAGTTCAGCGGTCTGGGACCGAAGGAAATGATCTTCAGATTGTTCAGGCCGTAGACAGCGTTTGCGATGGGCAGGAACTCGTGGATCATGTCCGCGCACTCCTCTGCATTGCCCACGGGATACTCGGGGATATAAGCCTTCACGCTGCGAAGCTTGAGGTTGTAGGAAGCGTTCAGCATTCCGCAGTAAGCATCGCCACGGCCGTCCTGCAGGTCATTCTGGCTCTCCTCTGCTGCCGCGCAGAACATCTTGGGACCCTCGAAATGCTTTGCAAGCAGGGTCTCGGAGATCTCGGGACCGAAGTTGCCCAGGTAGACACACAGCGCCTCGCATCCTGCTTTCTTCACATCCTCCAGAGCCTGAACCATGTGGATCTCGCTCTCCACAATGCAGATCGGGCACTCGTAGATGTCCGCTGCATC
>JAFYEE010000020.1 GCA_017544405.1 Lachnospiraceae bacterium
AGTACTCTTCCCGATCCTGGTACTTCACGGCGGATTTGATAAAGTCAGTCTGTCTGCCATATGGAATACCCCCGGCGAGGCCAGGGGCTATGTGACGCTCCCGAGCAGGTGCGGGTCGGACTATACCGCTTCGATCCTGAGCGGAGATGCGTCCGCAACCACCTATCTCAATTTTACCTATCTGGAGAAAATCCGGGAATTATGCGAAGAGAACGGAATCCGGCTGATCCTGGTGAAGACTCTGATGGCGAGCAATGAAGTGAATGACTGGAACGACGGGTGCCACAACGAGATCGCGGCCTACGCGCGGGAGCACGGTCTGACCTTTGTCGACTTCAACGAGCCGGAAGTCATGGCGGACGCCGGGATGCAGATCGCGGAGGATGTGGCGGCGGATCTGCGGCACATGAACCGCTACGGTGCGGAAAAGGCCACAAAGTACATCGGAGCCCTGATCGGGGACTGACCCGAAACGAAGGTCCGGAAGCGGACTACTCCGCCAGCTCCAGGACCGTATCCGCCATCTCTCCTACATTTTTCATGGTGACGACCCGGCTCATCGGGATGCGAATGGAGAACTCCTGCTCCACCGCCCCGATCAGATTGATATGGGCGAGGGAATCCCAGCCCTCGATGTCTTCGGAACTGGTTTCCTCCGACAGCTCGATAGTTTCATCGTCAAACACATCGCGAAAGATTTCGGTCAGACGTTCAAATACTTCTTCTCTTTTCATGCTTGCTCCTTCCTGTTTGATCCTTGTCCGGGACCGGACCCTAAGCCGGACCGCCGACCCGGATCACATGATTCTTCGGCTCGTACGTATCCGGAATCCGGAAAACCCATTCCGTACTGCCGTCCTGCGCTTCACGCACCTTCTCGAATCCCATCTGAGCATAGAATTCACGGACCATGGCATTCTTGGCCGTGGGGATGTAATATCCTCTTATGACACGAATGTCAGACGCCTTGCAATTGGCGACCAGCTCGTCCAGCATCGCATACTCCATGTCCCGTTTCAGGACGCGGCAGCTCATGAGCCAGAGCTCCAGATCCAGCGTATCTGCGTTCTTTTTGCCCAGGACAACAGAAACGACACCATTGTCACCAAAGCGATCCTCCAGCTTTCCGTAGAGGGTCAGGAAGGAAGGATCGGCAGCGATGGCCTCCATCTCCGCCTGGGAGTAGCGTTTCGTGGTCAGATTGAACTGATTGGTCTTGTTCGTCAGCTGGGCGATGCGTGCGAGATACTCCGGGACAAAGGGCCGGATCTCGGCCTGCATCTGAAGAGAGAGCAGGTAGTCGTTATAATCCGCAAAGGAGCGCTCCGCCTGCTGCCGCAGAAGGTTGCTCTCATACATCTGGGCGCGCCGGCGGTCCTCCTCCGAGAAGGCGGTCACCTCGAAAAATCCGCTGCGGTCCAACAGACGGATGGCGTCCTCCGGGCACTCCAATTCCGGAACGCTCACGGAAGGGAGCTGCTGCCGGATGATCTCCCGCTCGGCGGGATTGTCATCGACGAAGACGAAGCTCTCGGGCAGCAGGTTCAGTTCCCCGGCGGTGCGCTGCAGATTCAGGCTCTTCGGATCCCAGTTCGCCTTGAAGGCAGTGAAGTCCTCCCGCTTCAAGACGCTGTCCGGACGGGCCAGGCCGGAGAGGGCTGTCTCCTCCTCGTTCTTGGAATTGACCGTCAGGAGCACGCCGATTTCCTTCTGCTTTTTCAGATAGGACTGGAAGGCTGCGTAGGATTGCGCCGTCGGGGTCTCCTGCCCGATCTCCAGACGGTCGGCCCCGTCGTCTCCCACGATCCCGCCCCAGAGGGTATTGTCGAGATCGAGATTCAGGACCTTCTTGTTCTTCCCGAGGGCGGACTTGATCAGATTCGCCACCTGGAACGCGCTTCCGGGGATGGCGGAAAGGCACATGGCGTATTTGTACATGTACCAGTAGGTCGGATCCGCCCATTTTTGCAGACCGTAGTCCGCTGCCTCGTAACTGAGGTCGTGAATATAGAAATTCGGATGTGTATCCGCATATTCGGAGAAGATCAGATTCAGCCGGGCGATAAAATTCCCCGCCCCGCGGTAATCGCTGATGTCCCGGTTCCCCAGGAGGCGGTAGAGCGGCGGCTCGAAATTGTTCTGCAGGATCACGGCGTGGTAGGTCTGCTCCAGATGCGCCCACAGCCCTTCAAACTTTGCGCGCACGGCGGCCAGCTTCGCGTCTGCCTGCTCCCGGGTATCGGAGAGGGACGGAAGGTCCGCGTCCGTCAGATTGCGGGAGGAGGTGTGGATGTAGATAAAGTCGGGCGCGAATTCCTCCAGCGCCGGATTCGGAAAGGCGCCGTCCTCGTAGTAGCGGTTGTATTCCGACTCGTAGAAGGTGGGCGCGATCCCGTAATTCAGCAGGAACAGCTCCAGCATGCTTTTCAGATCGCTGGTGGTGCTGCCGCCGAGGATGGCGATCTTTTTCGCGGTCCTCGCCGCATTTACGGCTTCATCTGCGAGCAGCTGCCGGCGCAGCGCCCGTTTTTTTCTCAGAAGGTAATCCCCGTCAAAGGGGTATTCCAGTTCCCGAATACTCATCTTGCTTTCTCCCGCCTGGCTCTCTGTATTATACACTTCTGCCCGGATATGTCTATGTTAACACGTTTGAGCGGGTTTGCCGAGAGCGGATTCGCACGGTGAAAAAAGTGGATGCTGCGAAGAGTTTTGATTGTCTTTCGCGCGTTAATCCGCTATAATCTTACCTGATGCGGATCATTTGCAGTACAGCAGGAGATCGTCCGAACAAATCATTCGCAAGGAGAAGTCCCGGGGAGAGAGATCCGAAAGTCCGGGACGGGAAAGGAAGAATATGAGCGAAATACCTTATAAGATTTACCTCGAAGAAAATGAGATGCCGACCGCATGGTACAATGTCCGTGCGGACATGAAAAATAAGCCGGCTCCGCTTCTGAATCCGGGAACGCTCGAGCCCATGAAGGCCGAGGAGCTCAGCGCTGTCTTCTGCGATGACCTGATCGCGCAGGAGCTGGACAATGACACAAAGTATTTCCCGATTCCGCAGGAGATCCTGGACTTTTACAAGATGTATCGTCCGTCCCCGCTCGTACGCGCTTACTGCCTCGAGAAGAAGCTCGATACCCCCGCGAAGATCTATTACAAATTCGAGGGCAACAATACCAGCGGCTCCCACAAGCTCAATTCCGCGATCGCTCAGGCGTATTACGCGAAGAAGCAGGGACTGAAGGGCGTGACGACCGAGACCGGCGCAGGACAGTGGGGTACCGCACTTTCCATGGCCTGTGCGTACCTCGGACTCGACTGCCAGGTCTACATGGTGAAGGTCTCCTATGAGCAGAAGCCGTTCCGCCGCGAGGTCATGCGTACCTATGGCGCGACCGTTACCCCGTCCCCGAGCAACACGACCGAGATCGGCCGCAAGATCCTGGCGGAGCATCCCGGCACCACCGGCAGCCTGGGCTGCGCCATTTCTGAAGCCGTGGAAGCCGCCGTGAAGCAGCCGGGTTACCGCTACGTTCTCGGTTCCGTGCTGAACCAGGTG
>JAFYEE010000194.1 GCA_017544405.1 Lachnospiraceae bacterium
ATGTGCACTTCGGCAATACCTACATCGCACATATGATCCTGATGTTCTGGGTGACGGGACTCGTGCTGCGGCTGGCGGACCCTTCGCAGGGGGCGGAGGCGGAAAGCTGCGTGGCGTCGGACGGAACCGGGAAAGCAGCAGACAGGGCGGATCTGTGGCAGATCTGGTACCTGACCGCGCTGACGGTATTGTCCCTGATCTGCGGGGCGTCGGGCGTCCGGTATTTTCTATCGGTCTACGGCCCTTTAGTGCTCGCGGGAGGATTTTTGATGCTGCAGGGGAGGAGCTTTCGCGTGTTGCTGCAAAGCCGCGCGGGAGATGAAAAGACGCTCCGGCAGCGCCTGTCCGAGGTGGGAGCGGCGCTTCGGTCTCCGGAGGGCGCCATTTTCCGGTGCAGCCTGGGCGCTACGCTGATCGCCCTCATCGGCTATGCGTTCAACGTGACCTACATCCGCAGTCATTACAGCTTTACGACCTATGAGAATCTGAATTTCATACAGGTCATCAACGGAGAACTCCTGCTGCATCTGCAGAATGCTTTCGGATCGCTCCTGGAGCTCCTCGGGTATATCCCGCAGAAGGAGGTGTTGGGGCTCCGCGGTCTGATCACGGTGCTGTCCTTCGCGCTGCTGGGGATCGGAGCCTTTGTCACATGGCAGCTTTCGCGCAGATGCCGGCACCGGTTTGGCACATCGGCCGGGGCACAGGCGGAGCAGGGGCCGGATCCGACGGAGCGGTTTTTTGTGTATTTTTTCCGTGCGGCCTTCTGGCTGATGACCTTTTTCCTGGTCTTTACCTATACGACGATCACGCCCAGATATTACCTGCTGGTGCTGGCGCTGTTCGTGCCCCTGGTGCTGATCTATGACCGGCATGAGGACCGGTGGCTGCAGCGCAGTCTGGTGCTCGGGGGCCTGTGCCTGATCCTGCTTCTTACGGAGGGGAAGATCCTCTGTTCCATGGCCGGCGCGGACAAAAATGCGGGACGCGCGCAGGCGGCAGCCTTCCTGGAGGAGAAGGGATACACCTTCGGATACTCCACCTACGAGCATGCCAATATGCTCCAGGAGCTTTCGGACGGCGCGGTAGAGGCGGCCGGCATTATTCTGGAAGACGGCGGCATGCGGTATTTCCGCTGGTCCTCCGCGGAAAAGTATTATGAGCCCGGGTATGCAAAGGGACCCGTCTTCCTGCTCCTGAGTGAGGCAGAGAGTGAAAAATACGCGGATTACGACCTCCTGCAGCAGGGCGGGGAGATCTACCGGGAAGGTGGCTATGTGATCTACGGCTACCCGGACGCGTCCCCTTTTGCGCAGGAGTAGCACCGGGCGATAAGGATAAGCGAAAAGAGGCGTACTTTCATGAAAAAGAAGAGCATGGTGCGATTCGGACATTTTATCGGGGCTGCGGTTCTGATGCTTTCGGCTCTGATCATGGGACTGCTCCTGAAGCTTAATCTTCGGTTCATCACCGAGATCATAAGCGGGGACGATCATATCCGGATCGAACTGTCGACGATCCGCAAAAATACATTGCTTTGCCTGGTTTTTGCGGCGCTGATGATTTTTGTCCGGGTGGCAGCGGACCGGAGGGGCGATGCGCGCGGGACGTCCGCGGAGGTGCCGCTTCGGACGCGGAATATCCTCCTTGCGGTGTGTACAGCGTTGCTGGGCGTGCTGTCGATCGGATGGGTCCTGCTGCTTCGGGGACCGGTGACTCCGGATGACACCGGAACCTGTTATTCCCTGGCACTCAGTGTCTATCACGAGGGGCTGGAGCAGTATATGATGCCCGGCGGATATCTGGAACGCTATCCCCATCAGTACGGGGTGGTGTCGATGGATCTTCTCTCCTTTGCCCTCGGGGGAGAGGGCAATGTCCTGCCTTTCCGCATCTTCAATGTCCTTATGCTTCTGTGCGCGTATGCGGCGGGGGCGGGCCTGGTGCGGATCCTGGAGCGCCGCTATGCCGAGGCGCACGGGCAGCGCGTGAGCTATTTTGCGGAGCCGCTCTGGCTGATCCTGGGGCTTTTGAACCTACCGTCCGTCTGGTATGTGAACTATCTCTACGGTGAGATCGCTTCCCTGGCCGCCATGCTGATCACAAGCTGGGCGCTGGCAAGCTATGCGCAGAACGGTCGTCTTCGGTTCCTGATCCCCGCGGTCGCATCGGTGCTCCTGGGGGTACTGCTTCGGAAAAATACGATCATTTTCCTTCTGGCGGCGTCGATTGCACTGCTTTTGCATGCCCTTTTGAAGAAGCAGTGGAAGTCCCTTCTGGTGATCGCCGTGCTCTGGCTCTGCGCGACCTTGCCGATGAAAGGACTTCAGGCCGTCTATTCCCAGAAGACCGGGGTGCCGATCTCGGAGGGGATCCCCATGGAGCTGTTTATCGTCATGGGAGTGTCGGATGAGTACCGCGGGCCGGGGTGGTACACGGACTACACGGTGGCGGTCTACAATCAGAACGGGTATGACCCGCAGGTCGCGCGAGAAATCGCACGGGAAAACCTGCGCGAGACGGCGGCGCTCTTCCGGGCGGATCCGGCGCTTGCGAAGGATTTTTACCTGCGCAAGACCATCTCGCAGTGGACGGATCCCACCTATGAAGGTCTGTTTTACTGCATGTATTATGATCCCGGTCTGGATCCGCGCATCGCGCATTTTCTGACCGAGCTGGCAGGGGGCGCCTATACCTACCGGGTGCTAAAAGGGCTGGAAGGCTACCAGTTGGTGGTCTATGCGGGGATCTTCCTGTGCGCGCTCCTCTCGCTTGCGGACACTCTGCGCAGATGGATCCGGGGCAGCGGGGAGATGGAGGTGCTCCTTCTGATCCCGTGGATCACCCTGATCGGCGGATTCCTCTTCACGCTCCTGTGGGAAGCGAAGAGCCGCTATACGATCGAATATGTGTATCTGCTGACGCCCATGGCCTGCATGGGCTATCTGCAGCTGGGAAGTCTGGTATCCCGCATCTTACGCGGAAAGCGCGTGCGGGGAGGAGCCGGAAGCACGGAAAGCAATCCTTCCGGAGATGGGAAGTAAATGGAGAAAAAACCGAGAGAAAAGAACTATACCTTATGCGCGATCCTGCTGATCCTGGCGGTGCTGGCGGCGGATATCGCCGCAGTGAGCACGAGGGAAGGCTATCACATGGATGAGATCCTGTCCTACCAGCTCGCCAATTCGGAATTTACGCCGTGGATCACGCCGGTGCAGCCGGAGGGACGCCTGGAAAAATTCTACCGCGAGATGATCCGCGGAAACGGACCGGCCGATACCCTGTCCAATCTGTTCCGGCAGGCGAAGGATGTCCTGACCCGCCGCGGGGCGTCCGTTGCGGCGCAGTACAAGGCGGATCTCTACGAAGAGCCGCAGTGGATGAGCGCGGATGATTTTACGGACTATGTGACCTACGATTCGGAGGATTCGGTGCCGGTTCTGTCGCCGTATTACAATTCCACAACGGACAATCACCCGCCGGTCTATTTCATCCTGATGAATCTGATCAGTATCTTCGCAGGGGAGCATCTCTCCCCCTGGCCGGGAACAATCCTGAACCTGATCTTCCTGCTGCTGAGCCTTCTGATGATCCTGCGGCTTTTTGGCAGGGTGTATGAGCGCCCGGGGCTCGGGATCGCGGCGGGGGCTATGTACGGCCTGTCCCTTGCGGGCTTCCATTCGGTGATGCTGATCCGCATGTACATGATGGTGGCCTTCTGGTGTCTGACGGTGCTGACCCTCTGCCTGGAGAAGCTGAAAAAAGAGGAGGATGCGGACAGTCCGTTCCGCTACGGCAATAAGGCCCTGATCTGGGCGACGACCTTCGGATTTCTGACGCAGTATTTTTTCTGCTTTTTCATGTTCTTCCTCGCCCTCTGGGTGCTGGCGCGGCTCCTTTTGATGAAGCGCGGGAAGGATGCGCTGTATTTTCTGCGGAGCCTGGGATTATCCGCGCTGGCGGGACTGGTGCTCTATCCCTTTGCCTTCCATGATCTGCTGCACACGGACCGCGGTGTCGAGGCGCTGGGAGCCCTGTCCGGCGGGTGGTCCGGCCTGCTCCGGAATGCCGGAACCTTCGGACGGATCCTGATCCGTGAGACGCTGGGCGGATGGTGGGGGATCGGACTCGTCGGTGTCCTGGTCCTTCTGCTGATCACGCTGAAGGCGAAGGAGCATGCCTGGAGCGAGATCCTGCTGCCGGTTTACCTCCTGGGCGGATATTTTCTGGTGGTCAGTCTGGTGGCGCCCTATCAGGTGGACCGCTATCTGATGCCGGCGATGCCGATGGTTGCGATCTTTTTCGTCCTGCTGTGCGATGCGATCGTGCGCAGATTCGAAGAGATCCTGCCCGCCGGATCCGCGCGGAGGGCGCACTGGCCGCTGATCCTGCTCCTCGGGGTGATCCTGGTGCTGCCGCCCGTGATCACGAATTTCTTTACGATGGAATACAGCTTCGTCGGATATGAGGCGCAGCGGCAGATCTCCGTGGATTATGCGGACCGGGACTGCCTGTGCGTGCATCCGGGGTACGGCTTCTACCGCAATGTGCCGGAGATGATGAATTACCGGCATTCCCTGATCCTGAAGGAGGAGGAGCTGACGAGCCGCGCGTACGATGAGCGGATCGTGCAAAACACAGAGCTGATCCTGATCTGCGGCAACGGCGTGGACCGGCAGGCGATGCTGGAGTTCATGAGCAGCTGGTACGGGTATGCGGATCATCAGACCCTGCTGGAGAACGGGGTCTTCGGGGATACTGTATTCCTGTTACAAAAAGTGATAGAATGATTTGATTGAAAGAGGAGAGACAATTCCATGGAACAGGAAAAGGATAAAATGCCCGCCATCTGCGGGGGAAAGCCGGTCCGTGAGGGAAAGCAGACGCTTTATTACGGAAGGCAATGCATCGAGGAAGACGATATTGCGGCGGTGGTCCGGACCCTTCGTTCCCCGGCCCTTACCTGCGGTCCCGAGATCGAAGCCCTGGAGGATCACCTGAAGGACGTGACCGGGGCAAATTATGCCATCTGCTGCTCCAACGGTACGGCGGCGCTGCACTTGGCCTGCATGGCGATCGGCATCGGCCCCGGGGATGAGGTGATCGTTTCGCCCATCACCTTCGCGGCATCGGCCAACTGTGTGCTGTACTGCGGCGGAACTCCTGTATTTGCGGACATTCGCGAGGATACCTACAATATTGACGTAGAGTCAATCAAAAGCAGGATCACCCCGCGCACGAAGGCTGTGGTGGCGGTGGATTTTACCGGACAGGCAGTGGAGCTCGATGAGATCCTCGCCCTGTGCCGGGAGCACGGACTGTACCTCATCGAGGACGGCGCGCATTCCCTCGGCACGAAGTACAAGGGTCGCCCGGTGGGCTCGATCGCGGATATCACGACCTTCAGCTTCCATCCGGTGAAGACGGTCACGGCGGGAGAGGGCGGTGCCTGCACCACGAACGACCCCGAGCTGGGGCAGCGTCTTTCGCTCCTTCGGGCCCACGGGATCACGCGTGATATGACGGTTATGAAGCATCCGACGGACGATCCCTGGTACAATGAGCAGGTGATGCTCGGGTACAATTATCGCATGACGGATTTCCAGGCTTCGCTCCTGATCAGCCAGCTGAAGAAGCTCCGGCGTTTCTCCGACGCGCGGAAGGCCATCCGTGCAAAATATGATGCGGCCTTTGAAGAGATCCCGCAACTGATCCTGCAAAAGACGATCCCGGAATCCGATACCACGCAGCACCTTTATATTCTGCGCCTGGATCCGGAGAAGGTGCGCTGCACGCGCAGAGAATTCTTTGATGCGCTCTGTGCGGAGGGGATCCACCCGCAGGTGCATTACCTGCCGGTGTACCTCCATTCGTATTATGAGTCGCTGGGACATAAGAAGGGCGAATGCCCGGTGGCCGAGAAGGTCTATGAGAATATCCTGAGCATTCCGTTCTATCCGGCGCTCACGGAAGAGGATACGGACGATGTCATCCGGGCGGTCCGGAAAGTGGCGCAGTTCTATGCAAAGTAAGCACCCGGCGCGCATTGGGAATTACATAGGAGCGGCGCTGATGCTGCTGTCCGCTGCTGTGAGCGGGATCCTGCTTGTTTTAAGCCTTCGCTATCTGGTGACGAACCGGTTTGACAGCGAGGCGGTGACGCTGGAGGAACGCTATTTTTGGGGAAATCTTCTGATCTGCGGCGGGGCACTGGTCCTGGCGGTGGCGGCGCGGGGCATCGCTCGTAAGCTGCGCCGCGGCGGGAAGGAGCCTTCGGGCGTATCCTCCGCCGTGCGAAATGCGGTGCTTGCGGTCTGCTGCGTGCTGCTGGGCACGGTCTGCGTGCTCTGGATCCGCCTCCTTCAGATGCCCCTTCTTCCGGACGACAGCGGGATCTGCTATTCGGCAGCGCTGGCGGTCTGGGATGGCGATTATGCAGCCTTCCTGTATCCGGGCGGGTATCTGAGCCTGTATCCGCAGCAGTTCGGGATGATCGCCATGCACCTCCTGTCCTTCGCCATCGGCGGGGAGGGCGCTTACGTTCCGTTCCGGTATCTGAACGCGGCGATGCTCACGGGCGCCTATGCGGCGGGAGCGCTTCTGGTGCGCCGGCTCGAAACGCGCTATGCGGACAGGCGGGGAAGCTGCCGGACCTGGTTTGCGGAGCCGCTCTGGCTGATCCTGGGGCTTTTGAATCTGCCGGCGATCTGGTATGTGAATTACCTTTACGGAGAGATCGCCTCCTTAAGCGCCATGCTGATCGCCACCTGGGCGCTTGCGGAATATGCGCAGTCACGCCATATGCGCTGGTTGCTTCCGGCGGCTCTGGCGGTGTGCATGGGGGTGCTTCTTCGGAAAAATACGATCATTTTTGTGATCGCGGCCGGGATTGCGCTCCTTCTGCATGCACTTTTGAAAAAGCAGTGGAAGAGCCTTGTGATCGCTGCGGTCCTGGCGGTCTGCTCCTTCCTTCCCTTAAGCCTCTTGCAGGCGTATGCCGCCCGGGATACCGGGGTGGAGGTCTCGGAAGGGATCCCGCCGCAGCTGTTTATCGCCATGGGACGGATGGACGACTGGATCGGTCCCGGCTGGTACAATGACTACAATGCGGCCGTCTATCGGAGCATGGACAGCGATGCGGAGATGGCGGCGCTGGTCGGAAGCGAGAAGATCCGCGAACAGTCTGCGGGTTTCCGCGCGGATCCGGCCTATGCCCGGGACTTTTATCTGCGCAAGGTGGCTAGCCAGTGGGCGGAGCCGTCCTACGACGGATTCTATTGCTGCCTGCACTGCGACTGTGCTGCGGATCCGGACTTCATCGGATGGATCAACGAGGTCGTGGGCGGTTCTAAGACGGAGCGGACCTGGCGCCTGCTGGATCTGTACCAGGCACTGATCTATCTCGGGATCTTTCTGGGGAGCCTTTTTGCGCTGGGGGATTGTATCGGTAAGGTCCGGCGGCGCGAAGGAAAGACGGATTTTCTCCTGCTGATCCCCTGGATCACGCTGATCGGCGGGTTCCTCTTCAGCATCCTGTGGGAGGCGAAGAGCCGCTATATCATCGAATATGTGACCCTGCTCATCCCCGTGGCCTGCATGGGCTATCTGCAGGCGGGCGAGTGGGTGACGGGCTTGCTGACGCGACGCGCAGGCGACCGGAAAGAGACCTGCGAATAAAGAAAACAGGAAGAATATATGAGCCGAACGGTTAAGGAATTTTTCACGAAAACGCCGAATTCAAAATTTATGAAGATCCCGGTGGTGCGGATCATCGCGCTGATCCTGATCGATACCATCACCTGCCTGGTCTGCTCCTTTCTGCCGCTCTATCTGCGCTATGATTTCCGCTTCTCGGACATCGAGCCCAGATTCCTGCAGGTCTACACAGCCAGTCTGATCCCTTTTCTGCTGATCACGCTGGCCTGCCTGGCCGTCGGCGGTCTGTACAATTCGGTCTGGCGCTACGCGAGCGCGAATGAGCTGGTGAAGATCATCGTGTTTACCTCCCTCGCGGCGGTCCTGATCTTCATCGAGACCCGTCTTACGCATCATTATCTGCCGCGCAGCTATTATCCGCTTTACTGGGTCTTTATGTCGATCGCTACCTGCGTGGTGCGCTTCGGGTACCGGATCCTGCGCCTCATCAATGAAAAGCGCAAGGATCTCTTCTCCCACAGCGACATCTCCAATGTGATGGTGATCGGCGCAGGCGCGGCCGGCAACATGATCCTCCGGGAGATCGAGAGCAGCCGGTACCTCGCCCTGACGGCGAAATGCATCATCGATGACAATCCCGGCTGTCATGGCAAGAAGATGCGCGGTGTCCCCATCGTCGGAGACCGCGATGACCTCCCCGAAGCGGTGAAGAAGTACAAAATCGACGAGATCATCTTTGCCATCCCCTCCGCGAGCGTGCAGACGCGCAAGGAGATCCTTGAGATCGCGAAGGAGACCGGATGTAAGCTGCGCACCCTGCCCGGCATGTACCAGCTGATCAAGGGCGATGTCTCCGTGGCCAAATTAAAGGACGTGGACATCGAGGATCTGCTCGGCCGGGAGCCGGTGCAGATCAACAACGAGGATGTCCTGCAGATGGTGCAGGGCAAGACGGTGCTGGTCACCGGAGGCGGCGGCTCCATCGGAAGCGAGCTGTGCCGTCAGATCGCGGCGCATGAGCCTGCGCAGCTGATCATTTTTGACATCTATGAGAACAATGCCTACGACATCCAGCAGGAGCTGATCCGCAAGTACCCGCATCTGAATCTCGTGGTGCTGATCGGATCCGTGCGCAATACCGCGCGGGTGAATGCGCTCTTTGAGACCTATCATCCGGACATCGTCTATCACGCGGCAGCGCACAAGCATGTACCGCTCATGGAGTTCAGTCCTAACGAGGCCGTGAAGAACAATGTCCTCGGAACGCTTAAATGCGCGCAGGCGGCCGATAAATACGGTACGGACCGGTTCGTGCTCATCTCCACGGACAAGGCGGTGAACCCGACCAATGTCATGGGAGCGTCCAAGCGCATCTGCGAGATGATCATTCAGATGATGAATGTGCACTCGAAGACGAATTACGTGGCGGTGCGCTTCGGCAATGTGCTCGGCAGCAACGGGAGCGTGATCCCGCTTTTCAAGCAGCAGATCGCGGAGGGCGGACCCGTGACCGTGACCGATCCGGAGGTGATCCGTTACTTCATGTCGATCCCCGAGGCGGTCAGCCTGGTGCTGCAGGCCGGCGCCTATGCGAAGGGCGGTGAGATCTTTGTCCTCGACATGGGCAAGCCCATGAAGATCGTGGACCTGGCGGAAAATCTGATCAAGCTCTCCGGATACAAGGTCGGGGAGGACATTAAGATCGAATTCATCGGGATGCGTCCCGGCGAGAAGATGTATGAGGAGCTGCTTCTGGACGCGGAAGGTCTGAAGCAGACGGAAAATGAACTGATCTACATCGGGGAACCGATCCCCTTCGATGAGGAGCAGTTCCGCTCGCAGCTCGCAAAGCTGGAAGCGGCGGCCGAGGAGGAGAAGGAGGATATCCGTCCTCTGATCCGCGACATTGTACCGACCTATCACTGGGAGAAGGAAGAGGAAAAGGCATGAGCACGATAGCGATCATTACCGCGCGCGGAGGCAGTAAGCGGATCCCGCGCAAGAATATCAAGGACTTCTGCGGCAAGCCGATCCTGGCTTACCCCATCGACGCGGCGCTGAAAAGCGGTGTCTTTGACGAAGTGATGGTCTCCACGGACGATGAGGAGATCGCGCAGATCGCAAGGCAGTACGGGGCGAAGGTCCCTTTTTTCCGGAGTGCGGAGATGGCGGGCGATTTCGCTACGACGCCGGAGGTGTGTCTGGAGGTGCTGGACGAATACGAGAAGCGCGGGCAGACCTTTGACATCGGCTGCGTGCTGTACCCGACGGCTCCCTTCACGACCGCGCAGCAGCTGCGCGATGCCGTGCGGGATCTCGAGGAGAGCGACGCGGACTCCCTGATCCCGGTCGTACAGTTTTCCTATCCCGTCCAGCGCTCCCTGATCCTGCAGGAGGGAAGGCTCGTTTTTGAGCAGCCGGAGTATCTGGACAGCCGCTCCCAGGATCTGGTGCCGCACTATCACGATGCGGGTTCCTTTATCATCTTCCGCACGCAGTCCCTGCGGACCAATCACAGGCTGATGGTCGGGAATATCCTGCCCATGGTGTTAAATGACCTGGAGGTGCAGGACATCGATAATGAGACCGACTGGAAGCTGGCGGAGCTCAAGTACCGCCTGCTGCACGATCGTCTGGACGTATCGCTCCGGCGGATCCGGGAGGACGATCTCGAACAGATCATGAACTGGCGGATGCAGCCGGAGATCACCCGGTATATGAATACGGACCCGAAGCTGACGCTGGAGGGCCAGGTCAGATGGCTGGAGGAGATCCGCCGCAATCCGGACCTGCGCTACTGGGTCATCGAGGTCAAGGGCCAGCCGGCCGGCGTCATCAACCTGAAGGGGCTGTCGGATCCCTCCGGCGAGATCGGCTGGGCGTATTATATCGGTGAGAAGAAGCTGAGCAGCATGGAGCTGGCGATCACGCTGGAGATCAGCATGTACGACTATGTGTTCCGCACACTCGGGAAGAAGGCGGTCATCAGCGATGTCTTTTCCCTGAACCGCGGCGTCATCACCCTGCATAAGATCTGTGGCTGTGAGGTCGCGGAAGAGAAGAAAAATGCGGTGGAAAAAGAGGGCGTCTTCTATGATGTCACCTACCTTCGCATGACCGCGGAGCGCTGGGAGATGCTAAATGCGCTGGCTGACCGGCAGTCGACGGGAACTTCTTCGGAGGCCGCGCCTCTCCCGGATGCGGAGACACCGGATGTCAGCTTCTTAAGAGAGCTCGGACGGATCACCTTCCCCGAGCGCTAAATTCGGATCAGAGAATGAGAGAAAAGGTATGAACAAGGTAATACGGATCGGCAATCACAGGATCGCGGAGGATGCCCCCGCCTATATCATCGCGGAGCTCTCCGGCAATCACAACATGGACTATGACCGCGCGGTGCGCATCATCGAGGCGGCCGCGGCCGCGGGAGCGGATGCGATCAAGGTGCAGACCTACACCGCGGATACGATCACGCTCGACTGCGACGATCCCTGCTTTCAGATCACGCAGGGAACGCTCTGGGACGGAACGACGCTGCACAAGCTCTATGAGAAGGCCTACACGCCCTGGGAGTGGCAGCCGCGTCTTCAGAAGGTCGCGCAGGATCTGGGCCTGGACTTTTTCTCTTCGCCCTTTGATTTTACGAGTGTGGACTTCCTGGAGGGGCTGGATGTCCCCTGCTACAAGATCGCTTCCTTTGAGATCACGGATATCCCGCTGATCCGCAAGTGCGCGCTTCTGGGGAAGCCCCTGATCATCTCCACCGGGATCGCCAAGCCGGAGGATATCGAGCTGGCGTTTGCCACCTGCCGGGAGGCCGGCAATGAGGATGTGATCCTCTTAAAATGCTGCTCCGCCTACCCCACGCCCTACGAGGATATCCATCTGCGGACGATGGTCGATATGGCGCAGCGCTACGATGTCCTGACGGGACTTTCGGACCATACCATGGGACATGCCGTGGCCGGTGCGAGCGTTGCGATGGGCGCCCGCGTGGTGGAAAAGCATCTGACCCTGCGCCGCGCGGACGGCGGAGTGGACAGCGCGTTTTCGATGGAGCCGGAGGAATTCGGGCAGATGGTCAGAGACATCCGCATCATCGAGAAGGCCCTGGGACGGGTGACCTACGAGCTGGGCGAAAAGCAGACCCGGGAAAGAGAGCACGCAAGATCCCTCTTCGTCGCGCAGGACATGAAGGCGGGCGACGTATTTACCCCTGAGAACCTGCGCTCCGTGCGTCCGGGCTGCGGCCTGCATACCAGGTATTACGAGCATCTTCTGGGCAGGAAGATCACGCGGGACGCAAAGCTCGGTACGCCCATGAGCTGGGATCTGGTAGAGGGCGGGGAGCCATCGGTCTGACCGGAACGGGTACGCGGCCGGACGTAAATACCGAAACTGTTAACGTTACATACATCTTGTGTTTTTACTTCAAAGGAAAGGCGTTGCAATGCCCCTTCAGGATGCTCTCGCGTCGGGAAGCTATTATTTTTCCATTGCTGCCATGATCTTCATGGTGCTGTTTCTGATCCTGACCTATGTCAATAATGAATTCCATACCCAAACCCGCAAGCTGATGCTGCATACGGCGATTCTTTCCCTGATCGGCTGTATGGCGGAACTGCTGGCCGTGAGCATGGGACAGAATCCCGCGGTTCCGATTTTTCTGAAAAAGATTCTGTATTCTCTGAATCTGTCCACCATGATGCTCTGCGCGATGTCCTTTACCCGCTATACGTACAGCTACATTCTGCCGGAGGCGGCCGGGCCGAAAGGACGCACCTACATCCTCATCAGCCGGAGCATTCTGGTGGTGTTCCATATCCTGCTGCTGATCAATTTCTTCTATCCCTTTGTATTTGACTGCTCGCAGACGGAGGTCGTGCCGAAGCCGCTTCTGGAGCTGATGGCGTACGGTGTGCCGCTCCTGTATCTGGCCCTGGGCCTGATCGGGATCTTCCGCTTCCGGAAAAAGCTGAGCCGAAGAGAATTCTATGCGCTCCTGACGGCGCATGCCATCGTGGTCCTGGGCGCGGTTTTGCAGGGGCTGACCGCGGACCGGATCCTCTTTGTCTGCTTCTCGATCGCCATCGGTCTGTATATCGTGAACTTTTTCCTCGAAGCACCGGACTATCATCGTCTGATCGAGACCAACAAAAAGCTCGCGGATGCCGAACAGCGCGCAAATGCGGCCAACGAGGCGAAATCCGCCTTTCTTTCCGCCATGTCCCATGAGATCCGGACGCCGATGAATGCCGTCATCGGACTCAATGAGATGACCCGGATGGTGCTCGCGGATGAAAAGCTTGCCTCCGGGGACAAGATCCGGCAGGCTTCCGATTATGCGGACAGTATCCACAGCGCGGGAGAGTCCTTGCTGTATGTGATCAATGACATCCTGGATATGAGCAAGATCGAGTCCGGTAAGATGGACATCGTAAACGAACCCTATCACGTGAGGGAACTGCTCGCCGAGATGTCCGATACGTTCTACTACCAGGCGGACAATAAAGGACTTCGTTTTTCCTTGCAGGCAGATGAGCAGCTTCCGGGATATGTGGAGGGTGACAGGCTTCGCGTCCGCCAGGTGATCACCAATATCGTGAATAACGCGATCAAATATACGGCGGAAGGCTCCGTCGAGGTCCGCGTGGACGGGCAGGTGACGGGCGATACCGTCCGCTATGACATCTCCGTGTCGGATACCGGCATCGGGATCCGGGAGGAGAATCTGCCCCATCTTTTTGACACCTTTGAGCGCTTTGATGAGAGGCGGAACCATTACATCGAGGGGTCCGGTCTGGGGCTGAGCATCGTCAAAAAGCTGTTGCTTTTGATGAACGGAAGCGTGGAGGTGCAGAGCACCTACGGGAAGGGATCGACCTTCACCGTTCATCTGCCGCAGAAGATCTGCTCGGAGGAGACGATCGGCTCGTATCGCAAGCACCCGGACGCACCGGCGAAGGAGAAGGCGTTCTCCGCGCAGGGGCGCAGGGTGCTGGTGGTGGACGACAACGGGATGAATCTGCAGGTGACGAAGAATTTCCTGCAGCGGATGAAGGCGGAGGTGACGCTGGCGCATTCCGGGGCCGAGGCGCTGCAGATGCTCTCGGAGGAGGCGTATGATCTGGTGCTCATGGATCACATGATGCCGGAGATGGGCGGAGATGAAGCGCTGCGCATCCTTCGGGGAGATCCGGAGCGGTACGCGCGCAATCTGCACACGCCGGTGGTGGCACTCACGGCGAATGCCAAGACGGGCCTGCGCGAAAAATACATCGAAGAGTACGGGTTTGATGATTATATGTCCAAGCCCTTCCACTATGAAGAGCTGCAGGAGATGTTAAAACGCCATCTGCCGGACCGGGCTGCTAAGTAGAGGCAGACGGGGCAAAGCGCTCGGTCGCGGAGGAGCGAAGAATGGGTACGATGCCCGGCCGCCTGGGGGGAGGGAAAGCGATGGAACTGAAGAAAATCGGAATCATAGTGACGGATCTGCCGGAGAAATTCGGACTTCCGAGACAGAGCAGCCTCGCAGAGCATCTGCGGGGCTTTCTCTGTTTTGAACCGGAATACCGGGATGCGCGCGCTCTGGAGGGGATCGGCGGCTTTGATTATCTGTGGCTGGTCTGGGGCTTTGACGTGCCGCCCTCCGATACCTTTCGCGCGATGGTGCGGCCGCCGCGGCTCGGAGGAAATGCGTACCGCGGCGTATTCGCCACCCGCTCGCCCTTCCGGCCGAATCCCCTCGGCTTAAGCTGCGTGAAGCTCGAGCAGGTGCTGCTTCCGGGGCAGGAAGGCTATGCGGAAGCGCTCGGGGAGGTGCGGAGCGGACTGCGGATCGTCGCAGAAGACTGGGCGGGCGGCCCGATCCTGCGCGTCAGTGGGATTGATATGCGCAGCGGAACCGCTATCTATGATATCAAGCCCTACCTGCCTTACGTAGAGGCGCATCCGCAGGCACGGGGCGGATTTGCGCAGGAGGCGGCCGGCAGAGCGCTGGAGGTGGATTTTCCCCGGGAGCTCCTGGAACGGGTTCCGGAAGAAACGCGCAAGGGACTGACCGAGCTCTTGCGCCAGGATCCCCGCCCCGCCTACCAGGAGGATCCGGAGCGCATCTATGGCCTGAGCTACGGTGCGCAGAACATCTCCTTTCGTGTGGACGGCGGCGTGCTGACCGTCACGGAGGTGAAGCCTGCGGCGGATGCGTAGGATGTGCAGGGTGCGCAGGATGCGCGGGATGTGTCATTTTCCACAATTCCGAAACCGTTTTCTTGGTAAAATTTTCGCTTGCCTCTCCGGGGGGTGCGTGCTAGGATGAGGTTGTGCAAACGATTGCGCAGAATTGTGCAATCTGTTGCAACATCGGAAAACATGGGAAAACCAATGAGTATGGATCATCGGACGCACACCGCAGGCGGTGATGAAAAAGAAATATTGACCATCCATGACGTGGCCAGGGAGCTGGGCGTATCGGCCAGCACGGTGTCCAGAGCCATCTCCGGCAAGGGGAGGATCGGCGAGGAGACCAGGCAGCGGGTGCTCCAGTTCATTCAGGACAGCTCCTTTCACCCGAACGCCGCGGCGCGCAGCCTTGCGCAGTCCCGTACGTTCAATCTCGCCATCATCATGCCGGAGGTCAGAGATCTCGTGGACATGCCCTTTTTCCACACCTGCATGCATGGAGCCGAGGAGGTGGCGCAGTCCAATGACTACGATCTGCTCGTTGTGACCACGGATGGAACGAACCTGCGACCGCTCGAGCGCATGGTCGGGAACCGCAAGGTGGACGGCATGATCCTTACCAGGACCTATGCCAAGGATGTCTTCGTGGAGTATTTGAAGCAGAGCGGAGTACCCTTTGTCACCGTCGGGCGCTGCTACGATCCGAAGGTGCTTCAGGTGGACCATGACAATTCCGGGGCGTGCAAGGAGCTGGTCATGCTCCTGATCTCCAAGGGAATGGAGAAGGTGGCCTACCTGGGCGGCGGAATGGACCAGATGGTCAACATCGACCGCTTCGACGGGTACCGGCAGGCGTACGCGGCTTACCGCATGGAGACGGAGAAAAAATGGATCCGCACGGACCTGACCACGAAGAGTCAGATCGCGAAAGCGGTGGACGACCTTCTGAAGGTCGGCGTGGACTGCATGCTCTGCCAGGATGATTACATCTGTGACGCGGTGGTGCACGAGCTGGCCGATAAGGGCGTGAGCATCCCGAAGGATATGCGGGTGGCCTCCTGTCACTACAGCCGGCTGCTGGACAATTTCCCCGTGACGATCACTTCCCTCAAATTCGACATCATGGACATCGGGCGCAAGGCCGCACAGGTGCTGATCGATCAGCTCGCGGGCAAGAATCCGAGCACGCTGACCATGCTTGACTATGAGATCAGCCTGAAGGAGAGTACGAAGTAATCGGAACCGCTCCTGTGCAATGGGATTGCGCACAAAAAGAGAAAGACAATTTGTATATTTTAACCAAGAAAACCGTTTTCCGTTCGTCAAAAATAACAAATTGACAACAAAAAAGGAAAGCGATACACTAGATTCAGACAATCGGTTGCGCAGATGCTTGCGCAAGTGCGGATCCTGTTCCCGCACACCGGAGGATCCGGACCGAAGCAAAATCAGGTTATCACGGTCGGTTTGCCAGGCCGGCCGAATAACATATACATGAAAACGGTACATATGGAAACCATATGTGCCAGACGCAAACGGAGGAATATATTATGAAGAAAAAGATTTTGGCTGTTCTTCTCGCAACCGCTATGGTTGGCACCATGGCAGGCTGCGGATCCGAAGGCGGTGAGACTCCTGCTCCTGCGGAGACGCCCGCTGCTACTGAGACCCCTGCTGCAACCGAGGAGACCCCTGCAGCGACCGAGACCCCTGCTGCTACGGATACTGCGGATACCGCTGATTTCGGTTCCGGTGAGATCAAGGTTTGGGTAGCTGAGAACGTTGTGGACTTTACCAAGGAGCAGATCGATAACTTCTCTGCCGCACATCCCGAGTATTCCGGATATACTTACGTAGTAGAAGCAGTCGGCGAGGGCGATGCAGCCGGCAACATGATCACCGACGTTACCGCAGGTGCTGATATCTTCGGTTTCGCACAGGATCAGCTGACCAGACTGGTGACCGCTGGTGCTCTGGAAGAGGTGAATCCCGATTACGTTCCGACCGTTGAGGCCGAGAACGCAGCCGGTGCAGTCGCAGCAGGTAAGGTTGGCGATACCCTGTATGCTTATCCCATGACCGCTGACAACGGCTACTTCCTGTATTATGACAAGAGCGTTATCTCCGATCCCTCCACTCTGGAAGGCATCGTTGCGGATTGCGAAGCTGCAGGCAAGAGCATCTATGTGGATCTGACCGGCTGGTATCAGGTAGCATTCTTCTTCGGAACCGGATGCACCCTGACCTATGACACCGACGATTCCGGTGCTTTCACCAAGTGCAATGTGGACTATGCTTCCGATAAGGGCCTTGTCGCTCTGAAGGAGATGATCGAGCTGGCTTCCTCTACCGCATTCCAGCCCGGTTCTTCCGCAGGTGATGCTGTCAACTATGCTGCAATCATCGACGGAACCTGGGATGCAGGCACCGTTAAGGATGTCCTTGGCGACAACTATGCATGCGCAAAGCTTCCCACCTTCACCGGTTCTGATGGCAACACCTATCAGATGAGCGGCTTCAACGGATGCAAGCTCCTCGGCATCAAGCCTCAGGAGGATGCGAACAAGCTTCAGGTCTGCGACGATCTGGCTCTGTACCTGACCAGCGAAGAAGTTCAGCTTGCAAGATTCGAAGCAGTTCAGTGGGGTCCTTCGAACCTGAACGCACAGGCATCTGAGGCTGTACAGGCAAATGAAGCTCTGGCAGCTCTGTCCGAGCAGTTTGCATTCACCGTTCCTCAGGGCAACTATCCCGGAGATTACTGGACCAGAGCCGAGTCCCTGGCAGGTGATGTACAGGATTCCTTCAAGAGCGCTTCCGATGATGATCTGAAGGCAGCTCTGGAAGCTTATCAGGCAGATCTTCAGTCTTACGCAAAATAAGTTCGAAGTGACGCCGGAAGGCGTATGGAACGCACAATAAAACAAACGGGATCTTCCGGCGGGGAAAGCCCCGCCGGAAGAATTCTTGCTATTATGAGCCTGTTTTGAGAGATTTCAAGGTTAGAATTTCTACAAGGAATTGCACTTAAGAAGAAAGCAGGGAGGAAGCCGGCATGGCAAACGAAAGCCGCAGTCAGACGAAGAAAAACCCGGTCGCCGGATTTTTTGGGGCTCTGGGGAAGGATCTGAAAGAGATCGGCCTGACTTTTAAAGAAGGAGACTGGAAGACACGCATTTCTTTTGTGATCTTCGGTTTTGGGTCCATTTTCCGCGGGTTGTGGCTGCGCGGAGCGGGGCTGCTCGCCGTGGAAGCATTTCTGATCTGGTTCGAGTGCAGCTTCGGATTTGAATATCTGAGCAAGCTCGGAACGCTGGGAACGGTTGCGACGACGAAAAAAGGCCGCACGACCGTCTACGGAGACAACAGCTTTCTGATCCTGCTGTTCGGTCTGCTCGCACTTTTTGCAGTCCTTGCATTTATCTATGTCTGGCGCCTGAACCTGAAGGTGAGCCGCAGAGAGCAGCTTACGCTGAAGGCGGGCAAGAAACTGCCCCGCAACCGGGACGACTGGAAGTCCCTGTTTGACGGACATTTTGACAAGACCATCATGGCACTGCCCGTGACCGGCGTGTTCGTGTTCACGGTACTGCCGATCGTATTCATGATCTGCGTCGCGTTTACCAATTATGACGCGAATCATCAGCCGCCTTCGAATCTGTTCACCTGGGTTGGCCTGGAGAACTTCAAGAACCTGTTCTCCTTCGGAACGGCCGGTTTCGGCGGCACCTTTATGACCGTGCTCCTCTGGACCCTGATCTGGGCACTGTTTGCAACCTTTATCGACTATGTCCTCGGTATCGCGGTTGCAATCCTGATCAATATGAAGGGAATCCGGTTCAAGAAGCTCTGGAGAAAGATCCTGGTCATGACCATCGCGGTTCCCCAGTTCGTTTCCCTTCTGTATGTTTCCAAGCTTTTCGCAAGCGACGGCCTGATCAACGGGTATCTCCTGAAGTGGGGTTGGATCGACACGGCGATTCCCTTCTGGACGAATCCCACCCTTGCGAAGATTACCATCATCGTGGTCAATATCTGGATCGGTATCCCTTACCTGATGCTGATTGCGACCGGCTTACTTATGAATATTCCGGAAGATCTGTATGAGAGCGCGCGTATCGACGGTGCCTCCCCCTGGCAGATGTTCCGTCACATAACGATGCCGTACATGCTGTTCGTCACCGGACCTTTCCTGCTGACGCAGTACACCGGCAACCTGAACAACTTCAATGTCATTTTCCTGCTGACGCAGGGCGCCCCGAAGACCGGCAATCTGGTCGGAGGCGCCGGGCGTACGGACCTTCTGATCACCTGGCTGTACAAGATGACCATCAACGATACGAACTACCGTATGGCGGCCGTCATCGGTATCATGGTATTCATCGTCACCGCGGCAATCAGCCTGGTTGTTTACCAGATGCTGCCGTCTGTTAAGGATGAGGAGGGCTTCCAATAATGGCGAGACAAACATCGATGAAAAAAAAGAGAGCCGTCGGAAATTTCTTTTCCTATGTGCTTCTGATTCTGATCAGTCTCATCTGGCTGTTCCCGTTCTTCGGGCTGCTGATGCAGAGCTTCCGTTCCTATGATCCGGCGGTGGAATACGGCGGCATGGTGGATTACATCATCCCGCACACCTTCTCCCTGGACAATTACCGGTTCCTTTTCGACGGGGGCACGAACTACCTGAGATGGTATCTGAACACCTTCATCATCGCGCTGTTCGTATCCATCTTCAATACCATCATCGTGCTGTGCGTATCCTATGCCTTGTCCCGTATGCGTTTCAAGGGCCGGACCTTCCTGATGCGCTTCTGGCTGATCCTGGGTATGTTCCCCGGATTCCTGACGATGATCTGTCTGTACTTCCTGCTCAAGCAGGTGGGCCTCACCCAGGCGGGTGCCGTACCCGGCCTCATTCTGGTGTCCGTCGCATCTTCCGGAATGGGCTATTATGTGTGTAAAGGATACTTTGATACGATCCCGAAGGCGCTCGACGAGGCAGCACGGATCGACGGAGCTTCCCGCGCACGCGTCTTTCTGACCATGACCCTTCCGATGTCCAAGCCGATCATCATCTACACGGCGCTGGTTGCGTTCATGGGTCCCTGGTGTGATTACGTCTTTGCTTCCTACGTGGCCTTCGGTCATGACAAGAGCTACAACGTCGCTGTCGCCATGCAGCGCTGGATGGTCGTCGGAGACTATCAGGGATATTTCACAAGATTCTGCGCCGGCGGCGTCTGTGTCGCGGTGCCGATCACGATTCTGTTCATGTGTCTGCAGAAGTACTACGTCGAAGGTGTCACCGGCGGCGCGGTCAAGGGCTGATCGGAACCCCTGTATTTTAAAACGAAACGAGGAGTGGAGCATGTTTTGCTCCACTCTTTTCGTAAGAGAGGTTTTTATGACGAGGTTTTTCAAGGCGAAGAGGATGACGGAAAACGGCAGATCTATGAGGAGAAAGGGACTTGCCCTGCTTCTTTCGGCGCTTCTGGCCGCAGGACTGCTCGGAGGGTGCGGTGCGGGAGACGCAGGCACAGACGCAGCCGGCGCAGCAGGAGATGCAGACATCAGCGGATTCGGTGCGGCAGGAGAGAGCAGCGGAGGTGCTTTGGAAGGATCGGAAACGGACGGGACGGAGGATGCCGGACAGGCGACGGTCGCTTCTACCACCCTCGCCGGGATGCCGGCCGTGGATGTCTTGGGGCAGCAGGAGATAAATCGCCCCGAGGACAATGCGCGCAATTACTATGAGATCTTTGTCTATTCCTTTTATGATTCCGACGGGGACGGGCACGGGGATCTCGGAGGCGTCACGCAAAAACTCGATTACATCCGTGAGATGGGCTTTAACGGGATCTGGCTGATGCCGATCTGTCCCTCCCCGACCTATCATAAATACGATGTCACGGACTATATGGCCATCGATGAGCTGTACGGGACGGAGGAGGATTTTGCGCAGCTTATGAAGGAAGCACATGCGCGGGATATCCGTGTCATAATCGACATGGTGATCAACCATACCTCCTCGAAGCATCCCTGGTTCATACAGGCGAAGGATTACCTGCGGAGCCTGGAACCCGGGGAGGAGCCGGATCCGGAAGACTGTCCCTATGTGGGATATTATCATTTTTCCGCCGAGCAGGCGGACGGCACCTGGTACCGGGTCGCCGGGACGGACTGGTTCTATGAGGGATCCTTCTGGTCCGAGATGCCGGATCTGAATCTGGAAAATAAGGCCCTTCGCGCAGAGCTGGAGCAGGTGGCGGACTACTGGCTGGGACTCGGTGTCGACGGCTTCCGCATGGATGCGGCGCTGCATTTTGACGAGAAGGATACCGCGCTCAACACGGAGACTCTGAACTGGCTGTATACCTATTGCCTTGCGCAAAATCCGGACTTTTACATGGTATCCGAGGTCTGGGCCTCGGAGGATACGATCGCGCAGTATTATGCGAGCGGGACGCCGAGCATGTTCAATTTTGACCTCGCGCAGGCGGAAGGAAAGCTTCTGCGCGCGGCGAGAGGACGCTACAGCGCCCGTACGCTCGCGGAGGCCCTGGTAAAATACGAGCAGGATTTTGGCGCGCAAAATCCCGATTACATCGATGCGCCCTTCCTGACCAATCACGATATGGGACGCGTCTCGAATGCGCTGAATAACAAGACAGATGCGATCAAACGGGCCGGGGGAGTGCTGAGCCTGATGCGCGGGTCGAGCTTTGTCTATTACGGGGAAGAGATCGGGATGCCCAGCAAGGGCACGGAGGATG
>JAFYEE010000195.1 GCA_017544405.1 Lachnospiraceae bacterium
CGATCTCCCGGAACCGTTACTGGGGCACCCCGCTGAATATCTGGGAGTGCGAGGGCTGCGGACATCAGGTTTCCGTCGGAAGCCGTCAGGAGCTGGCGGATCTGACCGGAGATCCGAACGCTGCGAAGGTGGAGCTCCATCGTCCCTACATCGACGAGGTGACCTTTGCCTGCCCGAAGTGCGGCAAGACCATGCACCGCGTTCCCGAGGTCATCGACTGCTGGTTTGACTCCGGCGCAATGCCTTTCGCACAGCACCATTATCCGTTTGAAAACAAGGAGACCTTCGAAAAGCAGTTCCCCGCGGCCTTCATCTCCGAAGCCGTCGACCAGACGAGAGGATGGTTCTATTCCCTGCTGGCCGAGTCCACGCTGCTCTTCAACAAGGCGCCCTATGAGAATGTCATCGTCATGGGTCTGGTTCAGGATGAGAACGGCCAGAAGATGAGCAAGCACAAGGGCAATGTCGTCGATCCCTTTGACGCGCTGCAGAAGTACGGCGCGGATGCGATCCGCTGGTATTTCTATACGAGCGCCGCACCCTGGCTGCCCAAGCGTTTCTCCGGCTCCGCCGTGCAGGAGGGCCAGAGAAAATTCATGGGTACGCTCTGGAATACCTACGCATTTTTCGTGCTGTATGCGAATATCGACGAGTTTGATGCAACCAAATATACCCTGGAATATGACAAGCTTTCCGTCATGGACAAGTGGCTTCTCAGCCGCCTGAATACCGTGGTGGGACAGGTCGACGACCATCTGGATCATTATCGCATCCCCGAGGCCGGCGCCGCGCTGGAGAAGTTCGTGGATGACATGAGCAACTGGTATGTCCGCCGCAGCCGGGAACGCTTCTGGGCGAAGGGTATGGAGCAGGACAAGATCAATGCCTACATGACCCTGTACACCGCGCTGGTGACGATCTCCAAGGCTTCCGCGCCCATGATCCCGTTCATGACCGAGAGCATCTATCGAAACCTGGTGTGCAGCATCGATCCTTCGGCTCCCGAGAGCATCCATCTCACCGATTATCCGGTCTCCGAGGAAAAATACATCGACCGTGAGCTCGAGGAGAAGATGGAGGATGTCCTGGACGCCGTCGTCATGGGACGTGCGTGCCGGAACGAGGCGGCGGTCAAGAACCGTCAGCCCATCGCAAAGATGTATATCAAGGCGGACTTTACGCTGGATGCCTTCTATACCGACATCATCAAGGAGGAGCTCAACGTGAAGGAAGTCATCTTCACGGAGGATGTCAGAGACTTTACCACCTATACCTTCAAGCCCCAGCTGCGCACGGTAGGTCCCAAGTACGGCAAGCAGCTCGGCGGGATCCAGAAGGTGCTCGCTTCCCTCGACGGCAACGAGGCGATGGACCGTCTGAAGGCCGAGGGCGCGCTGCGGTTTGACGTGGACGGCGTAGCGGTCTCCCTCTCCGAGGAGGATCTGCTGATCGACATGCAACAGAAGGAAGGCTTCGCGTCCCAGGAGGACAAGTCCATGACCGTGGTTCTGGACATGAACCTCACGGAGGAACTGATCGAGGAGGGCTTTGCGGCCGAGATCGTCTCCAAGATCCAGACCATGCGCAAGGAGGCAGATTTCCAGGTGACCGACCACATCCGCCTGTCCCTGACCGGCAATGCGAAGCTCGCAGAAATTGCCGAGAAAAACAGAGCCTATATCACGGATAAGGTTCTGGCCGATGTCCTTGATTTTGAAGCAAAATATTCCACCGCAAAAGAATGGAATGTTAACGGCGAGAGTGTTACAATCTCCTTAGAGCGCATTTGACGCGCGGTTCCCCGACAACGGAAAGGACAGCTAAGAAGAGGCATAAGTAAAGGAGCGACGAGTGAAAAGCACAACGACAACCAGAAAAGTGAATTTTGACAAGGAACTGTTCAAGAGAAGTGTGTTGTACAATGTGATGACTCTGTATCGTAAGACGCTGGAGGAGGCAACGCCCCAGCAGGTGTTCCAGGCGGTTTCCTACGCAATTAAGGACCAGATCATCATGAACTGGATGGATACGCAGAAAGCCTACGAGGAACAGGACCCCAAGACCGTTTACTACATGTCCATGGAGTTTTTGATGGGAAGAGCCCTGGGCAATTCCCTGATCAACATGCAGGCTTACAAGCCGGTGAAGGATGCCTGCCGCGAGTTGGGACTGGATCTGAACGTGATCGAGGACCAGGAACCCGATGCGGCGCTCGGCAACGGCGGTCTCGGCCGTCTCGCCGCCTGCTTCCTGGACTCCCTGGCCACGCTGGGGTATTCCGCTTACGGCTGCGGGATCCGTTACCGTTACGGCATGTTCAAGCAGAAGATCGAGGACGGCTATCAGGTCGAGGTGCCCGATAACTGGCTGGCGGACGGCAATCCCTTCGAGCTGCGCCGCCCCGAGTATGCCAAGGAGGTCAAGTTCGGCGGCTATGTATCGGTCCGGACCGATGCCAACGGCCGGAGCGTGTTCACGCAGGAAGGATATCAGTCCGTGCGCGCGATCCCTTACGATCTGCCCATCGTCGGTTACGGCAACGGCATCGTCAACACGCTGCGCATCTGGGATGCCGAGCCGGTGGAGTGCTTCCAGCTCGACGCGTTTGACAAGGGAGATTATCAGAGATCCGTCGAACAGGAGAATCTGGCGCGCAACATCGTCGAGGTGCTCTATCCCAATGACAATCACTATGCCGGTAAGGAGCTGCGCCTGAAGCAGCAGTATTTCTTCATCTCCGCGTCCGTACAGGAGGCGGTGGACAAGTACATGCGCAAGCATGACGACATCAAGAAATTCCCCGAGAAGGTCACCTTCCAGCTCAATGATACGCACCCGACGGTGGCGATCGCGGAGCTGATGCGTGTCCTCATGGATGATTATTATCTGACCTGGGACGAGGCGTGGTCCATCACCACGAGAACCTGCGCCTACACCAACCACACGATCATGAGCGAAGCTCTGGAGAAATGGCCCATCGACCTCTTCTCCCGCCTGCTTCCCCGCATTTACCAGATCGTGGAGGAGATCAACCGCCGCTTCATTCTGGAGATCCAGGACAAGTATTCCAATGTGCCCGGCGTGGACGTCAATGAGAAGATCCGCAAGATGGCGATCATCTATGACGGACAGGTCAAGATGGCCCACCTGGCGATCGTCTCCGGATATTCCGTCAACGGCGTGGCACAGCTCCACACCGAGATCCTGAAAAAGCAGGAGCTGCGCGACTTCTACGAGATGTATCCCGAGAAGTTCAACAACAAGACGAACGGCATCACACAGCGTCGTTTCCTGCTCCACGGCAACCCGCTCCTCGCGGACTGGGTCACCGACCATGTCGGCAACGAGTGGATCACGGATCTGCCGCAGATCAGCCGTCTGAAGATCTATGCCGAGGATAAGAAGGCCCAGCAGGAGTTTCTGAATATCAAGTATCAGAACAAGGTCCGCCTGGCAAAATACATCCTCGAGCACAACGATGTGGAAGTGGATCCCAGATCCATCTTCGATGTGCAGGTCAAGCGTCTGCACGAGTACAAGCGTCAGCTGATGAACATCCTTCACATCATGTATCTCTACAATGACCTGAAGGAGCATCCGGACCGCGACTTCTATCCGAGGACCTTCATCTTCGGAGCCAAGGCGGCCGCGGGCTACCGCAATGCGAAGCTGACGATCAAGCTGATCAATTCCGTCGCGGATGTGATCAACAACGATCCGGACATCGCAGGCAAGATCAAGGTGATCTTCATCGAGAACTACAATGTGTCGAGCGCGGAGATCATCTTCGCTGCGGCAGATGTATCCGAGCAGATTTCCACGGCTTCCAAGGAGGCTTCCGGAACCAGTAACATGAAATTCATGCTCAACGGCGCGCTGACATCTCAATGATGTTCTTCAACAGGTTTCGCTGACTGAACGGCATCTTCTGACCAGAAACCATGGATGGACCATAGTCCAGATACCATCCGATATTTCGGATGC
>JAFYEE010000196.1 GCA_017544405.1 Lachnospiraceae bacterium
CCGGCGAAGATGACGGGCGCTCCGACGCGATGATCCTGCTCTCGGTCAGCCGGGCGACCGGCAAGATCCAGATGACCTCTCTTTTGCGCGATATCTACGTGGAGATTCCGGGACATGATCCCAACCGTCTGAACGCGGCCTACGCCTTTGGCGGCGCGGAGCTTCTGATGGAGACCATCGAGCAGAATTTTGGCATCGAAGTAAACCGCTATATGACGGTAAACTTTGAAGCCTTTGCCAACCTGGTGGACAGCGTCGGCGGCGTGGATCTCGAACTGACAAATGAAGAGGTAAAATGGGTCAACGCCTACCTGAATGAGTACAACGAGCTGACCGGACAGCCCTTCGGCACCTATTATCTGGACGATACCTTAAGCGGCACCGTCCATCTGAACGGCCCGCAGGCCCTGGCCTATTCCCGCAACCGTTACATCGGATCGGATTTTGAGCGCACGAACCGCCAGCGGAAGGTCATCTCCGCCGTGATGGAAAAGCTCCCTTCCGCCATGACCACCAATGCGGAAGGCGTGATCGACGGACTGTGCACCAATCTGACCACCAACCTGACACAGGGAGAGATTTTACGCCTGATGCCGGAGGCGTTGCACGTAAAATCCTACTCGGTCGAGTCCTGCAGCATCCCTCTCGAGGGTACCTGGACCAATGACACGCAGCGCGGCATGGCCGTTCTGTCGATCGATTTTGAGAAAAACAGAGAATTTCTTCAGGAGAGCCTGTACGGGAAATGATCTGTCCCGGATTCCTGCGAAAAAAACACTGCATCACCGTATCTTACGGTTTTGCAGTGTTTTCTTTACTCCAGGATCCTGCCCGCCTTCGGCTGAAGATGGACCATGTCCGGGGAAGTACCGGGAAATCTCCGCACCATCTCCTCAATCTGACGGCGCTGCTCCCGCGCGGAGAGTCCGTAGGGATTGTAGAGATTGCAGTGCAGGCCGCAGGAGAAGGCCACGCCCACATCATCGTGGACATCATTGCCGGTATAGATCGTTCGCGCAGGGTCCATGCGGTGCTTTTCCATCAGTTCCCGCAAAAAACCAGGATCCGGCTTTCGCACGCCATGCTCGGAGGATATAAAAATATCGTCAAAATACGGCATCAAGCCCACCTGCTCGATCTCCGGACGCGTGTAGATCCCCTGCGCGTTCGAGAGAAGATATACCTTTTTCCCGCGCGCCTTCAATTCTGCCAGGGTCTCACGGATGCCCGGATAGACCCGCAGTCTGGTGCGGGACAGACTCCGGAAGACGCAGGCGATGTCATAGATCCATCCGCAGTTTTGCAGCTGCACGTCCGACAGCTCCGCAAAAAGGCGGCCGTCCACCCGATGCGCGATATCAATTTTCTCCGGCGCTTCCCGAAGGAGCCGCACAAAGACATCGTCCAGACAGATCTCAATATTCGGATGGCCGGCCTCCCGGCGCATCTTCCGCTCCGCTTCATGAACAAATTTCAGGTAGGTCCGGTGCAGCCCGGCGGGGGTATAGACCGCGCCGTATACCCGGTACATCGCCGCCACCTGTTTCCAGAATTCCGGGTTCTCTTCATCCGTATGGATGTCGATCAGTGTTCCGTAGAGATCAAAGATGTAATTATCATATCGACCGTTATTAATCTGATTTTCCGCCAAGTCTGCGTACCTCTATGTTTCATACCATGCGTTTTGTTTCCCGCAAAAAAACAAGTTCCCGCAGCCGGATCGGGAAAGCTGCGGGAACGATGCAGGCGATCGCTTTATTCTACGCCCGTGATTCTCAGGCCTTTCAAGCAGGTCACCGCCGGGATCAGCGCCCGGTCATACTGGATGAGTTCCTTTGAGAACGTCATCTCCTTAATGGCATCTTCCATATTGCCTGCGACAGAGCCACCGGTTACGATCAGTGTCTCGCCGCCTCTGTGAAGATACCCCAGACGGATCTCACCCGCGATATCGCCGCCCATTTCATCCACCTGGAAATCAGAGAATTCCACGATCTCGATGTAATCCCCGCTTCGAAGCTCCTCCGCGGATTTGGAGCCGCCGGTCACGCGGACATTGTAGGCGATGGAATTGTCCTCCACTCCCACATACTGGCTGAACTGGCGTCTTCCGCAGACGCCCTTCATAATGCCATCCTGCACCAGGAAGCGCTCCTTGATATAGGCTCCCTCCTCGTCGACGTCAAAATTGCCGGAGGAGTTGGGCAGGTAGCGGAGCACCTCGATGCTCGGCTTGTCCCCGTTCAGCGCATCGCTGATCGGCTTGCCGATCTCCCAGTCGGAAACCTGCATATATTTTTCACCGACATCACAGCGTCCGACCAGATAGGAATACACCTCCGTCGCCACATCTGTGGACAGGAGCACGGGCAGGGACTCCAGCACCGGTGTATTTACCGCACACAGGCGGTCCTTGCCAAAGGCCAGTGTCTTCTCGACCTCCGCACGGATGCTTTCCTTATCGCACGCACCATGCTTGCCGATGCGGTACAGCTCGATCTCATGCCCGTCCTTACGCGCATTGACGACATACTCCAGCATGGACTTCGGGTAGGAACAGTGGTACTCCACACCATTCGAGTTCACAAAACGGGTCTCGATGCTGTCCACGAAGATCTCGTAGGAGTTCAGATCCTGGTCCTGCGTCTCGCTGATCCCGTTCATCGTGGTGATGAAATCCTCCGCGATCCTGCGCACGTCCACGCTTGCCAGCTTCTCCTTCTCGGGAAGGGGCTTGTCATTCAGCGTGTAATACGGATTCTTCACGAGGGAAGCCTGGAACAGCAGATCCTTCAGGAGCTTGTCGACCTCGGCATGCGAAGCAGTCGCATGGATATCTCCGGTCGCCTTGCCCAGAAATTTACCGTCCTCAATGGACTTGTACACGGATACACGAAACTCTGTCAGATCCTTCGCGCGGTTCTGATCGAGCTTATGTCTGATAAAATAAAATTCCCAGCCGGTGGTGCGGGTCTCCGTGATCTCGTACGCATCACATCCCAGCTCTTCCAGCTTCTTTCTGATATATTCCAGCATAGAAATGCTCTCCTTTCTGATTTAACCGAGACGTGCCTTCGTCTTGAGATACGGGCCGCCGTCCGCGACCTTGACCCACTCCTTGTGCCCCTTGCCGCAGCCGCCGTTTCCGAAGATGCAGCGATCCTTGCTGGCCATGGTGATGTTGCCGAGCAGATCGGGCACATAACCGGTCATAACCACGGGGGATACCACCTTGCCGGTCAGTTTGCCGTCCCGGATCTCATACCCTCTGGCGATGATGCACTGGATCCCCCAATGCTTGGGATCCTCCATACCGCTTTCCATGCCGTCGAGCAGATAACCATAGGAGACGGAAGCAAGCATATCCTCGAAGGTGTCCTCGCCGGAATCAAATACCGTGTTGGTCATGCGCGTATATACCTTATGGCTGAAATTCTCGCGCTTTCCGTTGCCGGTGGGCTGCGTGCCGAGGCGCAGCGCGCTTAAGGAATCACAGATGCCGGTGCGCAGGATTCCGTTCTCGATCTCGACGGTATCGCCCGCGAGCACACCCTCATCGTCAAAGACATACGCGGTCACACTGTCGTCGCACAGCGCACCTTCGTGCATGGTCACCAGATCGGAGCCCACACGCTTGCCGATGTACTCGGCGCCCAGCGCTCTTCCCTTGACGAACATATCCATCTCCACGCCGTGGCCGAAGGCCTCGTGCGCGATCAGTCCGGTGACTTCGGGACCGGTGATGACTTCATACTCGCCGGGCTCGATTTTGCCGGAAGCGAGCGTATCTTCCATCATTTTGGGAAGCTTCTTCAGCTCCACCCGCAGATTCTCCAGAATCTCGGGCCGCAGCACCCGGATACGCCGGTGTAGATCGTCTTGATCTCGCCTGCCTCGCTGCGCGCGTAGGACGCGATGGACGCCTCGGTGTAGACATAGGACTGGCGCAGAAACCGGTTTTTGCTCAGGAACAGCTTGCTGATGTGCGTGGATGACCCGTTGACCAGTACATCCAGCGCACCCTTGATCGTCTTCATGCCCTCATCGGAGAGTTCCATGCCCAGCGCGATCAGGCGCTCCAGATCCGCTTCCTCGGGAAGCTGTTCGGTCTCTTTTTCCCTGAAAAGCTCCAGGGGCTCATCGGGGAGCTCCCCCGTCTCATAGATCGCCGTCCCGGTGGCCTTCAGGAGCTCCAGCTGCTGATCGAGCGTATTTTTCAGATGCTCCGCCAGGTGCTTTGCGCGCTGCGCGGTATCCTTACTCTCGCCGATGATCTCGGGCGTATTGAAGGCATATTCGCTGTAAAGTCCATCCTTGTACACGCGGATGACCGTTCCGCACTCTGTGGTCATGTTCGTGTTGCTGACAGCTTTCCTTCTCTGCCCCAGGTTCAGGGACAGCCCCTTCGAATCCGTCGACAGGATACTGATATAGTCGTAATACGGACGCAGCTCATCCAGCGTCTGCCGCAGCAGAGGCGTAAGCGCATCCAGATACGCGGAAAATGGTGCTTTCATATATTCCTCCTTAAAATGGTATTGCCGAGTGAATCACACGTCGCTATTTTACTCTATTTTGACAATAAAAGATACCACCCAGATGAAAATATTTTATCATCATCTGATGTGGTATCTTATCGCTGTCTAACATTCCGGGAGGCTACCCTTTTCCGTTCGTCCCTCACGGGTCGTATCGGCTCCCTTTTCCTTCCTTTACATGAAGTTCGTGATCATAATACTTCGAGGCGCTCCAGAGGGAAGTGTTGAAGTGGCGGATCCGGTAATAGAGATTTCCTTCCATATAGTCGGCCATTTCCTCATTGTGCTGCTGAAAATACCGGTAGCTGAGCACGCCACCCGCCTCATGGATCACCGTCGCCGCGTCGAGACTCGTGTCATACACCAGGTAATCGTCCCGCTTGTCGAGGGACAGATTATAGCGGGCGATCCATGCGTCCGGGTGCGAAAATGCGAAGGCCAGGTACCAGCAGGTGACGAAGATCACACAGAGGCGGTACACCTTCGTGTGCTCCCGGAAAATACTCACCGTCAGCACGCTCATGCAATAAGCCAGTGCCACCAGTGCCCAGAGCACATAGATCCGCAGCCGCGTAAAGCCGTACGCCTGCACATAGAGGATCATCCGCATGCCGGCCGACGCGATCATGATATAGGTACAGAGACTGATGATCAAAAGCAAAATCTGCAGCGCCCTGTTTTTCCCGAAAAATTTCTTGCAGAAGGAGACCAGGATCAGGTTCAGGATCACCACCGCAAGCAGCTGGTAGAACCCTTCATGCGCGTATTCCGCGTAAGTGTATCCGCCGGGCAGCTCCATGTGCCCCACGAGATAGACAAACTGGATCCCGCTGAAAAGCAGGTACACCACAGCGATCAGAGCATTGAAAGTAATGGCGATCACCGGCTCCCAGGAGGTCGTAATCTCTTTTACACGGAAATTCGTTTCCGCCGTACGACTCATCCAGATGTAGATGCACAGGAACGCCGCGCAGAAAAAGAACAGAATCCCTACAAGATCGCCGAAAAAGTCGGGCAGGGACCAGCCATAGATCATGCGTTCCAGGATCCGGGAAAACACGAGATCGGCGGACGCCAGAAGACTGATGATCACGGCCAGAAGCGGCACGGAGATCAAAAGGCCGATCAGGATATACATGCCGGTGCTCTTCTTCCCGCCTTTACCGGCAGCTTCCCTTTTGCTCCGGCGAAAGGCCGACCAGTCCAGAAAGGGCACCGCCAGATGAATCAGCGGAAGCACCCATGCATGCACCAGCGCGCCGAGCTGCGCCAGAAAGCTCTCATTTTCCGTTCCCGTGTAGACACTGATCAGAAGCGACAGCGTAAGCAGCACCATCGCAGCCCAGTCAAAAAAGTGCAGGAAGGAATCCATCGTCGTAGCTCTCGACACCGCGAGCAGAAGGATCGCAGCCGCGTAAAACAGGTGCATGCCCTTCCGCGCAGCGTCCTCCGTCACTCTGCGGGCAGCGCCCGCCTCCTTCCGCTCCTTCCAGATCAGCCAAAGCGCACCGAGCGTGTAGATCGGATAGGTGATGCCGGTGCGGTTCTTGTAAAGGCACAACACGTAAAGCAGTGCAAAAATCAGTGCATATTTTCCCAGATGACGGAAGCTTTCCTCCCGCATTCTGCGCAAAACGGCCTGCTTATCTGCCTCGACCTGCGCCGCGATCGGTCCCGGTGCGGGCGCAACGCCCTGCGGGGTTGGGATCGGCCCTTCCTCTATACGGATGCTACCGGTCTGTTCATTTACCGAAACACCGGGGATCGGCATCTGCGATGTCCCTCCGTTCGGAATATCCTTAAATTCCATACTTTCTCCCTTTTCCTCCAAAACTCAGCTCTGCTCTCCTCTCCGGTACTCCAGCAGATCGCCCGGCTGACAGTCAAGCGCGGCGCAGAGCTTTGCCAGCGTGCTGACCTTGATGGCCTTGGCCTTGCCGGTCTTGAGGACCGACATGTTGGCAAGCGTGATACCGACACGATCCGCAAGCTCCGACACGGACATTTTCCGCTTCGCAAGCATTACATCAATGTTAAAGATAATCCCGTCTTCCATGGCGTCCCTCCTATATCGTCAGATCGTTTTCATCCTGAAGCTGAGCTGCCTTCTCCACCAGATGGGACAGGGCTGCGGCCGCAACGGAGATCGCGACCCCCAGAAATACCACCAGCAGGGAAGCAAGCACCACACCGGGGTGACTCTTGCCCGCCAGCCACAATACGATATTTCCCACAAAGAAAAATCCGCTGTCAATCGCTGCCAGATGTGCGATCGTCTGTAGGTAACGCGCGTTATCCATGCAGAAGGACCGGTCTTTCCCGATATTTGTCGCGATCTTCCATCCGAAGATCAGGAACAGATAGCAGGGAATCGCCGTCAGAAGAAGAAATACCAGCCATGGTACATAATTGCCCGACAGCTCCGGATACATATCCACAAAGGACTGTCCCAGGCTCGGGATCACACCTCCATACAATAAAAGACCGCAAATTCCGAGTCCCGTCAAAACTGTTTTGATCCACCTCGCAAGCTTTATCTGTGACATTGTCTCCAACCTCCCGGTTTTGTACTTTTCATAAATCTGTTTCCTTAAATCTGTCTTTCCGCAGCTCTGTGCCTTCCGTGGTCCGGCAAAAGGCAGGGGCGCGCCTCCCCGCCTGTGTGCAGGCCCGAGGATCGGTACCTGGCTTGTTCTCAAACAAAGAGCCACCGCAGGATCCCTTCTCATTGGATCCTACGGTGGCTATAATACTACCGTTATTATTGCATGTCAAGTGAAATTTATTGTTTTACGATAAATTATTTCTGTCCCGCGGATCATCCCTTGAAATCAATGTTGCCGCCCAGCGCCAGTTCCGCATCGGTGCGGACATTTCCGCTGAGGTTCTCATAGGACCAGGTCTGAACCTTACGGAGAAGCTCCTTGATGGAACCGCCTTCGAACATCACATATTCCTTCGGTGCCTCCACCGCCTCTTCCTCTTCGCCTTCGACCCTGTCCTTCCCGGGCTCCTTTTCAAGAGCTTCCGCACGCTGTGCCTTCCGCGCTTCCCGCGCTTCGGTCAGGCGCTCTTCCCTTGCTTCCTTCGCGGCATCCTTGCGCTCTTTGGCCTTCTGCTCTCTCTTCTCGGCCACTTTGCGCTCGATGCGCTCTTTTTGCAGGTCGGCGGATTTTTCCAGCGTGGCAAAGAACTTGGCATTGCCATTTTCATCCACACTCATACCGACATTTTTCACTGCGGCGCCGCTGCTTGCCAGGCTGTTCTTGGCCTCGGTGATCTTGGCCTGGGACATGGCGATAATGCCCTCATATTTCTTGCGATAGGCTTCATCGTTTGCCATCCGCTCGATTTTTTCCTCATCGATCAGCACGACCAGCTTTTGGGCATTTCCATAGGAAGCCGCATTCTGTGCAGCCATTTTCTTCATGTCCTTGCTGACCAGGATAAAATCGAGGTTATGGAATTTTTCCTTCAGGCTCTTGTAATACTCTTTCGCCTTATCGGAGAGCTTCACTTCCCCGACGGTAAAGCCGTATTCGCCTTTTTGCGGAATGAGGGAACTTGCGGCATCGAGTGGCTTCCAGGCTTTTACTTCCGGTTTGGAAGCTGCCGCCTTTTCGGCCGTCGCCGCATCGACCCGATCGGGTCCTCTGACCGTCGCAGAGTGCTCACTCTCCTGTGCTTTCTCCGCGGACAGCCAGGATTGATTGGTCTGCTGATACGCAGACGCTGCGCGTAATCCTACTGTCATGTTTCTACCTCCTTGTAGATGTTTGCGAAATCCGTTTCCTGTATCTTGAGACAGAGAGAGTTATCTCAATTGCTATATCGGAGAGCGGCCTGAAGATCTTTAGTGCTTTCCGGCAAAAAATTTATGATTTTTTTCGAGGTGCGCTCTTTCCTTATGAATTCGGACGAATTATAATGAACCTGTTCTGTGCATTTTATCACATATAATTTTACGAAAGGGGTTCTTATGGGTTTTTATATAGCCTCGTTTCTGTCCGCTCTTGTGTATTTTGTGCTGATGGATCTGTCCAAAAATAAATTTTTCGGCTGGCTGATCGCCGCCGGTCTGTACCTGATTCTGATCTCTGCCCGGATCCTGCTCCGGAAAAAGGAGCACTGGACGGTGAAGCAGGCGCTTCCGGTATGGGCAGTGTTCATCCTTTTGCTGCTTCTGAATCTGAAGCTCACGGAACCGACCGAGGCGCTCGTCCCGGCCGTGGAGGTCCGTCATCCGGAGGTGACCGAGGTCGTCACGCTGGAACAGGGACAGCTGACCGGTGTCTACAATGCGGACAAAACCGTCAAAGTCTATGCCGGGATCCCCTACGCGAAGCCCCCGGTCGGAGACCTTCGCTGGAAGGAACCGCAGGCGCCGGAGCCCTGGGAAGGAGTGCGCTCCTGTGATCATTTTGCACCGGAGGCCTATCAGTCCGAGGAAGCTGCGCCCCTCATGGACAGCCTCTACCATCTGCTCGGCTACCATGACTATCGGTGGCTGGATTTTTCGGACAATTACCGGATCAAAATGAGCGAGGACTGCCTGTATCTGAATGTCTACGCCCCCGCATCGGCCAAGGCCGGCGATCAGCTCCCCGTGCTCGTCTATATCCACGGCGGCAGCCTTACAAGCGGACAGCCCTGGTATACGGAATACCGCGGAGAGGACATGGCACGCCAGGACATCGTGGTGGTCAACATCGCCTACCGCGTGAATATCTTCGGTTATCTCGCCCTCGAAGAGCTCGCATCCGAGTCCCCGAACGGCACGACCGGCAATTACGGCCTCCTCGACCAGGTGCAGAGTCTGCGCTGGATCCGGGACAATATCGCCGCCTTCGGAGGAGATCCGGACCAGGTAACCATCTGCGGCGAATCGGCCGGATCCTCGAGCATCAATGCGCTCTGCGTATCACCGCTCTCCGAAGGACTTTTCCGCAGGGCGATCGCGGAGAGCAGCTCCGTGCTGGCTTACCGGCCTTACCATACCTTCCGCTCCTATGACGAGGCGCTCGAAACCGGACGAAAGATCCTTAAGGACCTCGGTGCCTCCTCCCTGGAGGACCTCCGCTCCATGCCTGCGGCGCAGGTTTTTGCCACACAATACCAGAATTCCGCCATGACCGTGGACGGCTACGCGATCGCCGAGCAGCCCTATCTGACCTACGAAAAGGGGGAAAACCATGAAGAGGCCCTTCTGAACGGCTTCAATGCGCACGAGGCGGATGTCTTTCTGATGGATACCAAAGCCACTGCGGAAAACTACACGGAGCTGATGCGTCCGATCCTCGGAAGCTACGCGGAGGAAGCCGCCAGGCTGATCCCGGCAGGCAGCGTAGCGCAGTACCGGCCGTTCATCATCGATACCGGCGGCGAAGCCAAGGGCGCGCTCAATGAGGTCTACAGCGCCGCCTGGTTTACCTACAGCCACTATCTCTGGACCAGATACCTGCTGGAGCAGGGGCGCCCGGTTTACGAATACTACTTTACGAGATCCAACGCCTCCCTTGGCTGCATTCATGCGGGAGAGCTGCCCTATGTCTTCGGCAATCTCTGGCGTCATCCCGGCATCTACGCGCCGGAGGATTACAATCTCTCAGCCAAAATGCAGACTTACTGGGTGAATTTTGCAAAATACGGCGATCCGAACGGAGCACCCGGGTCATACACCGAAGGCTCGGACAATGCTCGCGGTGTAAGCACCGCAGTCCTGGGCGCACACCGGCAGATGAAGGATGCGGACTCCATTCTTCCCTATTGGCCCCGGGCCACCGGCGGCACGGATGTCTTCGAGCTCGGCGACCGGATCGGTGTCACGCAGGACCCTTATCTGGCCATCTATCAGCTTCTTGACCGGTACCAGGCGGATCTCCGGGCACAGGCCCCGGACCGGGAATAAAGGATCGGCCCCTTCCATACAGCAAAAATCCCGTGGGCATGAGCTCGCGGGATTTTTACATAGGGGGGGATGTAAGCGACCTGCGCACAGCACAGGCCGGAGGTACTTATTTCCTGAGCAGTGCTTCGATCTGCTCTGTCAGGTCTTCGGGTTTGTCCGTCGGGGCAAAGCGCTCGACCACATTTCCCTCGCGGTCGATCAGGAACTTGGCAAAATTCCAGGGGATCCGTCCGGGCTTCTGACTCTTCAGCCAGGTGTAAAGCGGTGCTTCTTCCCGTCCGTTCACCTTGATCTTCCGGAAGCGGGGGAACTTGGTATCATACCGGAGCTTACAGAAGGAATCGATCTTCTCATCGTCTCCCGGCGCCTGAAAAGCGAACTGATTGCAGGGGAAATCCAGAATGACAAACCCCTGGTCCTTATAAGCGTCATAGAGCTTTTCCAGGCCCTCATACTGCGGGGTAAATCCGCACTTCGTCGCCGTATTGACCACCAGAAGCACTTTTCCTTCATAGTCCTTCAGCGATACCTGCGCTCCATCATTCGCCTCTACCGTAAAATCATAGATTTTCATGAAATTCATCCTTTCTGATCTGTTCTTCACCGGTGTTGTATTTTGTAACATTATGTTTTATACAATGTATATAGCGCATCTTGCTTTCCTTGTCAAGAAAAATATTTCCTTTTCCGCTACAGGAGGTACGCGCAAAAAGACCACCCCCCGCCTGCCGTCCCCGGCCCTCGGAAAGTGGTCCTATTATTTCAACAAAATCCTCAATTATGACAATTTCAATATCTAGTGGTGTGCATATAATCCTGCAACAAAATCTAGGCGCTATCCGTTGAAAACAGGGACATTTCAAGGATGCAGAGTATTTTTTCTCCTACCGGAGCCCCAATTATACCATTTTTTGCAAGATTTCCTTCAATATCAATTCTCCCCTTTGCTCAGGTAGAGATCGGAATACATATCCAGCCGTGCCACCGTCTCCGATGCGTCCATTCCGTATGCTTTGCAGCATTTATGGGACACCACGGAATGCTCCTTCTGCGCATCATCGGTACCGACACTCATACGCATGGCTCCGATCCCGACCTCGCGGTCCAGATGCGCCATCACTTCTTCCAGCAAAGCCTCGTCCGGATGATCCATACTTTTCTCCTTACAAATCCAGATCAGCGATTACAGCCTTCAATGCTTCCGCGGATTTCTTCAGGTTCTCCTGCTCCTCCTCATTGAGGGCGATGGGAACCTGCGTCTCCACGCCATGCTCTCCCACCACGGCCGGCATACTCAGAGATACCCCATCTATGCCATAGACCCCGTGCTGAATGGTGGATACCGGCAAAATCGACTTCTCATCGCGAATGATCGCCTGACAGATCCGACGCACACTCATCGCGATCCCGTAATAGGTCGCCTGCTTCTTCTCAATGATCTCATAGGCACTGTTCTTCACATTCTCCGCGATGCGGTCCATGGAAGCCTCATGTTCATAATAGCCGCGAAGCTCGCAGAACTTGCTGAGCGGCACACCCGACACATTGACCCCGGACCAGGCGACGATCTCGCTGTCTCCGTGCTCACCGATCACAAACGCGTGAACGCTTCTGCTGTCCACACCCAGGTGTTCACCGAGCAGATATTTCAGTCTCGCGGAATCCAGCACCGTACCCGAACCGAAGACACGATGCTCCGGGAAGCCCGAAAGCTTCGTAGCCACATAGGTCAGAATATCCACCGGATTGGCTACGATCAGCAGGATTCCCTGGAAATCACGCTTCGTCAGCTCGGGGATAATGCTCTTGAAGATCGCGGTATTCTTCTTCACCAGATCCAGTCTGGTCTCACCCGGCTTCTGATTGGCGCCGGCGCTGATGACGACGATCGCGGCATCCGTGATATCATCATAGGTTCCGGCATAAATCTCCATCGGCTGGGCAAAAGGAAGTCCGTGCGCAATATCCAGCGCCTCCCCCTCTGCCTTCGCCACATTCGCGTCGATGAGCACCATCTCGGAAAACAGTCCGCTCTCCATCAGTGCAAAAGCGGAAGCAGATCCGACGAATCCGCAACCGATCATCGCTACTTTACGACTGTTCACTGTAACCATACACATACCTCCTCTGCATCTGTTTCTTCTGTTGCCGCCATGTATTATTACAACTGTTATTGTTTGAGAAAAGCATCAATGGGCCGCACGCCCGCCGCCATTTTCTTGAGCTGTGCCAGATTGCCCTGCATATATTTTTCCAGGTCTGCCACTTCCGCTTCCGTAAATCCCTTCGAGGACAGGATCTTACAGTCCGGAATCTTTCCTTCCGCCAGGCGCTCTCCGTCCGAGAACTGTACAAATGCATACTTCTCCCCATCCTTGGAAAAAGGCTGCGTCACCTGCATGGTGAGATCTTCCCTCCCCATATGCGCCCTCCTTTCCGGCGGATGCCCGGTTTTCCACAAAACCGCGAACATCAATCGCCCTGCGTATTTCCAACAACCGTATAGATCACGTGCTCATGCGGCTTCGGGGTGACCCCCCTTCGCTCGAACAGTTCCGAAACCGTCAGGAACTCATAGTCCTGCTTCAAAAGCTCGGGAATGATCGTCTTCAGCGCTTCCACGGTCCGGTAATTCTCCGCGCTGTCATGAAGGAGTACCATCATGCCGTCCTTCATATTTCCAAGCGTCAGATCGATTCTCTTCTGTACGGAAGTCTCCGGGATCCAGTCCTCACATCCCTGCCCGCAGATAAAGATCTTATCGACGGTATCATAGACCAGATCACTTACAGCGATGTAAGGCGGGCGAAAAAAGCGCGTCGTCTCACCGGTAATCTCCCGGATCCGATCATCCGTCTTACGGATCTCTTCTTCCATCTGTTCCTTCGAAAGATTCGGCATCGCGGGATGCGTAAAGGAATGATTGCAGATATCGCAGCCCATATCCCGCGCACGCTCTGCCACCCGGACCGCCTCTCCCCGGATATTTTCACCGATCAGAAAGAAGCTGGCACGGATCCCATACTGTTCCAGAAGATCCAGAACGAGCGGCGTCACAGTCGTATTCGGGCCATCATCAAAAGTAAGTGCAACGGATTTTTTACTCATGTTCTATCCGAAACCCCTTCGTCAAAGCTCCATTTCCATAACGCCCGTTAGCATTGTCCAGCATTTCCTGCAGCTTGCGGGTTTTCTCCTCATTTTGTGCGGATTCCTTCTGTTTTTTCGCTTCTTCCAGCCATTGAAACAGATCCATCTGTTCAAAGGGCGAATCCTCCAGCTTGCCCGCACCGACTCCGATCAGACGGATCCCGTCCTCCCTTGCCAGCAGTCCGCCGTCCTCCTGCGCCCGGTATCCGGATTTTTCCCGGATCAAAGCTCCGCCGTTATCCGGTGTCTGCTTTCCGCGCTTCTCCCGGGTCAGAGGAGCAGCCTCCTCTCCGAACAGAAGACCTCGCATCAGTCGGTCCGCCGTCTGGAAGATCACTTCTTCCCGGTTGGTCGCATCCCGCAGGGTCGTCTGCCTGGTATGCCTGTGAAATCCCGCGGTTTTGACCGTGACCACGATGGTATAGGCTCTCACATTGTCTCTCTGCAGACGCCTGGACACGCTCTCCGCCAGACGATGCAAGAGCTCGATTCCGAGCGTCTGGTAATTTAACGCCGTGACATCCTCGGCGGTCGTAATCTCATTGGAATAGCTTTTGGCTGCTTCCTGCTCGTCGCTGACCACATCACTGCCGTACCCGTTCGCCGCGGCGTGAATGTATTCACCGCCCTTCTCTCCCAGAATCTTCCGCAGCATGACCGGATCCGCTTTCGCCGCTTCTCCGATGGTGCGTATTCCCAGATCGTTCAGGCGTGCAGCCGTCTTCGCCCCGCATCCGTACAGAGCCCCGACCGGGAGCGGCCACATTTTCTCCGGAACCTCCTGCGGATACAGCGTGTGGATCCGATCCGGCTTCCGGAAATCACTGGCCATCTTGGCCAGAAGCTTGTTGCACGATATGCCGACATTTACCGTAAATCCCAGAGTATCCCGGATCTCGTCCTTGATCACCCGGGCCGCGCAGACCGGAAAGGGATCTCCGGCTGCGATCTCCTCCGCAAAAAGCCCCTCCGTTCCTGTCATGTCCAGAAAGGCCTCGTCGATGGAAGCCGGTTCGACCACCACAGCATATTTTCGCAGAATTTCCATGAAGGCATGGGAATACCTGCGATACGTCGCAAAATCTCCGCGCACCAGGATCAGCTCCGGGCACTTCTGAAGCGCCTTCACCACCGGCTCTCCCGTTTTGATCCCGTATTGCTTGGCCGGAATCGAACGGGCGGTAATGATGCCATGCCGCGTTTTGATATCCCCGCCGACCGCGGAAGGGACCGTGCGCAGATCCAGGGCATTCGGATCCTCTTCCAGCGCCTTGACGGCAGACCATGAGAGGAAGGCAGAATTGACATCAATATGAAAGATCACTCTCTCTCCCATGTTTTCACCCGGAAATCAGTTTCCGTCCCTATGCTTCTCAGTTCTGGTAAGGATTTGACGAGTCGTTACCCGGCTGAGACTGGTTACCCTGCTGGTACGGATTGCTCTGCTGCGACGGATTTCCCTGAGGTCCGTAGACGTTCTGGGCATCCTGTCCGTAAGGCTGACCATTGGACGGATCATAGGATTGCCCATAGGGCTGGCCGTAAGACTGGCCATAGGACTGACCATACGGTTGGCCGTAGGACTGGCTGTAGTCGCCTGAACCGTCGCCGATATAACAGATGTTATCCGATACGCCCATGATCATGAAAAAGACGCCGGACAGAAGGATCAGCCCTACCACCCATCCACCATTCAGGCCAAAACATCTGGTCAGTCCGATGTAAATGAAAATACGGATGACGAAGGCTGCGATGGAAGCTATGGTCATCGTGATAAACGACAGGACTATACCGACGGATGACCCTGTCAGAATGCTGTCAGCATCCAAAGTCATGGCTGTGCCGATAATGGAAAAGAAAAATGTAAGAAACGAAATAAAGAAAATGATGGAGCTGATACAGGTCACCACCTGACAGATCAGATACGGCCAGAACAGGTTCTTTTTCCGGGCTACCCGGCACAGCACATAGTCCCGGTAAAACGGGATGATGGCTGCCCAGCCATGGTCGGATGCCTTGTTGAAAACCATCCACATACCGATGATCGCCAGAACCGACATGATGAAACTGATGATATTTCCGACACTGCTGATTGCTGCAGATCCCTGGCTGTAGGCCTGCAATTGATTCATTAGATCCTGTGTACTGCTGTTCATACTTTCCCTCCTTGAAACTCCCTGTTACGGATCGACCGGGCCTGAGCCTTCCACCCCGGGCGTCCCCTGCGCTCCGAATAGCCTCTGAAACGAAACCGGTTTACAGACCCAGATATGCGTCAATTCCGTTGGCAATTCCCTGAACCATCTTCTGCTGATAATCCGCGCTGGCCATCCGTTCATCCTCGGACGGATTGGTCATAAATCCCATCTCCAGAATGGTGACGGGAACATTGCACCAGTTGATGCCGCTCATGGTGTCCGTCTCCCAGACTTTCCGTTTCTTACAGCCGGTCGCTTCCGCAAAGCTGTCCAGCACATGGTCCGAAAGAGACCTGCTCTGTTCATAAAGTGAACCATTATATGGATTTGACGGCGTCTGACAGATGGTCATGGCTCCCTGTGCTTCCGAATTGTCCGAGCCGTCCGCATGAATGCGGATAAAGGCATGCGCTCCTGCATCGTTGGCGATCGCCGCCCGTTCACTGTTACTGATATTGACATCATTGGTCTCCCGCACCATCACCACCTGATAGCCGCGGTTCACCAGCTCATCGCGCAGCTGCAGCGCCACTGCCAGCGTCAGCTCATATTCCGCCAATCCCGTGGAAACGCCTCTGGTTCCGCCGGACACTTTTGCTTTGGACTCAGAGGCTCCCGGCCCGATCGGTTCCTTCTCGCTGTTGCCTTTCGCCTGGTGACCGGCATCGATCGCTACGATATACCCGTTCGGCCCGCTTCCGGTATTCCCTCCATCCGTGCCGTCCCCACTGTCCGGGGAAGATTCCTCTCCCGTGTCGCCTTGCCCGGTTCCTTCCGCTCCGCCTGCAGGCTCCCCGGACGCATCCGGTGTCCCGGAAGAAGCACCGTCCTCCGTACCCGTTCCATTCTCCGGATCGGTGGTATCCCCCGATTCGGGGATCGGTTCCTCTGAAGACGCTTCCCCGGAAATCTCCTCTTCCGCTCCCGGATCGGAAGGATTCAGAGCTCCTTCCTGCTCGTCCCGGGCACCGCTCTGGGCGGACGCAGCCGGTTCCTCTGCTTCCTGTCCGGAAGGATCCGCTTCGCCGGCACCGGCTTCCATACTAATCGGCTGCGCCATCTCCTGCAGACTGACCGGCTCTGCCGTTTCCGGTTTTCCACCGCAGCCGGCCAGAAAAACACATATAGTAACGCTTGCTATTAATTTGATGATACGATCTTTTTTCACTTCATGCCTCTGGTCTAATACTGTTCCGATCGAAAGA
>JAFYEE010000197.1 GCA_017544405.1 Lachnospiraceae bacterium
AATAGATCGTCCCCTGCTGCGTCGCCTCGAGCTTTAACAGCTGCGGGGAATCGTAATACCCGCCCGGGATGCTGAAAGATATCTTCGGCGGCAGGTAGGCGGCATATTTTGCCACCAGCTCCGCGTCCTCGCAGCCGCTCAGAAGATCTGTCAGAGCCTCGTAATCCTCCAGCCCCGCGTAGATCCCGATCAGTTCCTCATAGGCCCGCCGGTACTGCTCCTGCGTGCGTTCGGGACTCTGCGTCAGTTCCCACAGCGTATTTTCGTATAGAATTTCATTGCCGGATAACCGGTAAACCTCCGCCAGCTTCTCCAGGTATTCCGGATTCTGATGATCCCCCGCAAGCAGTCCCCTGTACACGGTGATGGCATAATCATAATCCCCGTTCTCCACGGCTTTTTCCGCCCTGGAGCATTTGGTGGAGTCCAGATTGATATACCGAAGATACCCCAGCCCGCCGGCCACGAGTCCCATCAGAAGGATCAGGCAGATCACGATCCAGAGCATCGGTGATGGAAGTCTGGCGATCAGTCTCTGGGTGAAGGATTTTCCGGGGTGTTCCTGCCCGGCCGCGGGAACCTTTTCCCGCTTCGGCTTTCGCTTCGGTTCCGGCTCCTGCTTCGGCGCCTCCCCCTGCTTTCCCTGCCTTCCGTCCTCCTTCCAGAGTCCGCTTGTCATATCTTCAATCGTCTGGCGATAGGTTTTATCCAGTTCCGGTTCAAACTCGGGCACGATCCGGATCTCCTCCCCGCAATGCTCACAGTAGAGGGTTCCGTCCTTCATGGGTGCCCCGCAGATCGGACATTTCATGGCAACCTCTTATTTCGCTTTTCCGGATAAACGAACCGATTCGAGACAATTGTGCATCAGCATGGCGATCGTCATCGGTCCTACGCCGCCCGGGACCGGAGTGATGGCGGAAGCCACAGGCTCCACCGAAGCAAAATCCACGTCCCCGCACAGCTTTCCGTCTTCCATGCGGTGGATGCCGACATCGATCACCACCGCGCCTTCCTTCACATAGTCCGCCGTGATCATCTTCGGCTTCCCGATCGCGACCACAAGGATGTCCGCGCGCCGCGTGACGGATGGCAGATCCTTCGTCCGCGAATGGGTGACCGTGACGGTGCCGTTCTCCTTCAGCAGCAGCATGGCCATCGGCTTTCCGACAATATTGCTGCGTCCGATCACGACACATTCCTTCCCGGCGATCTCGATCCCGGAGCGTTTCAGCAGCTGGATCACGCCCGCCGGCGTACAGGAGACAAAGCCCGGCTTTCCGATGGAAAGACATCCCACATTCTGCGGATGGAAACCGTCCACCTCCTTGCCCGGAACGATCCGGTCCAGGACGATCTGTTCATTGATATGTCCCGGCAGCGGAAGCTGCACCAGGATCCCGTCGACCTCCGGCCGCTCGTTCAGCGTATCGATAAGCTTTAAGAGCTCCTCCTGCGATGTCTCCTCCGGAAGCTCGTAGCTCTCGGACCCTATCCCGACCGCCTCGCAGGCTTTTTTCTTGTTGCGCACATAGACGCTGCTCGCCGGATCCGCACCCACCTGGATCACCGCCAGCGTGACCGTTACACCTTCCTGCGCGAGCTTTGATACCTGCTCCTTTACCTCATCCTTCACCTGCTGGGAAATACTCTTCCCATCGATGATCTTTGCCATCTGGATACCTCCGTTTTGAGGAATGCGCCTTGCGCACTCTCTTATATTCTCAGAACAATCCCGTGATCTTGCCGCTCTCGTCCACATCGATCCGAAGCGCCGCAGGACTCTTCGGCAGACCGGGCATCGTCATGATATCGCCCGTGAGGACCACGACAAAGCCTGCTCCGGCGGATACATAGACGTCGCGCACGTGCATTTTGAAGCCTTGCGGACGCCCCAGGAGCGAAGGGTCATCCGACAGGGAATACTGCGTCTTCGCCACACAGACCGGCAGATGGTCGTACCCGAGATCCACCAGCTTTTGAAGCTTTTTGGAAGCGGACCCTTCGTATTCCACATCGTCCGCCCCGTAGATCTCCTGCGCCAGCTTCCGAATCTTATCACGAAGCGGCAGGCTGTCCTCGTAGAGCGGATGGAACTGCGAAGTCTTATGCTCAAGCGCATAGAGCACCTTCTCCGCGAGCTCCGTGCCGCCTTCGCCACCCTTCTCCCAGACCTTCGCCAGGGCGAATTCGCTCCCTCTGCTCTCGCAGTAATTCCTGACAAAATCCATCTCGGCCTGCGTATCGGATACGAAGGCATTGAGCGCTACAACGACGGGAACGCCGTACTTTCCCAGGTTCTCGATGTGCTTTCCCAGGTTCACGATGCCGCGCTCCAAGGCTTCCAGATTCTCGCTGCCGAGCTCCGTCTTGGGAACGCCGCCGTTGTATTTGAGTGCACGGATCGTAGCGACCAGAACGACCGCACCGGGCTTCAGTCCGGCCTGTCTGCACTTGATATCAAAGAATTTCTCCGCACCGAGATCCGCGCCGAAGCCGGCCTCCGTGATGCAGTAATCCGCCATCTTCAGCGCCGCTTTTGTCGCGCGGACACTGTTGCACCCATGCGCGATATTGGCAAAGGGACCGCCGTGGACCAGCGCCGGCGTATGCTCCAGCGTCTGCACGAGATTCGGCTTGATCGCGTCCTTCAGAAGCGCCGCCATGGAGCCGACTGCGCCGATCTGCTGTGCGGTCACCGGATTGCCGTCCAGGTCATAGGCCACCAGGATCCGTCCGAGACGTTCCTTTAAGTCCTTCATGTCCGTTGCCAGGCACAGGATCGCCATGATCTCGCTGGCCACCGTGATGACAAAATGATCCTCGCGGACAAAGCCGTCCGCCTTGCTGCCCATGCCAACCACAATGTTGCGAAGGGCCCGGTCGTTCATATCCATCGCGCGCTTCCAGATGATCTGGCGCGTATCGATGCGCAGCGCGTTTCCCTGCTGAATGTGGTTGTCGATCATCGCGGCAAGCAGATTGTTCGCGGAGGTGATCGCATGGAAATCCCCCGTAAAATGCAGGTTCAGATCCTCCATCGGAACCACCTGGCTGTTGCCGCCGCCGGCCGCACCGCCCTTGATGCCGAAGCACGGTCCCAGGGAGGGCTCCCGCAGCGCGATGACTGCCTTTTTCCCCAGTTTGCCGAAGGCCTGTCCGAGGCCGACCGTCACAGTCGTCTTGCCCTCTCCCGCCGGGGTGGGATTGATGGCCGTCACCAGAATCAGCTTTCCCTCCGGCCGGTCCTTCAGACCCGCCAGAAACTCCTCCGAGAGCTTGGCCTTGGACCTGCCGTAGAGCTCAAGCTCTTCCGCCGGAATGTCCAGGCTCTGTGCTACCTCGGTGATGGGAAGCATGACGGCTTCCTGTGCGATTTCGATATCCGATTTCATAAATGCTCACTCCTCTGAACCTGCGTTTGTGTAACTGTTTCTCAGCCCCTGCTCTGCAGAAAGCTTTCAAATTCCTCTTCGGTCATCAGGACCTCTCTGGGCTTGGTCCCCTGCTCGGGTCCCACGACCTCGGCATCCGCCAGCGCGTCCATGATCCGGGCCGCGCGGTTGAAGCCGATCTTAAGCATGCGCTGCAGATAGCCGATCGTCGCCTTCTTGCTGCTGACCACGGCTCGGCCTGCCTCGACGAAAAGCTCGTCCTCCCCGTCGGAGGAATCTCCCCCGGCACCCGCGGAAGAAGCGGACACAGCCGACTCGGACACCTGCTTTACCGCCTCCTGTGCTTCCTGCGCATATTCATTGTGCAGATGCTGTACCTTCAGAAAATCGATGACCGCACCGACCTCGTCGTCGGTCACCAGCGCGCCCTGCAGACGCGCGGGTTTCGTATAACCCTGCGGGTAAAAGAGCATATCGCCCTTGCCGAGCAGCTTCTCCGCGCCGAAGCTGTCGAGGATCGTACGGGAGTCCACACCGCTCGATACGGCAAATGCGATTCGGCTCGGCATATTGGCCTTGATGAGGCCGGTGATGACATTGACGCTGGGACGCTGCGTTGCGACGACCAGGTGGATCCCCGCCGCACGGGCCAGCTGTGCCAGACGACAGATGGAATCCTCGACATCCTTCGAGGCCACCATCATCAGATCTGCCAGCTCATCGATGATGATCACCAGCTTCGGAAGATTCGGGCCGGCTTCCTCTCCGGCATTGCGCATCTTCGTCAGATGCTCGTTGTAGCTCTTCAGATCACGCACCTTGGCGTCGGCAAATTTGCGATAGCGCGCTTCCATCTCGGACACGGCCCACTGCAGCGTACTCGAAGCAGCGCGCGCGTCGGTCACGACCGGCATCGCCAGATGCGGGATCCCGTTGTAGACCGACAGCTCCACCACCTTCGGATCGATCAACACCATCTGCACCTCCTCGGGCCGCGCCTTGTAGAGGATGCTCATGATCAGCGTATTGATACAGACGGACTTACCGGATCCGGTGGCACCGGCGATCAGGACATGGGGCATCTTGCCGATATCCGACACGACCGGCTTGCCGGCGATGTCCTTGCCCACCGCGAAGGCAAGCGTGGAATCAAAGGTGCGGAACTCATTGCTCTCGATCAGATCACGGAGCGGAACCGCCGAATTCTCACTGTTCGGAACCTCGATACCGATCGCGGACTTGCCCGGGATCGGCGCCTCAATGCGGATATCCTCGGCCGCGAGGCTGAGCTTGATATCATCGGAAAGGCCCACGATCTTGGACACCTTGATGCCCTGCTCCGGCATCATCTCATATCTCGTAACGGTCGGTCCTTGGCTGACATCGGTGATCGTCACGCCGACACCGAAGGATTCGAGCGTCTCCACCAGCTTGCGGCTGGTCTCCTCGATCTCCTTTCGGTGCGATCCCTGACGCACTTTGCCGGCCTTGAGGAGCGAATACGGCGGGAACTGGTATTCCTTCATGCTCCGCGTACCCTTCTCCTCCTGGGCAGGGGCGGGTGCTGCGCTCTTCGGACGAGCCGGCACGGGTGTGCGGGCAGGCGCCGCTTCGGATACGCGCTCCGCAGCGGGCTTCGCCACCGGGCGTTCCGGCTCCTTGCGGTTAGGCTCTTCGGGATATGCGGGCAGATCTGCTCCCGCATCCGGATCCTCTACCGACAGTTCTGTCATATCCTGATCACCGACCAGCGACACCCGGTGGGTATTGCGGACCGGGATCTTCTCCTCGAGTACGGAGCTGCGGAAGGGCACCGGAGCAGGCTCCTGCCCGTATCCATCCATCCCTTCTTCCCCGTTCCCAGCATAGATCTCTTCGTCCTCCGGAAGGGTCAGTTCGTGCATCTCCTGTGTATGCTTCGGAGGCTCCAGCACCTGAAGGATCGCTCCGGCCTCCTTCTCTTCTCTGCGAAGCTGGCGCTCCTGGAGCTTTAGCTGCGCCTTCTGCTCCCGCAGCTCCCTGCGCTCCTGTGCCTTCTCCGCCGCCTGCTGTCTGCGAAGGCGCACCTTCTCCGCCTCCGTAAGTGCCGAGGTCTGCTGACGTCTGGTGCGATCCTCCGTCTCCGCGGGCAGATCCTGAGCATCCGTCTGTGCCGGAAGCTGCCGCTCCTCCTCCGGCATCCTGCCGTCTTCGCTGCCATCCTCCGCACGGTTCGAACGGGCCTCGAGACGCTCGCGTCTGCGCGCCGCCAGTTCCTCCCGGCGTCTGTCCTCCTGCGTCTCGCGCTCCTGTCTGCGCATCTCCCGCTCCTCGCGGAGGTACGCTCCTTCGCTGCGCAGATATCCCCAGAGGGATCGCTCGGTAAAGAGCACGATCGTCACGGCAAATCCGGCGATCAGGATCAGGATCGTCCCCACCTTGCCCAGCAGATGCTGCAGGAAGAAGGATACGCTTCCCTCGATCAGTCCGCCGCCGGCGCGGTGTTCCAGACAGACTCCGTACATCTGTGACCATTTAAAAGGCGCTTCGGACGCGATCATCTCCGCGGCATATCCGGCCGCCAGATCGCACACAATCCCGACGAGCACAAAGGCCAGCACGCCGGTCCAGATCTTGCGATTCGTCCCTCTGCGCCCGCGCGCAAAATGTCCGTACAGGCCCCCCGCCGCCGCAGCGATGGGGAAGACATACGCAGGAAGCCCGAATACGCCAAAAAGGAAACCGCTCACCGCGCTTCCCAGTTTACCCATGATCTGAAAATTGCAAAGAAACAGAAATGCCAGAACCGCCATTCCGAGGATCAGCAAGACCGACCGCGTCATCTCGGCGTCCCGCTCCTCGTAGAGCGCCCGCTCGATGGGGGTCTCCCGCCGGGAAGGGGGATTCCCGCCACGGGAAGACGCGCCGCCCGTACTCCTTGCGGAAGGGGCACTCCTTGCGCCTCCGGCATTTCTACCGGATCCGGTGCCTTTGCCGGACGGTCTGCGCCCACCGCCGCTCCGATTCGCATTGCTCCCGCGGGAGCCGCTGCCTGTTGAAGCCATACACTACCTCACATCTATCCTCTCCGATGCAGGCCGACGATCCCGAAGCGACCCCCGAAAGCAGGATCGCTGCCGGGCCGGAACCGGCATCAGATGTCATAATCATCTCCATCCACATACTTGTCATGCGCCGGGTCATAATCCGTCCCGGTTCCGATCTCCAGATCGTATTCCATCGGCTGCGACCGTTCCTTCGCCTTCGGCATCAGGAGCGGCACCTCGAGCAGGCCCTTTTCCTTCTCTTCCCTGCGCTGCTTTTCCAGCTCCGCTTCCCGCGCAAGGTCCTCAGCCTTCTCATCCCCGCGCGCACGCGCGGAAAAATAGATCTGCTCCGCGATCACGCCTGCCAGCGCGCCCAGAAAAGGGATCGCGACAGGAAGAGCCGTCGCCGAACGCGTCTCCGCGCCCAGGCCCGACCAGACCGACAGAGCAGCCAGGACTACCATCAGCAAAATGCCGCGAAGCGTAAATGCATTTCTCCGCGTCACAAAAATCAGGCACAGGAGGATCAGCTCCAGTCCCGCACAGATCAGAAAGAAAACCGAAAAAGGCGCAAAGCTCACCTGCCCCGCGCTGCCCGCTTCATCGAGAAATACGGACCGCAGGATCCCGGGGATGGTGTCACCACTTAAGAAAGCATTCAAAAAAACAGAAGCCCCAAAGCCGATCAGCAGGCTGACCAGCAGCACGATAAAGGGCGGAACCGGAGGGTATTCCGGATCCTCCTCAAAATCCTTCCGGGACAAAAGCCCGAAGGCAAGGGGCAAAAAGAGCAGGGACGCCGGTTCTGCCGCGATCAGTATCCCCCAGAGCAGGCCGCACAAAAACGCGGGGATGCCCCAGAGCGAACGCACGGGATACAAAGCGCCCAAAAAAGTAAGCACAATCAGAAGCAAAAGCAGAAACCAGATCGAAGGGTCCGGCGCCATCTCGGCCCGCATCACAACCGGCACAAAGGCCCATGCGGCGCACCCGGTCAGACCGGCGAGCATACCAAAAAGCTTCCTGGCGGACAGATAAAAGAAAACCATCACACCGGCGGACAGGATCCACTGCAGATACAGCGCCAGCTCAAAGCGGTTCCCCACCAGATAGAAAAAACCGCGCAGCATCAGAACATAACTCTCCGCCGTCCCGGTGACAAAATGGGAAGGGGTATCTCCCACACGGGCCGCCTCGGTCCAGATCCCCGCAGCGTACGTAAGGATCTGCCCGCGCCAGAGCAAAAAGCGCAGACCGGCCCCCAGAAGAAACAGGAGCCAGAACCCGATATCCCAAAAAAGATTAGTCTTCCTTCTCTCCATCCCCCAAAACCTTTTCCACGTTGAACCTCGGGCGCTGCTTGACCTCGATGTAGATCTTGCCGATGTATTTTCCGACGAGACCGATCCCGAAAAGCTGCAGTCCTCCGAGGAACCAGAGCGACAAAATCAGGGAGGTCCAGCCGGGCTGCACCCGCCCCATAAAGTAGGATACCAATGCATAGATCGCTGCCGCTATGGCCAGCACCATGATTATGATGCCGAGCGTCAGCACCATGGAGATCGGGCGGGTACTGAAGGATGAGATTCCGTCAAAGGCCAGCGCCAGCATCTTCCGGAGCGGGTACTTGGACTCTCCGGCCACACGCTCCTTGCGGTCGTAATACACGCAGTCCGTCTCATACCCCAGAAGGGGAATGATGCCGCGCAGGTACAGATTCCGCTCCCCGTACATGGAAAACTGTTCCATGGCCCGGCGACTCATCAGACGGAAGTCCGCGTGATTGTAGACCGTCCTGACTCCCATGGCATCCATGAGCTTATAAAATCCCTGGGCCGTGGTGCGCTTGAAGAAGGTATCCGTCTTGCGCTCCCTGCGGACTCCGTAGACGATGTCCTTGCCCTCGTGGAACTTGTCCACCATCTCCTCGATGACATCCACGTCATCCTGGAGATCGGCGTCGATGGATACGGACATGTCGCACATGGTTGCGACGGTCGTAAGCCCCGCCGTCAGAGCGAACTGATGTCCCACGTTCCCGGCGAGCTTCACACCGAAGACCTGATGCGGATGGGCTTTGTGCTCCTCCTCGATCAGCTCCCAGGTGCGATCCCTGCTCCCGTCATTGACAAACATGACAAAACTGTCATCCGATATTTTTCCTGACCGGACCAGTCGGTCCAGCACCCCGCGCAATGCTTCGGAAGAGATCTTCAGGACCTCTTCCTCATTGTAGCAGGGAACTACGATTCCCAGTCTGTCCATAGCATCGTCCTTTGGGATCACTCGTCCCAGTTGTGATATACCGCCTGCACGTCATCGTCTTCCTCAAGCAGGTCGAGGATCCTGGTGATCAGCTTGACCGACTCTTCATCGGTGACGGAGACATAATTCTGCGGGATCATGGTCACTTCCGCGCTCAGCATCGGGATCCCGGCATCCTCAAGCGCCTTGCGGACCGGCTCGAGCTCATCGGGACCGGTGAGGATCTCAAAGCTGTCCTCCTCTTCGTCGAAATCCTCCGCGCCTGCATCCAGCGCAAGCATCATCAGATCGTCGCCGTCCTTGTCGCACTCTTCCTTGTCGATGATGATCTGGCCCTTCTTGTCAAACATGAAGGACACGCATCCCGGGGTGCCGATATTGCCGTTGCCCTTGGCAAAAGCCGCACGGACATTGGCTGCAGTGCGGTTTTTATTGTCCGTCAGCGTATCCACGATGATCGCCGTGCCGCCGGGGCCGTAGCCTTCGTAGGTGATGTATTCGTAATTGACGCCCTGCCCCTCGCCGGCAGCCTTCTTGATGCCGCGCTCGATCGTATCGTTGGGCATGTTGTTGGCCTTCGCCTTCGCGATCACCGTAGCCAGCTTGAAATTGTTGGCGGGATCCGGGCCGCCTTCCTTCACGGCCACCGCGATCTCACGGCCGATAATGGTAAAAATCTTTCCCTTGGCCGCGTCGTTTTTCTCTTTCTTGTGCTTAATGTTGGCAAATTTCGAATGTCCTGACATAAAATACCTCTTTCCTGAATGACTTGGTTAAAAAATTCCATACCGATTTATTTTATCATTTATGCCTTGATTTCACAAGGAAAAACAAGAACCCCTCCGCGCGTCTCTACTCCCGGTACACCCGGTGCAGACGCTCGGTGAGAAGACAGACCAGCTCGTAATTGAACCGGCCGGAGATCGCTCCGATCTCCTCCGCGCGGATCTCCTCATCGCCCTGCCGTCCGAGCAGTACGACCTCGTCCCCCTCGGATACCTCGGAAAGGTGCGTGACATCCACCATGAACTGGTCCATGCAGACTCTCCCGAGGATGGGACAGCGCTGTCCGCGGATCAGAACGCTCCCCTTGCAGGAAAGCCCACGCGGGATCCCGTCGGCGTATCCCAGCGGGATCGTGGCCACCCGCCGGTCCTCCGGCGCCGTGTACAGGCTCCCGTAGCTGACGCTCTCGCCCTGCTTCAGGGTCTTCAAAAAGACGATGCTGCTTTTGACCGACAGCGCCGGCGTAAGGCCCGGTCCCACGACATCCACCTCTCCGGAAGGCTCGAGTCCGTAGAGCGTGATGCCGATCCGTGCGAGATCCAGATGCGCCTCCGGAAGTTCCAGGATCGCCGCACTGTTCGACGCATGGCAGTACCGGAAGGAAAAGCCGGTCTCCTCCCGGATCCGGTCCCGGAACGCGGTAAAGCGCCCGAGCTGCAGCTGCGAATAGCTCTGATCCGTCTCATCCGCCCGCGCAAAATGGGTGAACATTCCCTCCGCAAGGATCCCCTTCGTCTGAAGGAGTCTGCGGACATAAGCCATTCCTTCCTCGTCCGGCCTCACGCCGATCCGTCCCATGCCGGTATCCACCGCCAGATGCACCAGCGCAGGCTCCCCCGCGCGGGCCGCGGCCTGTGCGATCTGCTCCGGCTGATCCGCCCGGAAGACCGGGATCCGCACCCTGCTTCGGATCAGGCGCTCGTAATGCTCCGGCGCCACATAGCCGAGGATCAGGATCGGAGACGTGATCCCCGCGCCGCGCAGCGCATAGGCTTCCTGCGCCGTCGCCACGGCAAATCCGAACAGCCCCGGCTCGCCCTCGAGTCTGCGTGCCACCGGTACCGCGCCATGCCCGTAGCCGTTGGCCTTGATAACGGCGAGGAGCTTCTGGCCGTGCTGCATTTTGTCCGCACAGATCCGGAAGTTGCGCGTGATGGCGCCGAGGTCCACTTCCACATATCCGCGATCGGTTTCCGTCTGTAAGATTACTTCCATGTCGATATTACCCGGAAAAGGCGGCAATCGCCTTGCCGCCTTATTTGTCCTTTCCCGCTTCCTGCGCGCTCATCGGATGCTTGTCCGCAGGGTTGTAGCGCATATCAAATAGATTGACCACCGAGGCGCCGAAGATGTCATGCATGTAAGAATAGATCTCGTGATTTTTCGCTTCCATCTCCTGCTTTCGGACGAGCCGCTTCTTGAGCTCTATGCGGATCTGCTTCACCCAGCCCTCGATCTCTTCGATGTCGTCGGTGTATTCCTGCATGGTCTCATAACAGCATTCCATGGTCATGAGCATCAGTTCCTTGTTGATCTGCTCGATCTCCCGGGGCACATCTATCAGGTCGTCCTCATAGGTGGCCATCCGCTCGTTGCACTCCTCGACGAGGAGCTTTTTTTGCTCGAGCTTCTTCAGGGAATCCTGATCACCGGAACGCGCCGCGTCCGCCAGCGCAACGATCTCCTCCATCAAGCCCTTCTTCAGGCGCTTGATCTCCTTGATCTCGGTATTCATTTTGCCTTGCCGGCGCAGGAGCTCATTGAGCCGGTTTTCCTGCTTCTGTACATCCTCGTGTCCGATCCGCGAAAGCAGACGATACCATTTATTATCGAGGGTCAGCACCGGTACTTCCTTCCCGGTCAGTGATTCTCGAAAACTGTCTTCCTTGTCTCGTCCCGAATACTCGCTCATAGGAAATCCTCGTATCAGTCGTTGCCGCTTTTCACAGGCTGTGCGCTGGAAATGTTATAGGATAGTTTCATCAGGGAATCGGACAGATGGACATTTTCCACCTGCACGCCCTCGGGCACGTTCAGATCCACATGCGCGAAGTTCCAGATGCCCTTCACCCCGTTCTCCACCAGCGTATCCACGACGCCGACGGCGCTGTTCTTCGGAATCGTCAGCACCGCGATCTCGATGGCATTCTCCCGAAGGAAAGCGGGCAGCGCCTCCATCCCCTGCACCGGTACGCCGCGCACCTCGCGCCCGATCAGCGATGGATCCCGGTCAAAAATGCCCTTGAAAATAAAGCCTCTGCGCTCAAAATTCAGGTAATTGCCCAGCGCTCTCCCCAGATTCCCCGCACCGATGATCACGAAGCTGTGCTGCGTGTCGAGTCCGAGGATCTTGCCGATCTCCCGGTAGAGATATTCCACATTGTATCCGTATCCCTGCTGTCCGAAACCGCCGAAATTGTTGAAGTCCTGTCGTATCTGGGAGGCGGTGACATGCATCAGCTCACTCAGCTCCTGGGAACTGATCCGTTCCACCCCATCATCCTTCAGCTCTCCGAGATAACGGAAATACCGCGGCAGACGCCCGATCACCGCCTGAGAGATTTCCTTTTCGACCATTTTCATTCTCCTCCGAATATGATTCCCTGCGAAAAGCATATTTGGTTCTTATTATAAATATGCGTTAAAATATTGTCAATTATTCTTTCTTTTGTAAAAATTCGTGAAACGCCCTATTTTACGCATATTTTCCGAGGTGCGGATTTGACATTACCGGCGAAATATGCGATAAAATTTAGCGGGATTCCTGTTCTCCCCAAAAAACGATAATGAGGTAGTTATGTTACTCTCCTGTCAGAATATCCGGAAAGAATTCGTCACCGGCGTCGTATTAAGCAACGTCAGCTTTCATATCGAAGCCCATGAAAAGGCAGCCCTGGTCGGCATCAACGGGGCAGGCAAGACCACGCTTCTTCGCATTCTCGTGGGCGAAAATCCGCCCGATGAGGGAATCGTCACGCTCTCCAAGGGCGCGACGCTTGGGTACCTGGCCCAGGACGGGGCCGTGCTCTCCGACCACACGATCTACGAGGAGCTTCTGAGCGTGAAGGCGGAGCTCGTCGAGACAGAACATAAGCTGCGGGAATGCGAAAGCAAAATGAAGCACACGGAAGGGGAAGCGTTAGATGCCCTGATGGAGCTATACGCGCGCCTGACCGAGAGCTTCGAGCGCGCCGGCGGCTATGCCTACCGGAGCGAGCTCATCGGCGTTCTGAAAGGTCTCGGCTTCGAGGAGGCCGATTTTGACCGTTCCATCGCTACTCTTTCCGGCGGACAGAAGACCCGCGTCGCCCTCGGCAAGCTCCTGCTCGACCGCCCGGATCTCATCATCCTCGACGAGCCGACGAACCATCTCGACATGTCCTCCATCGCCTGGCTCGAGACCTATCTTAAGGGCTATCCCGGTGCCGTCCTCATCGTCTCCCACGACCGGTACTTCTTAGACCGCGTCGTCACCAAGATCATCGAACTCGAGAACGGCAAAAGCACCGTCTTTAACGGCAATTACACGCTCTACTCCGAGAAAAAGGAGCAGCTCCGCCAGGCGCAGCTCAAGGCCTATATGAACCAGCAGCAGGAAATCCGGCACCAGGAGGAAGTCATCGAAAAGCTCCGGAGCTTCAACCGGGAAAAATCCATAAAGCGCGCGGAAAGCCGCGAAAAGATGCTCGCGAAGGTGGAAGTCCTCGAGCGCCCGACACAGCTGAATGCAGAGATGAAGCTTAAGCTCACCCCGCACCGCGAGAGCGGCCACGATGTCCTGAAGGTCGAGGGGCTCACCAAGGGCTTCGGCGACCATCTCCTCTTCTCCGATGTCTCCTTTGAGATCACCCGCGGCGAGCATGTCGCGATCATCGGCGACAACGGAACGGGCAAGACGACGCTTCTCAAGATCCTGAACGAACTTGAGCGCGCCGACGAAGGCGAATTCACCCTGGGCTCCCATGTGGAGATCGGTTACTACGACCAGGAGCACCATGTCCTGCACCCGGAGAAGACGGTCTTTGAAGAGATCTCCGACGAATATCCCGTCATGACGATCACCGAGATCCGCAATACCCTCGCCGCCTTCCTCTTTACCGGCGACGATGTCTTCAAGCTGATCCGTGACTTAAGCGGCGGCGAGCGGGGACGTCTCTCCCTGGCCAAGCTCATGCTCAGCGACTGTAATTTCCTGATCCTCGACGAGCCGACCAACCACCTCGATCTCCTCTCCAAGGAGGTCCTCGAGACCGCGATCCGCGGCTATGAAGGCACCGTACTCTACGTTTCGCACGACCGTTACTTCATCAACCGCACCGCGACGCGGATCCTCGAGCTGACCGGGCAGCGCTTCCTGAATTATATCGGGAATTATGATTATTATCTGGAAAAGCATGAGGATGTGCTCGCCGCGGACCGGCGGCTGAGAGAAGCGGAAAGCGGCGCAGGACAAAAAACCGCATCCGGCGCATCTTCCGGAAACACAGATTCCGCTCCCGCCAAATCCCCTTCCGGATCCGCTCCTTCCGGCGGGCGCGGCGACTGGCAGGCCCAGAAGGAAGAACAGGCGAGACTGCGCAAAAAGGAAAATGACCTGAAAAAATGCGAAGAAAAAATCGCCGACCTCGAAAAGCAGATCGCGCTCGTAGACGCGCAGCTTTCCGATCCGGCGAATGCCTCCAATTCCGTAAAGCTCCAGGAACTTACGCAGAAGCGGTCACAGCTGAACGCCTCTTACGAAAGCACCCTGGAGCTCTGGGAACAACTTGCGGATTAAACCGTCATCAAAGCAAAGTATCCAAAGTCTCACGAATCGCGCGGATAAAGCCGAGCGAATCCAGAATGACCGGATCCTTACAGGTGGAGATCAGCGCGAGCGACTTCGTCATCTTGCCATCCTCGATGGTCTTGATGCAGGCCTGCTCGAGCTTCTCGCCGAAGGCGGTCAGCTCCGGAAGCGCATCGAGCTCTCCGCGCTTTTTCAGTGCACCGCTCCAGGCGAAGATCGTCGCGATGGAATTGGTCGAGGTCTCCTCCCCCTTCAGATACTTGTAATAGTGGCGCTGCACCGTCCCGTGCGCCGCCTCGTATTCGTACGCACCGCTCGGGGATACCAGCACGGAGGTCATCATGGACAGATCGCCGTAGGCCGTCGCCACCATATCGGACATGACATCACCGTCATAATTCTTGCAGGCCCAGATGAAACCACCCTCGGAGCGGATGACTCTGGCGACCGCGTCATCGATCAGCGTATAGAAATACTCGATCCCCAGCTCCTCGAATTTCGCCTTGTACTCCTGCTCGTAGATCTCCTGGAAGATATCCTTGAAGGTGTGATCATACTTTTTCGAGATCGTGTCCTTCGTGGAGAACCACAGATCCTGCTTCGTATCCACGGCGTAATTAAAGCACGCGTGCGCGAAGCTGCGGATCGACTTCTCCGTATTGTGGATCCCCTGCAGGATGCCGGGGCCATCGAATTCATGGATCGTCTCGCGGATCTCGGTGCCGTCCGCCGCGGTATAGACCAGCTCCGCCTTGCCCGGACCGGGTACCTTGATCTCCACATTCTTGTACACATCGCCGTACGCGTGGCGCGCCAGCGTGATCGGTTTCTTCCAGTTCGACACGTAGGGAACGATGCCCTTCACGAGGATCGGTGCGCGGAAGACGGTGCCGTCGAGGATCGCGCGGATCGTCGCGTTCGGACTCTTCCACATCTCCTTCAGGTGATACTCCGTCATGCGGGCCGCGTTCGGCGTGATCGTCGCGCACTTGACCGCGACCCCGTACTTCAGCGTCGCATGTGCGCTGTCCACAGTCACCTGATCATTGGTCTCGTTGCGGTGCTCGAGCCCCAGGTCATAATACTCCGTCTTCAGATCGATGTACGGGCTAAGCAGTTCCTCCTTGATCATCTTCCAGAGGACGCGAGTCATCTCATCTCCGTCCATCTCCACCAAAGGCGTTTTCATCTGAATCTTGGCCATTTTTCTTCCCTCTCCTCTTTCTTATGCATGCCGGAAGGCCCTTCGCCTCCACGAAAAGATCAATCCTCCGGACGGATCAACCCGTTCTTAAGCATATTTTCATAGGCATTGATGATATGCTGGTGCGCCAGGCGTTCCGCCTCATCCGCATTCCGGCTCTTGATGGCGTCCACGATCGCCTCATGCTCCAGATTCGAAGCAGGGCCGCGGTTCGCATTGTTCAAAGTCTTCTTGCGCACGCGCAGGACATACTGATGGTAATCCTTCAGCTGATGCTCGAGCATCTTGGATCCGGCTGCCTCATAGAGGATCTCATGGAAACGGTTATCCAGGTCAAACATCTGCTCGAGATGTCCCTTCTCGGCGTGGAACTTAGCCAGATAGACATTCTCCTCCATCTCCTCGAGCTGCGCGTCCGTGATCCGGTCCACCGCCCAGCGCGCCGCAAGTCCTTCGAGCCGCGCACGGATCAGGTAGATATCCCGCACATCCGTGTCATTGATCCCGACCACATAGGCCCCCTTGTTCAGGATGATCTGGATCAGTCCCTCAAGTTCGAGCTGACGGAACGCCTCACGCACCGGCGTACGGCTGACGCCGAGTTCCTCACCGATGGCCACCTCCCGGAGCTCCTCTCCGACTTCATATTTTCCGCTCAGGATATCGTCCCTGAGTCTCTGAAACACGCGTCCGCGCAGGGAATACTTATCGGTTACTTCCTGCTTTACATCACCGCTTCCCATAGACACCCTCCATGCAGAAAAGCATTTTTGTATTATTGTATGCAATCCATGGTCCAATGTCAAGGAGGCGTTTTCTCAATAAGACCCGCCTGCATACAGAGGATCAGACCTTTTTCTCGTCAGAATACTCCTGCAGCTCCCGCGGACGAGTCCCGGTCTCCCGCTCTTTCACCTCATCGATGATGAACGGCGGACGCTTCCGCGACGCATCCAGTGCTCTCCAGATATACTCGCCGATGATCCCCAGCATCATCATGATCAGTCCGAGCCCGCAAAGCAGCACACACATGATCGAAGCCCAGCCGTCGATGGGCACGCCGCGGGTAAACTTCTCCACGAGGACGCTGATCAGCAGGATCAACGCCACCACATTGAATGTCACGCCCACGCCCATCATCATGCGCAGCGGTGCATAGGAAAAGCTCAGCACGGAATCCATCGCGAGCTTGATCTTCTTGCCCAGGGTCCAGCGGGACTTGCCCTTCTCACGATCCTTGCGGACGAAATAGATGACGTCCGTCTGAAATCCCAGCCACATCACCTGCAGCGTGAGGGAGGAATTCTTCTCATCCATCAGCTTCAGGACCTCGATCGCCTTGCGGTCGATCAGGTAGCAGTCGCAGCCGCCGGCCGGCATGTTTTTGTTCACCATCTTGCGAACGATCCCGTAGTACCGGTTGGCCAGGAAGACCTTCACCGGATTCTCCTTTCGGGACTCGCGCGCGGCGAGCACCACCTTGTTGCCCCGCTTCCAGCTTTCGTACATCTCGAGGATCAGCTCGGAATCCTCCTGCAGATCCGCCTGCTTCGTCACCGCGCAGTCGCCGGTGCACACGGAAAAACCGGCCAGCAGCGCCGCATGCTCCCCGAAATTACGCGAGAGCTTCACACATTTGATGCGGTCATCCTGCGCCCGCAGCCGGTTCATGATCTCCCAGGAATCATCCCCCGAGCCGTCATCCACCATGACGATCTCGAAGTCCCCGAGCCGGTCGAAGATCTTCGCTTTCATGTCGTTGTAGAGATCTTCGAGCGTGTCCGAATTGTAATAAACGGGAATAATGATCGAAATTTTGCTCATTCGTCTTCTTCTTCCTTCATGATCTCGAGATACCGGTCATAATCGCGGATATACTCCGCCTCATCGTAATGCTCGCTGGACATCACCAGAAGAATGGAATCCGGGGAAAAATCGTACATCTCCTTCCAGAGCATCTTCGACAGATACAGTCCCATCATCGGACGGTCCAGCTCGATGATCTCGGACTCCGTTCCGTTGTCCACCTTCACCTTGCTCTTGCCCGCCACATTGATCATGACGAACTCGGAATTGAGATTCGCATGATTCCCTCTTATGACAGTGCTGTCAGATCCATAGATGTAAAATACCCTCTCAATCGTAAAGGGAAGATCCTTGCCGCTTCCTTCGATGACGACCAGATTCCCGCGCTCGTCTCCGAAGTCTTTGAATTGCAGGACCTGAAACATATCCTTTAACTCTCTCTTCATGCCGTACCATTCCTTCCAGGATAATCATGCCGGACGTTTCCGGACTTAAAAGCGGTTCAGGGCATCGATGACATAGGCCTGCTCCTCCGGCGTCATCCCATTGTACATCGGCAGGGAAAGCACCGTGTCCGCGTAATGCTCCGTGATGGGGTAGTCGCCCCGCTTGTGACCGAGCCGCTCATAGCACTCGGCGAGGTGCGGCGGGATCGGATAATGGATGATGGAACCGATGCCGCGTTCCTTCAGGTACTCCATCAGCGCATCCCGCTCCTTGCAGCGAACGACATACTGATGCCAGACCGGATCACAGCCTTCCCGGACCTTGGGGAGGAGCAGCTTCGGATTCTTGATCCCTTCGGTATAAACGGACGCCAGTGCCCGTCTCTCCCGCGTGATCTCCTCCGCATGGCGAAGGCGCACCTGCAGAAGGCCTGCCTGCATCTCATCGAGACGGGAATTCGTTCCTTCCATCTGGTTGTAATAACGCTTCTCACTGCCGTAGTTGCGGAAGATCTTCACCTTGCGGATCAGCGCTTCGTCCTGCGAAACGATTGCGCCGGCATCGCCGAACGCGCCGATATTCTTGCTGGGATAGAAGGAAAAGCATCCGGCATCGCCAAAGGAACCGATCCCCTTTCCCTTCCAGGTAGCGCCATGTGCCTGTGCACAGTCCTCGACCAGCAGCAGCCCATGCTCCCTGCAGATACGGCAGATCTCGTCCATATCCGTCACCGCACCGTAGAGATGCACGACCATGACCGCCTTCGTCCGCGGCGTGATCAGCGCCTCCACCTTCGAAGGATCGATCTGGAAATCTTCCCCCGGCTCGCAGAAGACGGGGGTCGCTCCGTTCATCGTGATCCCCATCACACTGGCAATATAGGTGTTGCCCTGTACGATGACTTCGTCGCCCGGTCCGATCCCAAGCATCCGGCAGGCGATCATCAGGGCATCGAGTCCGTTCCCGACCCCCGCGCAGGCCTTCGTATGTGTATACTCCGCAAACTGCTCCTCAAAATCCGACAGCTGTTTTCCCAGAATATACCAGCCGGAGCGAAGCACCTCCAGTGCCTTGTCTTCAAATTCTTTCTGATATTGCATGAACCCGCGGTCCATGCGTCCTGCCATAACTTCCATTGCTGCCTCCTAAATAAACCCCATCTATTTTACACAGAAAAACTCCGGTTGTCACTATTTGCCATCCGGAAAGCCTGCATCACACGAACGCTCCTCCTCATCGCCGCCCGGACCGTAGTACAGAAGCTCATTGTAAGCGGCATTTGCTTCCTGACCGGCTTTCTTCTTCCGCCAGGCCTCGATCTCGCTGCAGATCGCCAGCATCTCATCCACCACCAGCTCCGCGCTGTCCGGCTGCACATGGTACAGATACGCGCTCATGCGCCGTATCGCTTTCGGACTCCCCAGCTGCTTTGCGATCGCATCTCCCAGATCCTGCGGGAAGCCGAGATGCTCCATCTCCCGCATCAGTTCTTCCTTCGCAAGCGCCCATTCCCTTTGATATTCCGTCATTTACAGATCCTTCATCATTTCCTCAGATACTTCTCATCCGGTGTATATTCATCGCTCACGTAGCGTTCCACCGTCATGTGAAGATCATACTTGTCACGAAGAGCGGCAAGCTGCTTCATCATGGGAGATGCGTGGTGCGCGTCTATGGCCGCCTGATCGGACCAGGAATCGATCAGCAGAACCGTCTCCGGATCGCCGATCGGCTGAAAGTATTCGTACCGCAGATTCCCTTCTTCTGCCCGGATCGCATCCGCAATGCCGGAGGATTCCATTTCTTCCGCAAAAGCACGTGCCTTCCCGCCTATGCCTTTATAGTATAGATTTACGGTTATCATATTTTTCCCTCATCCGTGATCCATTCGCTGTCATATATTCGCCGTATATTTGCAGTCCGGGTAGCTCGCACATCCCCAGAACTCCCCGAACTTTCCGCTGCGGCGCTTCAACACGTTCCCGCACCGCGGACACCGCCGCACCGCTTTTGCCGCATCCGAAGGATGCTCCATCTCCTGCTTCAGATGCTCATATACCTGCTGGTTCATCTGGCAGTCGTTCAGCGCTCTGTGCGCACCCGCCGTGCTGATCCCGTAATGCGTCGCCAGGTCCCCCAGCGTGTGATGGTGCAGCTGCGGGAGGTACGCTCTGGCGATCTCCAGCGTATCGACAAAATCGTTTCCAACCGTCTTCCCCCAGTATTTCTCCGCATCACGATACAGAAATTGCAGGTCGAAGCGGATGATATTGTGCCCCACGAGGATGGCATCCCCCGCAAAACGGAGGAAGTCCGCAAAGGCCTTCTCGAAGCACGGGCTGCCTGCCACCATATCATCCGTAATCCCGTTCACGGCGCTCGCATAGAACGGGATCGGCATCCCGGGATTTACCAACGTCGTAAATTCCTCCGTGACGATCCCACCGGCGACCTTCACCGCCGAGATCTCCACCACCTCATCCGTCCGGCACGAGGTCCCCGTCGTCTCCAGGTCAAAGAGCACATAGTCCTGCACGGGGCTGCTGATTCGTTTTCCTGTCCGCTCTGATAACAATGTTCCTCTCCCTTTCGAACCCTTATTTCTTCAGCGGATTGGCGAGAACGACATTGATCGGTTCCACCTCGATCCGCTCCCAGACATCCGCCACCACATACGGTTCCTGTGCCAGATACGCATCCAGCTCCTCGCGTCCCGGAAAATCCATCACCAGGGCCGATCCCTTCATCTTGCCTTCCTCATCCAGCAGACCACCGGCACATACGATATGATCGCTTAAGCGCGCCATTCCTTCCAGATGAAGCGGCCGAACCTCCATCCGTTTCTCCAGTTTTCCCGCACCGTCATACGCTCTGATCAGAAATTGCATCTGCCCATCCTCCTTGTCATTTCAGCTTTTCTATGAACGCCGCTATTTTCTGTTCCTTATCCTCGGAAGGCTTCGCCTTCGGGTCCACCAGACTAAGCTCCGCCACAAGCGCATCCGCATGCGCCATTTCCTGCAGCTCCCGGAAACATTTCTCCCCGTTCCCGCCGGCGCTGCTCGCGACGACCGCCACCTTGCGTCCGGTCAGGTCATTCTCACTTAAAAATGTGCGGAAGGGCGGCGTACATGTCCCGACCCATACCGGAGAGCACAGCACGACCAGTTCATAATCCTCCGCCTTGAAGCTGTATGGCTCCAGCTCCGGCTTGTCCTTCATCGTGGCGGCCTTCCCGCCCCAGAAAAACTTTTTGAATCCCTTGTCCGGATAGGCTTTCACCGTGACCAGCTCGATCAGATCCGCGCCGGTGGCACCGGCGATCTTCTCCGCCACATACCGTACATTACCTTCCAGAGAATAATAAACAACCGCAGTTTTCATCCTAATCCTCCATTCTGTGAATTTCAATGATTCTCTTCCCAATATTCGAAAGCATCGTCGTATCCGTCCTCCCAGTCGCCATCCCCGAACTCATCCGCCCATTCATCCGCAAAATCATCCGGGTCGTCAAAGTCATACACATCGTAAGGATCCGCATCCCGATACCATCCCCGGTATATCCCGACAAACTTGAATTTATATAAGAGTATAACCTCTGAACCCGCGCGCGGAATAGTACGAATCCGCTCCGTTATGAAATGTGAAAATCGTTCCGTAACGTCGTTCGCAGAATAATGCACCGCCCTTGTCGCGAATATCATCCGGCGTAGTGATCCAACTTGACGTTTTCAAATCAAATTCCCCGAGACTTTGCAGTCGGCGATAGAGTTCCTCCGTCATGATCAAAACGCCGATTTCTTTTGCTTTCCATTCG
>JAFYEE010000021.1 GCA_017544405.1 Lachnospiraceae bacterium
AGCCGTTGAAGGCATCAAGAAGGTTGATATAACCGGGTCTTCCGCAGAGCACCTCGATCGGGAGGTCAGAGCCGTCTTCCATGTAGATGCGGGAAGGCTTCTGGTTGGGGTTGCAGCCGTATTTCAGCTGGATTTCTTTTTCGCTCATTTTTATCTCCTTTAATTTTTTTTATTCAGTCACGCCCGAGTCAGTACATACATGCTCTTCAGGATACGCTATCGCCGGTGTCCTCGCGTAGCGGTACTAGGCTCGCACAGTACGCGAGCCAAGGACCGACGCTGCGGACGTCCTTCAGAGCATGTATGTACTACCTCAGGCTTACTCTGGTGCAAGATGTACCAGATTCTCACAATACGCAAACCAGGGACCGACGCTGCGGACGTCCCTCTGCGCATGTATATGCCGATGCAGGCTTACTCTGGTGCAAGATACATATACCCAGCGATGCGCTGGCATATTCCTCACTCTGACCCCTGCGACGCCGCCGGTGCTTAGCGAAGCAAGGCAGCTATGCCGCAGCTGAGCTTAGCATCCGCTGCGTGTCGTTCAAAATGCTTGCATTTTGAAAAGCGCATAGGAGCGGGAGCGCGGTCAGAGGAGGATTATGCCGGCACAGCGCGGTAACTGAGTCACTATTGATTAAGATTTACAACCCTTGTCTCATATTTCCCGGTCGCAATCTCAATGAAGCGCACGAAGAGCGAGACCTTGTTCTCTGCGTTGAGGTTGGTCCAGACGAGCTGCGTGAACGCATCGATATCGTTGCCAATAGCGACGGGCGTAGGCTCTCCTTCGTAGCTGGGAAGAGGATTTCCGTCATGCTGATAGGTGTGGATGAAATGCCCCTCGCCTGCCTTGGGATTCTCATACGTGTAGGTGAAGCGCTGGCAGGAGGAAGGATCGCCGTGATTGCTCTTGAGGATCGAGAGCGCATAATCATAGGTTCCGTTCTCCACATGCATGAGGCCGGAGATACGCGGCGTGTAATTGGGACCGTCGGGTTCGAACTCTCTGCTGCGCAGGCTCTGCTCGAAGGTCAGTCCCTTCTGCAGTCCGTCATAGATCGTGTCCGTCTGGTCGCCATTTGTGACGATCGTGTCATTTCCAAGCACGCGAACAGGCGCATAGATGATGAGGCTCGGATCCTCCAGCTTGGAAGGATCGAAGGCCTGTGTACGGATACCTTCTCCCTCGGTCACAAAGACACGGTTGCGGCTGTTGGAGCTGCGTCCCATGATAAAATACGCGGTCACCGCATACTTGCCGTCTTCGGATCTGCCGATGACGATGCCCCGTCCGGGGTAGGTATTGGTTGAGAGTTCTTCTTTCAGACTTGCCATATTTTTCCCTTTCCCTGCAGATGATCTGCTTATTTCGCGCCGCCCTTTTCCTCCTGCGCTGCAGGAGGTGACCATCAGGTCCGGGCGCCGAGATATTTTTCCTCAAAGTCTTCCACTCTGAGCGGACGATCAAAATAGAATCCCTGAATGTACTTGATCTTCATGTTCTTCAGCGCCTGATACTGCGCCGGAGTCTCGATCCCTTCCACGCAGATCTTCACGCCGATCGTCTCGGCCAGTTCCGCCACCATGCGCACAAAGCTCTGCGAGTAGGCATCCTCGGCCAGATCCTTTACGAAGCTCTGATCCACCTTGATGATGTCGAAAGGGATCTCGCGGATATGGTTCAGCGAGGAATAGCCGGTTCCGAAATCATCGAGGGCGATGGATACGCCGAGGGCCTTGATCTTGGAGAGGATCTCCTTCATGCGGGCCATGTCATTGATCGCCAGGCTCTCCGTCACCTCCAGCGTCAGGTTCGCCGCAGCGAGTCCAGACTCCTTAAGGGCCCGCTCGACACATTCCACGATGTCATTCTGCAGCAGCTGCACCACGCTCAGGTTCACGTTCACCTTCATGCTGTGCGCGGATTTCTCATTCCACGCTTTGCACGCTTTGCAGGCCTTCTCGAGGACGTGGTTGCCGATGGGATTGATCAGACCGAGGTACTCCGCCAGCGGAATAAAATCGGAAGGCGGAATGAATCCGAGTCTGGAGCTGTTCCAGCGCACCAGTGCCTCGGCACCCGCGCACTCCGCTCCGCCGTTTTCCACGTCGATGATGGGCTGGTAGTATACTTCGAATTCGTCATAGCCCGTGTTCTCGGCGTCGCGCATGTTTTTCTCCATGTTGAGCTGCCGGCCGAATTCGGTATCCTGCCCTTCGCTGTAATTGGCCTGCCGGTTTTTGCCGGACTTCTTCGCCTCGTACATGGCGATGTCGGCCTTCTTGATCAGCTCCGCCACCGTGTCGCCGAGGTCGGGATAGGTGACCGTGCCGATGCTGGCGGTGCAGTAATAGTCGGAATCCTTCAGATACCACGGACGGCGGAACACTTCCGAAATCTGTTCCATGATCCGGGAAAGATCCCGATATGCATCGGGGGAGACCAGAATGACGAATTCGTCTCCACCCATGCGGTAGCAATGCTCCTCAAGCCCCTTGATCTCGGCCAGAGCGCCGGATACGGACTTGAGCAGGATATCGCCGTACTGGTGTCCCAGTCCGTCGTTGATATGCTTGAAATTGTCGAGATCGAGATAGATCAGGGCGCCCCTGGTCCCGTCCCGCTTCGCTTCGTCGATCAGCTTGGCCAGATCGCGCTCGCAGCACATGCGGTTGTAGAGACCCGTCAGGAAATCCGTGAAGGCCTGCTGCTCGATCTTTCTCTGGTAGAGTCTCCGGTCGGTGATGTCATACAGGGAATACATGATCGCCGCCGATCCGTCCACCCACTCAAGCTGCTTGTAGATCAGGTCGTACCAGCGCTCCTTCTCCGCGTAGAAGATCTCGAAGGAACCGCTGTCCGGATTGCTGAAATCTCCTTTGGAGACCAGCTCACGCAACTTGCCGTTGTGCCATTCCTGCTCGAAGGTATTCTCCAGCATCTTGTTGGCAAAAAGCGGCCGTCCGGTATTGCGGTTCACCAGATAGACGCTGCAGCCCACGTTGTTCAGGATGTCCTCCAGAGCGCGGATGGACTCTGCGATGGAGCTGCGGTGGATCCGTCCGATCAGGATGCTCTGAAGCACCCGCGCCGCGTCCGCTGCAAATTTCACTTCCTGGCCGGTCCAGGTCCTCGGTTCACTCACGTAGTCCAAACTGACGACCAGATTGCCGTCTCCGCCCGGCGCGTTCAGCAGAGGGAAGATCATGACCGCACGCAGTCCCAGATCCCACACAGCCTGATACTCCGGCGTCTGCAGCAGATCCGAACTCAGGACCAGCGGAATCTGCGTCGTCAGAAGCGGACGGACAGGAAGCTGCGTCTTCTTCTCGAAGGGAGACACAAGCCCGGTGGCCGACGTCTCGACCATGACATCCATGGTATCGCTCTCATGCAGCCGGTAGATCTGGGCGTAATCCAGCCCCAGATACGTGGAAACCACCTGGGTCCACTGGTGCATCACCACTTCCACCTTGGCACTGCTGTCGAGAAGCTGCAGAATACTCTTCGTGGCTTCCAGCGTGCGGACCAGCTGATCACGCTCCGCCTCCGCATCCCGGATGCGAAACTCCTCCACGCGGGCTCCCTCCCCCTGGAAGAGCGCGCTCAGAAATGCCTCCGTTCCTTCCTGCACCAGATCCATGCGTTCCATAAAGTCCGGCAGGGACATATTGCGGCGACTGGTCACGATCCAGTAAGCGATCAGCCTGCCTTCATTTTTCATACTCAGAACGGCCAGGCGAACGAGATCCCCGTCCCCCGACTCAAGGGTCTCGACCGAGAGATCCTCGACGGATTCCTCCCCCACATTCGTCAGCAGGGTCTGCAGGTAGTCGGATTGCAAAAGCTCCGCGATGGAATCCGGCTCTCCCTCACAGAGACTGACCCGCGTCAGCGGAGAACGGTCCCGGTCCAGGCAGATGATGGAAAGATCCGTCACGTGGCAGAAGCGATCCTGCAGTATCTGAATATGCTCTTTGTCCAAAAGCAACTGATTATCAGGCATTGATCCTTGTACCCCATTTTAAGTAGTAGCTGGTTGTCCAAACATTCCTCTTATTCTAACATAAATACCTTTGTTATTAAAAGGGGCGTAAAAGAAATCGAGCAGGGTTTTTCTTCCCTGCTCGAGCCTCTGTAAAGATCAATGACCGTCCGTGCTGTAATTGGGTGCTTCCTTGGTGATCTGGATGTCATGCGGATGACTCTCCTTCAGGGAGGCGGCGGAAATCTTGACAAATCTGCCGGTCTCGGTGAGCTGCGGGATCGTCTTTGCGCCGCAGTATCCCATACCGGAGCGGAGTCCGCCGAGCAGCTGGAAGATGGTATCCTCCACAGGTCCCTTGTAAGCCACACGTCCCTCGACGCCTTCGGGAACAAGCTTCTTCGCGTTTTCCTGGAAGTAACGATCCTTGCTTCCGTTCTCCATCGCCGCGATGGAACCCATCCCGCGGTATACTTTGTACTTTCTGCCCTGATAGAGCTCGTACTCTCCGGGGCTTTCCTCGCATCCCGCAAACATGGAACCCATCATGCAGACGCTGCCGCCTGCTGCCAGAGCCTTCACGACATCTCCGGAATACTTGATGCCGCCGTCCGCGATAATGGGGATGCCGGTCTCCTGCGATGCGCGATACGCATCCATGATGGCCGTGATCTGCGGTACACCGATGCCGGCCACCACACGGGTGGTACAGATGGAACCGGGGCCGATACCGACCTTAACCGCGTCAGCGCCCGCATCCATCAGTGCCTTCGCACCTTCATAGGTTGCCACGTTTCCTGCGACCACCTGCAGATCCGGGAACTTTTCCTTGATCATCTTTACACAGTTCAAAACGTTCTGGGAATGTCCGTGTGCGGAGTCAAGCACGATGACATCCACCTTGGCCTCCACGAGGGCGGCCACACGCTCGAGCACATTCGCCGTAATTCCCACGGCCGCGCCACAGAGCAGTCTGCCCTGCTCGTCCTTGGCTGCGAGCGGATACTTGATCGTCTTCTCGATGTCCTTGATCGTGATCAGGCCCTTGAGATTCCCCTCTTCGTCCACGATGGGGAGCTTTTCCTTGCGGGAAGCGGCGAGGATCTTCTTCGCATCTTCGAGGGAGATGCCTTCCTTCGCGGTGATCAGATTCTCACTGGTCATGCACTCTTTGATCTTCTTGGTAAAATCAGTCTCAAATTTCAGGTCGCGGTTGGTGATGATGCCGACCAGCTTTTTGCCTTCGGTAATCGGCACGCCGGAGATCCGGAACTTAGCCATCAGGGCATCCGCGTCGCCGAGGGTATGCTCGGGACTCAGGGAGAAAGGATCCGTGATGACACCGTTCTCGGAACGCTTCACCTTGTCCACCTCATCCGCCTGCGCCTTAATGGACATGTTCTTGTGGATGATCCCGATACCTCCCTGCCGTGCCATCGCGATCGCCATGCGATGCTCGGTGACTGTATCCATGCCCGCGCTCATCAGCGGGATGTTGAGTTTGATCTTCTTCGTGAGATATGTGGTGACATCCACCTGATTGGGGATCACCTGGGAGTAGCTGGGAACCAGCAGAACATCATCAAAGGTAATGCCGTCTCCGATAATTTTTGCCATTTTAACCTCCTGCATTGATTGGTTCGGTTGTCGTGAAATTTTCTAAATAGACTAGCAAGATTTCAGGGGTGTGTCAATATCCTTTTCCCCTTTATCTTCAAGTGTTCGCGCGTGACGGAGCAATGTCTTTCGCACGCGGTCTGTCAGTCGGTAAACACCTTGCGGGGAGCCGCATTTTTCATGGCCTTGACCATCGCCTCATTGGGGCTGAAGAGGATCTGCTTGCCGCCTTCGTAATACATGATGTAGCGCAGGTCGGGCTTTTCTTCATAGCCGATGCTGTAGTCGACCGGGTGATCCTGCTTTTTGCCGAACTTCTCCAGATTGTAGGAGTGGATGGGAGCAAAAACCTCCATCTTGTCCAGACTGAATACGGCTGCTCTCTTGCGGCGGGACTGGTTGAAAACCTTGTCCACGGTGATCTCCTTGTCGAGATAGAGATATTCATATTCCACATCCGTGAACATGCTGACCAGATAGGCTCCCACGCCGGCGAGCACCGCCAGGATCATCACCCAGAAGCCGCCCGTGATCAGACTGGCCAGGAACAGGAGTACCGTCAGGATGATCAGGACGATCTTACCGATTTTGGCCAGATAATTGGGCTTGCCTTTCACCAGGCATTCTACATAACCTTCGTTCATTTTCTTACCTCCGTGCGGAAAAACACGCATATTTTTCTTATCATAAATCACCGCGCGGAAACTTTCAAGGCGCTCGGATTTCCCAAATGTGAAAATTTTGTGACATACTTCCATGCGCGGAAAATGTTGGTATAATAGGGTCCGAAAGCCCCGGCGATCACCGGGGGATAATCGTGGCAAGAGGTTTTGGAAATGGCTTTGATGGATGAATTCAAAAAGGAGCGGGAGGAGATCAAATCCCGTCCTTTTAAGGAGCGGATGGCTTATTACTGGGGGTATTACAAATGGCATGCGATCGCGATCGCAGCCGGCGTATTCTTCCTCGGATCCCTCATTTACCACTATGTGACGATGAAGGAGATCGTGCTCTATGTCGCGCTTCCGAACATCACGCTGGTGGATGACGCCGAGCAGAAGATCCACGATGTGTTCCTCATGAAGGAGGGCCTCAATACCAAGGAGGAAGACATCACCCTCGACGACGCGATCTATGTCAGTCTCGACGAGCCCACACAGGAGACGATGGCGGGGACGCAGAAGGTGGCAGCCCTGATCTACTCGAAGGGGCTGGACATGATCCTCACCAGGAGCGATTATTTCACCAATTACGCCTATCAGGAGGTATTCTTAAGCCCCGAGGAATACCTGAGCGCGGAGCAGTTTGCGGCCTTCCGGGAGGCCGGCCGGATCTACTACATCGACCTGGCCACGCTGGCGAGCTTCGAGGCGGACATGGCGGACGGGACCCACGATGAATCGGTGCCCATCCCGGATCCGACCGACCCTGACGCGATGAAGGAGCCCCGTGCGGCCGGCATCATCGTCGATGAGATCCCGCTGCTCGACACCTACGCGATCTGCGCCGATGAAGGCCCCTACATGATCGGGATCCCCACCAATTCGCAGCATGTGACCCTCTCCGCAGCATTCCTGGATTTCCTGCTGAATACCAGACCATAAGCAAATCCCCCGCCGGGTGGCGGGGGATTTTTGCTTTCTTCGGATCACTGCTTACGCTTTTTTGTTTTCTTCCTCGGTCAGCGCGTACTTCTGCTCGACCATGTGCTTCACATCGTAGCACTTGAAGACGGCATCGACATCGTCCGCCTTCATCTTCGGCGTAAGGAGGCTGACGACCGGGACAATGACAAGGCCTGCGATCATCGCGGCAGCGCCGGCATTGATCGGGCTCTGGATGAACTTGGTCGCGGGGAACATGTTGATCACGGTGATCAGCACGCCGGATGCAAAGCTGGCCCAGACGGCTGCCTTGGTCACCTTCTTCCAGTACAGGCCATAGAGGAACGGTGCCAGGAACGCGCCGGCGAGTGCGCCCCAGGAAATACCCATCAGCTGCGCGATGAAGGTCGGAGGATCCAGGGCCATGACCACGGAGATGATGATAAAGACGACCAGCAGAACCCGCATCGTGATGATCTGCCTCTTCTCATCCATGTCCTTTACGATATTGCCCTTGATCAGGTCGATGGTCAGCGTGGAGCTCGAGGTCAGCACCAGGGAAGCCAGCGTGGACATCGAAGCGGACAGAACCAACATGATCACGACACCGATCAGCAGATCGGGCAGAGTGCTCAGCATCGAAGGGATGATGGCGTCGTATGCGATCTTGCCATCCGCAAGATGGATCGCCTCCGTATCATAGAGTCTTCCGAAACCGCCGAGGAAATAGCATCCGCCGGCGATGATGATGGCGAAGAAGGTGGAGATGATGGTGCCGATCTTGACCGCACGCTCATCGCGGATCGCGTAGAACTTCTGCACCATCTGCGGCAGCCCCCAGGTACCCAGGGAGGTCAGGACGACGACGCCGAGCAGGTTGATGGGATCGGTGCCCAGAAACGAGGTGAACGCGCCGGGCTGTCCCATGGTGGGCGCCACATCCGAAGGAATCTGCGCGAGCTCCATGATCGTGGCATTCAGGCCGCCGTGCTGCCCGAGGATCGCCAGGATGACGGCGGAGATACCGACCAGCATGATGATTCCCTGAATGAAATCATTGATGGCCGTCGCCATGTAGCCGCCGAGGATGACATAGAGGCAGGTAAGCGCCGCCATCGCGATCACGCAGACAGTATAGGGAATGTTGAACGCCATTCCGAACAGGCGCGACAGTCCGTTGTAGACCGACGAGGTGTAGGGAATCAGGAAAATAAAGGAAATCAGCGCCGCGCTGATCCGAAGCGCGTTGCTGTTGTAACGCTTGCCGAAAAAGTCGGGCATCGTCTTGGCATCGAGGTACTTGGTCATGATCCTTGTCCTGCGGCCGAGGATCACCCAGGCCATCAGGGAACCGATGGCGGCATTGCCCAGACCGATCCAGGTGGAAGCCATACCGTATTTGTAGCCGAACTGGCCGGCGTAACCGACGAATACCACGGCCGAGAAATACGAGGTGCCGTATGCGAACGCGGTCAGCCAGGGGCCTACCTTGCGGCCGCCGAGCACGAAATCATTGACATTCGTGGAATGTCTCCGCGCATACAATCCCACCGCGATCATAATCGCAAAAAAGAGAACCAAGAGCGCTATTTTTACAAACATTGTCTTCCCTCCTGAGAATAAGATTACTTTATCACTTTAAAACGCACACGCGTTAAAGTCAAGAAGTATTTGCAAAAAGCAAAAAAGACGACCCTGCATGACACAGGGTCGCCTCCGATCCGTATGTGAAAGATCCGGACGCCGGTTGCTTTAACGCATGTGAAGCTCGGTGCCGTCCGCATCCGCCTTCGCCTTCATCTCTTTTTTGTTCTCGTACATCTCCTCGTCCGCGACGCGCAGCAGTTCATCGATGTTGATGTCCTTGCCCTCATCCTCATAGGACAGGCCGAATGCACAGCTCCTTCCGGCTTCCTCGAGCTTTTTGCGGGCGCGCTCGATGGCCGCCTCCGCTTCCGAACGCTGCTTGCAGTAACAGATCGCGACAAATTCATCGCCGCCGACACGGTAGACGGGGAATCTGTTCCCGAGTTCGCTCCGAAGCGCATCCGCCACCTGCACGATCGCCGCATCCCCCGCGGCATGTCCCTTCGTATCGTTGATCCACTTGAGCTCATTCATGTCGATGGAAATGATGCCCTTGATGTCCAGGAGCTTTCGCTCCGAATCCGCATAGAAGGAAGCGCGGTTCAGAAGCGAGGTCAGCGGATCACGCGCGGAGATCTGGACGTGGATGAACATGTAATACATCAAAAAGCCTGCTGCCATCACCATGTTCAGCAGATATTTTCCCGTGCCGAAGGTCTCGAAGAAAAGCGCGGCCACGCCGGCCAGCGCCAGGAAGAGCATGATGATACCTTCCTGGAAAAAGCGGTTCCGGAACAGGCGCACCGTGCGCTCGATCATGCCGACCAGATAAAACAGTCCGATCAGGTGCGGGATGTAGCCCAGCGGTCCCCGCATGAATTCACCGTCCGTATCAAACCAGATGACCAGCGGTGTGAAGAAGGCCAGTCCGCAGACCAGAAAATCGACCGCCATCGGAATGGAGATCAGGATCCGCATTCGCCTGTCGCGGGCAAAATATACGGCAATCGCGCAGAGCGGAATCGTCCGGAGAAGATATCCCGCCACGGAGAGAAAGATGTGATAGCTGCCGTATAGCTTCGCATCCGTGGCCGCGCGCTCTCCGCTCTCCACGATCGTCAGGAGAAAAACGATCGCCGAAATGACCAGGAGCATCCGCTTCATCTGCGGGGCGGCACCCCGGTTGAAAAGCAGGATGATCACGAGACCGAAGGTACAGATCAGAATGCCGAAATTGTTGATCAGATAGTCATAAAAAGTCATAGTCTTACCATCCTCCGTAAAGAGGGACTCTTCGCCGCAGTCCAATCAGTTCCGTAAATATTCTACCACATCCGGGAGCGAAGGCAGTACCGCTTCGGCCAGGGATCTCATTTCTTCATCCGCGGGCCGCAGATCCGGCACCATGATCGGGCGCAGATGCCCCGCGTGCGCCGCGCGGATGCCGTTGTAGGAATCCTCGATCGCGTAGGCATCCTCCGGCCGGACCCCGATGACCTCACAGGCCCTGAGGAAGATATCCGGCGCAGGCTTGCTGCGCTCCACCATATCTCCGCAGACAAGCTCGGCAAAATACTCCAGCACGCCCGCTTCCCGCAGCTGCATGGTGACCGTCTCCCGCTTCGTCGAGGAGGCCAGGGCCAGCTTTTTCCCCTGCCCCTTCAGGTAGTCCAGGATTTCAAACACACCGCGCTTCATGGGAAGCTTCCCATGGTCATAGCGGCCGTGAAAAAGGACGGACGCTTCCTTCGCGAAGCGCTCGTAGGGGAAATCCGCTCCGTAGGCGTCCAGCATGATCTGCCGCGTTTTGGCGACATTGGTTCCGGTGCATGCGAGATAATGCGGGCGCAGATCCTCCAGCCCGTATTTCTCCGCCAGTTCCAGCCAGCATTCCATCATGCACCGCTCGGAGTCGAAGATCACTCCGTCCATATCAAAAACCACTGCCGCAAACTCTTTCATGAAAAACCTCTTGCATCTGCCCGTTCCGGCCTGCGAAGGAGGCGCTACAGCGCCTTGATCCGCTCGATGGCACGGACGGTATTCTCATAGGTGCCGAACGCGGTCAGACGGAAATACGTCTCGCCGCTCGGTCCGAAGCCGGAGCCGGGCGTGCCGACGATATGGGCCCGGTCCAGAAGATAATCGAAAAACTCCCAGCTCGTCATGCCGTTCGGAGCCTTCAGCCAGATGTAGGGCGCATTGACGCCGCCGGATACGGTGTAGCCCGCATCACGGAGCCCGTCCCGGATCGTGCGGGCATTTTTCATGTAATAGGCCACCTGCTCCCGAAGCTGGCTGCGACCTGCCTCGGAATAGACGGCCTCTCCCGCCCGCTGGATGATGTAGGGAGCACCGTTGTATTTGGTTCCGTGGCGCCTTGCCCAAAGCGGATGCAGGGCGACTCCGTCCGCCTTCAGATCCTTCGGGATCACGGTAAAGCCGAGGCGCACGCCGGTAAAGCCCGCATTTTTCGAGAAGGAACGGAACTCGATCGCACAGGTCCGTGCGCCCTCGCACTCGTAGATGCTGTGCGGGATCCCCTCCTCGGAGATATAGGCCTCGTAGGCCGCGTCATAGAGAATGACCGCACCCACGCGGTTCGCATAGTCCACCCACTCCTGCAGCGCCTCCTTCGTAATGGCTGCGCCGGTGGGATTGTTGGGAAAGCACAGGTAGATCAGATCCGGCTGCTGCTGCGGAAGCTGCGGTGCAAAGCCGTTCTCCGCGGTGCAGGGCATGTAGATCACATCGCTCCAGGTCTGAGCCTCGGGATCGTAGGTGCCGGTCCGTCCGGCCATGACATTGGAGTCCACATAGACCGGGTAGACCGGATCGCAGACGGCGATCCGGCAATCCGCATCGAAGATCTCCTGGATGTTGGAGCAGTCGCTCTTGGCTCCGTCGGAGACGAAGATCTCATCCGCCGCGATCTCGCATCCCCGCGCGGCATAATCCTTGCGTGCGATGGTCTCGCGCAGGAATTCGTACCCCAGATCGGGCGCATAGCCGCGGAAGGTCTCCGCATGTCCCATCTCATCGACGGCCCCCTGTAGGGCCTGAACGATGGCGGGCGCCAGAGGCTGCGTCACATCCCCGATCCCCAGACGGATGATATCCGCCTCCGGGTGCGCTGCGCTGTACTTCCGCACCTTTCGTCCGATCGTGGAAAAAAGGTAGCTTCCCGGGAGCTTCAGGTAGTTCTGATTCACTTTTAGCATGGTGGTTTCTCCTATATCTGTCCCTCAAATACGGTGACAGCCGGGCCCGTCATGAAGACAGTATTCTTCGCACGGTCCCAGGTAATCTCCAGCTCACCACCCCGAAGCCGGACTGCCACGGTCTCATCGGTCAGTCCGTTTAATATTGCTGCAACGACCACCGCACATGCGCCGGTCCCGCAGGCCCAGGTCTCCCCGGAGCCGCGCTCCCACACGCGCATTTCCACATGCTGACGGTCGGTAACAGTCACAAATTCCGTATTCACCTGTTCCGGGAATACTTCATGGTGCTCAAACTGCGGTCCGATCTGCTCCAGATCCAGATCCTCAAGGGCAGGATCGTCGTCTCCAAGGAAGATCACGGCATGCGGATTTCCCATGGAAACGCAGGTCATGGCATAGGTCTTGCCCGCCGCGATGATCGGCGCGGACAGCACCATTTCCCCCTTCGCCTGCACCGGGATCAGATCCGGGCGCAGGATCGGCTCTCCCATGTCCACGCGCACGCTTACCACCTGCTCGCCGTTCGGGAAGCCTTCCTTCGGCTCCGTCGAAAGCTGCAGCTTTTTCACGCTGCCCGCGCTGATGATCCCGAGGTACTTATGGGAAGTCAGACCCTTGTCATAGACATATTTTGCCACGCAGCGGATGCCGTTGCCGCACATCTTGCCGCGGCTTCCGTCCGCATTGTACATCTCCATCTCGAAATCGGCCTGATCCGAAGGATTGATAAAGATGACCCCGTCTCCTCCGATGCCGAAATGGCGGTCGGAAAGGCGACGCACCAGCTCCGGCTTGTCCGCATCCGGAATCCGCTCCGCCGCTCCGTCGATATAGATATAATCGTTGCCGCAGCCTTCCATCTTGGTAAATTTCATAAACGTTCCCCCGTCTTATCCTGCCTCAGCGTCCGGTCAAAAGCGTCAGTACCATCTCCGCCGTCTCCTTCATGCTGGTGCCGTTTTCCATACTGGTTCTCTGCAGGTAGCGGTGCGCTTCCTCCTCGGTCATGTGATTGCGGCTGATCAGCAGATCCTTGGCATTTTCAATGATCCGCTTCTCATCCTCGCTCCGCTCCCTGGGCTGTTCTTTCTTTTTTCTCCTCTGCCGGACCCGGTTCTCCAGGATCATGCGGACCGAGGCGATCAGATCATCACTCTTCAGCGGCATGGACAGGCAGACAAGGTTGTTGCCGTAGCACTCCTGGATCTGGCGCTGCGATGCCATGAGCAGCATCTCGAAGCCCGGCGGCAGCATGGCCAAAAGATCCGAATAGACCATGTCGATCAGCTTGTAGCTGCAGATCAGCAGCCCGCCGTCGAGATCGTCCATCAGTGCAGCCGCCTGCATTCCGGTGGTGCATATGGCCGTCACACGCAATCCGTTTCGCAGAAGAAGTGTGCGGATGCTGCGGGCATCCGACTCCTTTGGCAGGGCAATGATAATACTGTCCAGATGCCCACCTCCTTTCGGCCGGATGCGACCTTAATAACGGTTCAGATATTCCTTCAGCTCCCAGTCGCTGACCTGAATGCGGTATTCGTCCCACTCGCCGCGCTTGATGCTGATATAGCGGCTCATGATCGTATCGCCGAAGACGCCGCGATAGAATTTGTCCTTCTCGAGCGCTTCGACCGCTTCGATCAGCGTCTCGGGAAGCTTCTCGATGCCCAGCAACATCCGCTCATCCGGCGTCATCTCCTGGATCGGATCATCGATGGGATGCGGTGCTTCGATCTGGCTCTCGATCCCGTCGAGGCCGGCGGCGATGATCGCTGCCAGCATCAGGTAAGGATTGGCTGCCCCGTCGGGATTGCGCAGCTCAATGCGGTTCTCGCCCGGCTTTGCCTTGGCGGATACGCGGATCATCTGGTTGCGGTTGACCGCGCTCCATGCCACATACACCGGTGCCTCATAGCCGTCCACCAGACGCTTGTAGGAATTGACCAGCGGGTTGGTGAAAGCGGAAGCGCTGCGCAGATGCTGGGTCAGTCCTCCGATGAAATAGTATGCCTCACGGGACAGATGGTTGATGTCCGTCTCGCTGTAGAAGAGATCCTTTCCATCCTTCTCCACATAGAGGTGAAGGTGCAGGCCGGACCCGTTGACGCCGAATTTCGGCTTCGGCATAAAGGTTCCGTGCAGGCCGTGGCGCTTGGCGATGGTGCGGACCGCCAGCTTGGCCGTCTGCAGATTGTCCGCCGTCTCAAGCGCTCCGGTGCGGCTTAAGTCAATCTCATGCTGGGCGGGTGCCGCCTCGTGATGGGAGGCGTTGATATTGATGCCCATGTCCTCAAGGCTCATGACAATGTCACGGCGCGCGTTTTCCCCGCAGTCCAGGGGACCCACATCGAAAAATCCCGCCTGCTCGTAGGTCGTCGTGGTGGGCGCCGCCTGCTCATCCGTCTCGAACAGGAAAAATTCCAGATCGGGGCTGACATAGAATTCGTAGCCCATCTTCCGTGCGCGCTCCAGCACATTTTTCAGAACCCTTCTGGGATTGCCGTCCGAGGGCGTGCCATCCTCCAGATAGGTATCGCACAGAAGCCTTGCCACCTTGCCCTGCTGCGGTCTCCAGGGAAAGATCTCAAAGGTGCCGAAATCCGGCTCCAGGAAGCGCTCCACACCCTCCGGGTTCGGGAAACGATCCACAATGGAAGCATCGAATTTCGCGCCGTCCGACAGAACCTCCTGGAGCTGTCTGGAGGTGATCGCAATATTCTTGAGATTCCCCCGGTAATCGGTGAACTGAAGGCGGATGAACTCCACATCCTCCTCCTGGATCAAGCGCAGCACATCTTCTTTCGTATACGAATGCATCCTTCTACCTCGCTTTCTCTTCTAATGTCTGCTTTCCTTCAGCAGATGCTGAAGCTGCGGAATCGTAAATATATACTGACTGCCGCAGAACTGGCAGCCGATCTCCACTTCCCTGCCCTCGGCGATGAGTCCGCCGAGCTCCTTCTCCCCGAGGCTGACCAGCACGCGCTCCAGACGGGGCCTGCTGCAGTCACAGTGGTAGACGGTCTCCCGACTGCCCGTGATCTCCATCTCCATGCCCTCCAGCACCCGGCGGAGCATGGCTTCGGGATCTTCCTGCTCCTCGAGCATCTCCGTGACGGAAGGGATCTTCTGCAGGTTCTGCTCAAGCAGCTCGATCGTCTCATCGGAAGCAAAGGGCATGAGCTGCAGGATAAACCCGCCGGCCCTGCGCACCGTGTTGTCCTTGTTCATGAGGACGCCGAGGCCGACACTGCTCGGCGTCTGCTCGGAGGCCGCAAAATAATACGTCAGATCCTCCGCGATCTCCCCGGTCTGAAGCGGCACGCTTCCGCTGTAGGGCTCCTTGAGTCCGAGATCCCGGATCACGGTCAGGCTCCCCGCGCCGATGGCACCGGAGACATCCAGCTTGCCGTTTGGCTTCGCCGGTACGATGACCTGGTACTGGTCCGCGCAGGCCTTCACCCGCGCAGCGGAATCTGCCGTCACGGTCAGTGTCCCCGCCGGTCCGTCCCCCGCGATCTGCAGGGTCAGTCGATCCCGCTCCCCCTTCATCATGCTGCCCATCATGCACGCCGCGGAGAGCATGCGCCCCATGGCCGCCGTGATGACGGGGCTGGAATTGTGAATCTGCCGGCACCGCTCGACCATCTCGCGCGTCGTGCAGGCAAAAGCGCGGACCTGAGCTCCTGCCGCCACCGCGCTGATGATTTTATCCTGTGTCATAAAATATGATTCTCCCGTAAGACTATTTTGTACACCGCGCCACCATGTACAGCCGCTCGGTCTCCGGCCCGGGCGCATCCTCCGAATCCGCGTCGATGCAGCGGAGCAGTTCAAACCCGGTCCGTTTCAGAAGGTCCCGAAGATACTCCTCCTCATACCCCTTCTGGTAATGCGTCTCTTGAAAGCGGCGGAAAGAATCGCCCTCCTCCTGCACGAAGACGGTGACATCGTATTCATTGATCCCGTTCGCAGCATCGTAGGAATTCTCCCAGATGAAGCTGCAGTCCTCCCGGTTCTCGGCGATCGTCGCATCCCCGATCACCTCCCGGTACTTGTAATCCGTGTTGACATCGAAGAGGAAGAGTCCGCCCGGGTGCAGAAATTTGTGCACCAGGGAAAAGGTCTGCTCCAGGTCCTCTTTTTCCAGAAGGTAATTCAGCGAGTCGCAGACGCTGATCACGGTCCCGACGGTGCAGTACAGATCCAGCTCCCGCATATCCTGCTGCAGATAGAGGATCTCCGACCCGGTCCGCTCCTTTTTTTCCATGGCCTTCATGAGCATCTCGCCGGAAAAATCGGCGCCGATCATGTCATAGCCGCGCTCGTAGAGCATCTCCGTCAGCGTCCCCGTACCGCAGGCCAGATCCAGAACCAGATTTTTCTCGGATTCGATCGGATCCTCCGCACCTCGGTCCGGGCGGGAGATCCCATAGGTTTCCATATCCTTCACGAGACGATTGCACCACTCCGTGTAGGGGGTATCGTCCATGAGTTCATCATATACATCCGCAAAATCCGTATAAGCTTCCATTTTGTCAAACCTCTGAGGTGTTCGAAACCTTTATGCTCCGGTGATTCCAAACCATGCGCCGAGTCCGAGCGCACACGGCACGCCGATGATGAGTCCGGCCAGGGCCACGCCGCCGATCACGGCCAGAACGCTGTCCTTGAACTTCATATCCAGAAGGCTCGCCGCCAGAGTGCCGGTCCAGGCACCGGTTCCGGGAAGCGGGATCCCGACAAAGAGGAGCAGCGCCACGAAAAGTCCGCGCCCCGCCTTCTCCTGCAGCTTCTCGCCGCCCTTGTGTCCCTTGTTCAGACAGAAGGAGAAAAACTTCCCGATCACAGGCTTGTCCGCGCCCCATTCAAGCACCTTGCGCGCGAAGAAAAAGATGAAGGGCACCGGGAGCATGTTGCCGATGGCGATGAGGATAAAGCCGAGCAGCAGATTGATCTCCGGGTGGATTGCCTTGTCGACATACATGTAAGGGATGGCGCCCCGGAGCTCGATCAGAGGAACCATGGAAATCAGAAAATACTTCAGGTAAAACTTCAGCATAGAGCAAAAATCCTTTCCGTAGCTTGTAATCTTGCGGACCCTTCATCAGAGGATCCCCGGCATCTCCTTCAGCGTCCCGATCAGGCGGTCCATCTGCTCGTCCGTCCCGATCGTGATGCGCAGGCAGTTCTCGATCCGCGGCCTGTTCCAGTGGCGGACATAGATGCCGCGCTCCTTCAGATACCGGAAGATCTCCTCCGCGGGAACACTGCGGTGCGTGGCAAAGACAAAATTCGCCTTCGAATCCGGGAAGGTAAAACTGATCCCGGAAAGGGCCTGCTTCGTGCGCTCTCTGGTCGCGATGATCCGGCCGGTCGTCTCCTTAAAATACGCATCGTCCCGTACCGCCTCCACGCCCAGAAGCTGCGAGGGAAGGTTCATGGTATAGGAATTGAAGGAGAATTTCACATCGTTCAGATAACGGATCATCTTCTCGCTTCCGATGCAAAAGCCGATCCGGAGCCCCGCCATGGAGCGGGACTTGGAGAAGGTCTGCACGACGAGCAGATTATCATATTTTTCCAGAAGGGGCAATGCGCTCTCTCCGCCGAAGTCGATGTAGGCTTCGTCCACGATCACAAATTCCTCCGGGTGCATCTTCAGGATCCGCTCCACGACAGAAAGCGGCTCGTAGAGACCGGTCGGCGCGTTCGGATTCGGGAAGATCACACCGCCGCAGGGGCGGTCAAAGCCCTCCACATCCAGGCTCCAGTCGCTTTTCAGCGGCACCGTCTCGTACGGGATCCGGTAGAGATCGGCCCACACATCATAGAAGGAATAGGTGACATCCGGGAACAGGATCGGACGCGCCCCGTTGAAGAAGGTGAGAAAGCACATGCAGATCACATCATCGCTCCCCACACCGACAAAGACGCGGGAGGGGGAGACATGATAATACGCTGCCAGCGCTTCCGTCAGCCCCGTCGTATTCTGGTCCGGATACAGACGCAGATCGTCCGTATTCATCTGCTCCGCGAGCCGCCGCACTCCGGGCGCGGGCGGGTAGGGGCATTCGTTGGTATTTAATTTGATGATGTCCTTCCGCTTCGGCTGCTCGCCGGCCACGTAAGGAACCACCTTCCGCACATTTTCTTCCCAGCTCATAATCTCTCCTCATTCGCTTTAGTCCATCGGCGTGATCTTCCGCCTGCGGATATCCTCGACAAAAGGCACCGCGTCCTCCGGGCGACCGAGCGCCGCGTAACACCGCTGCATTCCCTGCGCCGCATCCTCGCCGGCCGCCGCCAGGCTCAGGATCGGCACTGTCTCAAAGGCCGCATTGTAATACCACATCGCAGCCTCCTCATAGTCCTTTTTTTCTTCATAGAAGGCACCGAGCTCGGCGCATACCTCGGAGGAGGCATCCAGGCCCATCTGCCGCGTGACATATTTGAAGAATTCCAGATCATCGCCCAGCAACCTGGCGGCCTTGAGCACGATGATGCCGGCTTCCTGGATCTCCTGTTCGTCCCGGTCCGCGCCCTCCGCGACCTGCTTAAAATACTCCATCGCGCCGGCCAGCTCCTCCTTCGTACCCACCAGATAAAGCTCCCGGGCATACATGGAGAACAGGCGCTTGGACAGGCGTCTGCCCTCGCGGATCTGCTTTCCGAAGATGGCGATATCCCGCCCGCCATGCGGTTTTATGGGGCGATGGGAGATCACGATATCACTGTCGTAGATCATGGGAGACAGACGCACCTGCTCGTGCACCGGCTCCTCCCAGACGAAGGGACGCAGCCGCCGAAAGAGTTTCGGACGGAGCTCCTTGTCAAAATTGTAGACCGTTCCCTGCTCGAGCTGGTTGCCGTAATACATCTGCACCATATCGATCTCCGGGAGCAGGACTTCCTTCAGCTTGCGGAACTTGTCCCGGTTCTCTCCCTCGAGCACCTCATCCGCATCCGCCGAGTAGATATACTCCTGCGTACATTTGGAAAAGGCAAAATTGCGGGCAGCGGAGAAATCATCGATCCACTCGAAATCATAGAGCTTCGCGCCGTAGCGGGCCGCGATCTGTTTCGTGGCATCGACGGAGCCCGTGTCCACGATCACGATCTCCTCCACCAGATCCGCCACGGAATCCAGACATCTCGCCAGCACAGCCTCTTCATTTTTCACGATCATACACAGCGAAACGGTAATCATAAACCAGCCCTCCAAACGCTTATTTTACCAAAAAGACAAGCCCTCAACAAGGACTTGTCTTTCCGAATTCACCGAATGAAAAATAAATGCAAAAGGATCACACTCACCCAGAAGGAGCAGGCGATGTAGGGCAGAAAGGGAACCGGGAGAAAAAGTCTCCCCTGCCGGGTGATATTGTGATCCGCCAGCTGCACGATCGTCAGGCTGATCAGGGCGAGGCTCATGTGCAGGATATACCCTTCGAGCCCGAAGCCGAGCCCGGTCAGAACCAGCCCGCAGAAAGAAAAGGCGTGACAGTCCGCCTTGCCGTAGGCTCGGCTCATGGGGACTTCCTGAACCAGCGCGTACAGGGCAAATTCGGGCATATGACGAAGAGCTTCCCGCCCGGTCAGCGCCAGAAGGCAGACCGCAAAAAGAGCACTGATCCACCAGATCCGGTCATATACCCGCTGCTCTTCCATGTCCTGACGGACCCCGTAATAGAGCGCCACCGCAAAGCCCATGAGGAGAAAGCTGCGCAGGGCAAATGCACCGATGTCACTCACAGACCTTCACCACACGCAGGGACCGCGCGTCCATCCCCTGATAGAATTCCTCGACGTCCTTCCTGCTTAGATAGATATTGAACCGGCTGCTTCCGGAGCCTTCCCCCTCCAGCATATTTCCCGTCGTGTCAAAGACATCCGCCACATAGAGATTGCTCCAGCGTAAGGTCGTCTCCCCGAGATCCGCATCCACGCGGTAGATATGGATCCGGTCGCCCGGACGCAGGATTCCTCCCACCACCTGGTAGAGGTCCTCCGCCTTGAATCCGACCAGCACCGGCTCCACCAGTCCCTGCAGCGCCTCTTCCGGCTCCAGAAACATACCGGTCGTAAGAAGCGTGCCCGGTTCGATCCCGTAGAGGGCCGTCAGACCTTCCAGTTGCGCGGGATCGGACAGCGCCGTCTCCGGGACACACTGCGCATCCACGCTCCGAAGCTCCAGCAGTTCCTCCGCCTTCTCCGGACGGATCTTCTGCCCCCGCGGGATCTGCACCTTTGCCACATAGATGTCCTTTTTCTCAAAAGTCGCCAAGGCCGTGCGCTCTGCCGACACCATCACGGTAAAAACCGCCAGGGCCGCGGCAAAGGCCGCCACGACGGTCCCGGTCAGGGCGCGGCGCCGCTTCTCCTTCTGAAGGCCCTGCGTGCGCTGCTTTTTTGTCTTATTTTCTTTTTCTTTTCTTATCTGCGTTTCCATTTCTTTTGTTCCTTTCCTTATCGCATGCGTCCAAAGACGTTCCGCTCCGGTCCGTCCGGCCGCGGTGTCGGCGTCAGAGCTCCGATACCACCTCGACCAGCTTTCCCTTGTGCGCCGTGACCTCCAGGTGCATCCATCCCCTCACCGGGTAGGAGATCTCGCTGTACACGCCGGTGGAGCGCACAACCTCTCCGCCCGGAGCGGTCACGCTTCCGAGCTTACCGGTCCGCTCACTGCTCCTTTCGCCGGTCACCTCGCAGATGCGGACCTCCTGCCCGGTCACGTTGTAGACAATGAATCGCTCCACCTTCACTTCCCCCGAGATCAGAGAGGTATTCCTCCCCCGCATGGCATCGTCCAGTCCGAGATTGGTCTTAAGCGCCTGCAGATAGATCCGGTACGCCGCCTCCGGATCCGCGATCCGAAGCGTATGCGTCCGCCCGTACTCCCGCACGTCCACCACCGCGGAGGCCAGATTGCCGGCGGCCAACGCATCCTCCAGCAGGTCCGAGGAAGCACGGTAAGCGTACACCTGCACCTGAAAACAGGCGATCAAAAGCAGAAAGACCACACCGAACATCCCATAAACCCATTGCACGGCTCCGGGATGAGAACGCGTGACGGCAGCCTTCCACCTTTCTGCCACGGCTTTCCGGCTAATACTTTGCCGTCGACGCGCGCACTTCCGTAAATTCATTGTTTCCTCCCAATGTTCCCCGAATCTGCAGGGTGATGACGCTCCCGAAGGGAACCGGACTGCGGGTGGTACCGCTCAGGTCCGCATTTTCCACCCCCAGCTGCCGGAGCTCTTCCAGCAGCATCGCTTCCTCTCCGCTGTCCAGGTACCCCCTGGTCTCCATGCTCAGCAGGTACTGCCGGCACAGCTGACTGACCCCGCTCTTGGACTGGATCAGATGGGTTCCGTTCAGAAACTGCACCATCAGAACCGCCATGGCCAGCACGAATAGTCCCATGGTGAGCAGGTCTCCAATGTTACCCGGAGCGGAGGCGGGCTTTGGAGCTTCCCGCTTTGGGCACTCTGCCACCACTGCCACCAGATCCGGTCCGATCTGAATCTCCCGCTCCTTTGCATGACCGGCGCACCTCACAGCCCTGCCGGCAGGATCGCCGCCCCCTGCAGGATCACCTGTGCCCGCGTCGTCATATCCGTCACCAGGGTCGTGATAAACGC
>JAFYEE010000198.1 GCA_017544405.1 Lachnospiraceae bacterium
AAAGTCAAAAACGGGGGCCGTGTCAATCTTGCTGATCAGCAGAACATCGCTCACGGTAAACATGAGCGGATACTTCAGCGGCTTGTCATCCCCTTCGGGTACGCTTAAGAGCATCACCTTCAGATGGGCACCCACATCAAATTCCGCGGGGCATACGAGATTTCCCACATTCTCGAGGAAAAGGAGATCCAGGCCGGTGACATCGAAGCGTTCCAGCCCTCTGGCCGTCATGTCCGCGTCCATGTGGCAGCTGCCGCCGGTGTGGAGCTGGATCACGCGGGCACCCGCTTCGGCCGCCGCCTGCGCGTCCACATCGCTGTCCACATCCGCCTCCATCACGCCGATGTTAAAGACATCCTTCAGCGCACGGATCGTGCGCACAAGGAGCGTCGTCTTGCCGGCGCCGGGCGAGGCCATCAGATTGACAAAAAAGACGCCGCGCTCCGTCAGACTCTTTCGCAGCGTTTCGGCGTTTGCGTTCTGATCTGCCAGGATACGGCTCTTTGTTTCCAGAATATCGATTTCCGTTCTTTTTTCCATGCCGGTATTATAACATATTCCTGTCTATTCCGTCTCTTCCGGTCTGAGAAGCTCCAGTCCCTGATACACATTGACGGAGACCTCGTCCATGACCAGCGCGCATTCCGGATCATAGACCAGAATGGTGATACCGTTGACATCCTCTCCGGTCTCCCTGCCGTCCAGGGCGACGTGATCCCTGTCCTCCGCTCCGTCGCGGTACACATACAGCTCGTTCCGATGATTGAGCTTTTCGATCCGCTGATACTTCTCTTCCCCGGCGGAACAGAAGAGAAGTTCCCCCTCGCCGAAGATGTATGTGCCTCCACGCCTGTAGGCGTCCATATCGATGCCCAACGCCCCCAGCTCCGGCGCGAACGCATCCTCGCCCAGTGCGCCGTAGTTCCCTTTCAGGCTGAGTACGATCGTGTACTTCTCCCGCATGTCCGCCAGCACCTGAAGGTATGGCACCAGCTGTGACTGCGCGTGTAACGCCATCCGGTCCGCCCTGTTATTCAGAAAACGCACATGGGTATCCCAGGCATCGTACCCCGCTTCGCCGCGGCGATCGGTAAGCTTCCAGTGTCCTGTGCAATAGTCCGCCAGTGCCCGCGTGATCTTGGCCGCACCGAGATCATTGACATGCCCCTCTTCCCGCAGGTCCGTCGAATAATCGATCCCATAGACCGCCGCATCATGATTGAAGCCGATATACGCCACCCCCTGCTCCTCCGCGAGATCGCGGACGGTATTCTGGGCGGCCATATCCTGCACGGACGCTTCATAAGAGGCATTGAAAAAGACAAGTTCTACATGGTGCTTCCGACAGAGCTCGATCATTTTCTCCATATACAGGCGGGATTCCTCAGGTATTTCACTTCTTTCCTCCGTCACGGGAGGGGTTTCCAGCGGTGTCACCTCGATGCTCCCTCTGTATCCGCGCATATAGGGCTCGACATTGACATAATCCTGCTGCGTAAGCTCCCTGTAGCGGGAATGCACGACGGGCATCCGGAAGAACAGCTCCTCTGCCTTTGTGCGGTCCCACTTCTGGCGGGCAGCTTCCCGCAGTGCGTAGGAAGCGTAGACCGGTGACCAGCGCGCCGGCAGCCCTGTCTGATAGATGCCGCTCTCATCATTCACGCCCGCGGGGAAGGTGTAGGTCTCCACCAGCGCGATCCGGGGGGGAGCCACACGGAAGGATTCCTCCATCAGATAATAGATCCCGTCGATCGTAAGGGCGGTCGCCGAAAGCGTAAAGCTCGGGATGCCGTATTCCTCCCAAAGGAGCCCGTTATCGATCGTGCAATGCGCGTGGGAGCTCCCGTAAGCGATCACATCGATCGGCGCATCATTTTGGTAGAAATTATCAAGTCCCCCGCCGCTGCCGAGGTTCTTGTATTTCAGGACACGGTAACAGCCAACGGTCAGTACCGCCAGTGCGACCGCAAATACAAGTATCTCTGCCAGATGTATGATCCTTTTCCCGGTCATTCCCGCCTCTGTCTAAAACTGGAAATAGATGAACTGTTTTGAGTCAAAGCCCGGTCCGTATTGACCGAACACGATCGTCAGCATCACGATCAGAAGGACAAATGCGATCCGGAACCCCGCGTACTGCCCGGCGAGCCATTGATCGATCATGAGGCCGGTGCGCACGCGGAGGATATCCACAATAATCAGGATCAGCAGCGCCGCCATCAGGATCCTGCACTCTGCCGCGTCCAGACCGTAGGTGAAGATCTCTCCGCCCGACAGAACCCACAGATCCATTTTTGTGAAGATCCTGGAAATGATGGTCATTGCGTCACTGATCGTATCCGCACGGAAAAAGATCCAGGCAAAATCCACGATCAGCGTGACAAGACAGGCCCGGCAGATCCGGAAACCCGCTGTATTTGTGCGCACATTCCAGGCTGCGTGCATTCTGCGGACGAGCGGACGAAGAAGGTTTTCGATCACCAGCAGGAAACCGTGTAAAAGCCCCCAGAACACAAACGTCCAGTTTGCCCCGTGCCAGAGTCCGCTGACCGTAAAGGTGATGAGCAGGAAAAGGAGTTTTTTCGCCGTTCCCTTTCTGTTCCCCCCGAGCGGGATATACAGATAATCGCGGAACCACGTGGAGAGAGAGATGTGCCATCTGCGCCAGAAATCCGTCACGGATGTAGAAAAATACGGCGCGCGGAAGTTCTCCATCAGGCGGATTCCCATCACTCCTGCTGCCCCGACGGCCATCATGGAATAGCCGCCGAAGTCACAGTAGATCTGCAGGCCGAAACCCAGCACAGCCATCATGAGGCCGACGGTGCCGTAAAGCCCGTAATGGGAATAAACCTGATCCACCAGGACAGAGACTCTGTCCGCAATGACCACCTTCATGAACATTCCCCAGGCGATCAGGATACATCCGTTGCGAATGCGTTCAAAGTCCCATAGCTCCTTCCTTGAGAGAGAGGACAGATTCCTGATCTGCGGAAGAAGGCTCGCGCTCCTCTCGATCGGTCCTGCAACCAGCTGCGGGAAAAAGGAGACAAACAGCGCGTAACTGATAAAGTTATGCTCGGCGCTTATATCGCCCCGGTAGCAGTCGATCGTATATCCCAGGGCCTGAAAAATGTAGAAGGAGATCCCCACCGGGAGGAGCAGATCAAACTGCGGGACATTGCCGGTCCTGAAGAGTCCGCCGACGGAGGAAAGGAAGAAATCCAGATACTTGAAGGTAAACAGGATCGCCAGATTCAAAAGGATACAGAGGATCAGCGGAAGCCTTTTGCGCCTTTGCTCCTCAAGCTTCTCCATCCAGCGCGCACAGGCATAGGTGATCACCGTGGACGCCAGGAGCAGGAGGATATACCGGACATTCCAGCATGCATAGAAAAACCAGCTGCAGAGAAGCAGCCAGATTTGTCTGAACCGCGCAGGGATCAGAAGATACACGAGCACAGCCAGCGGAAAGAAGATCAGAAAATCCAGACTGTTAAATAGCATTGGTCCCCCCGGCGGATTGCGCGGAAAAATACTCTACGATCGCGTCCGCCTCGCGCTCGCGGATCCCGGGTACCTGAAGAAGGGCTTCGCGGTCCGCCTTTTTGATCTCATCAATCGAATCAAAATGCTGCATCAGTGCCTTGCGGCGCTTCTCCCCGATCCCGGGGATCCCGTCGAGCACGGATGTGATCTGCGCCTTGGAACGCAGGGAGCGATGATACTCGATGGCAAATCGGTGTGCTTCATCCTGGATCCGGGTGATCAGCTTGAAGCCCTCGGAGGTCTGATCGATCGAAAGCTCTTCATCCCGGAAGAACAGACCGCGCGTATTATGGCGGTCATCCTTGACCATGCCGGCCACCGGGATATCGATTCCCAGTTCATCCAGGACCTTAAGTGCGATGTTTACCTGTCCGCGTCCGCCGTCCATCAGGATGAGATCGGGAAACCGGGTAAAGCTTCCGTACTTTTCGTCGATCTCCCTGACCTCCAGCTCCCGCGCCTCCTCCAGCCCGTGCCGCAGACGTCTGGTCAGGACCTCGCGCATGCAGGCATAGTCATCGGGACCGGAGACCGTGCGGATCCTGAATTTGCGGTAATCGCTCCGCCTCGACCTGCCGTTCTCAAAGACGACCATGGAACCCACGTTGGCAAACCCGGAAATATTGGAAATATCGTAGGCCTCCACGCGGACCAGGTGCTCCAGTCCGAGAAGGTCCCGGATCTCCTTCAGCGCACCGATCGTCCTGCCTTCTTCGCGGCGGATCCGCTCCCTGTCCTTGGTCAGAACAAGCGTGGCGTTCTCCTGTGCGAGCTGCAGCATTTTGTTCTTCTGCCCCCGCTGGGGAACCGTGAGACGGACCCGCTCACCCTTGCGGGCCGAGAGCCACTCCGCGATCACCTCCATGTCCGGGATCTCGGTCTGCAGGAACAGTTCCCTGGGGATCATGGGGGTTCCCGCGTAGAATTGCTTGACAAACTCTCCGAGAAGCTCCGCCGTTTCGCCGTCCTTCACCTGCGTCAGCGTAAAGTGCTCCCTGCCGATCATCCGTCCGCCCCGGACAAAAAAGACCTGCACCACGGCATCCTGCCCGTCGCTTGCCAGTGCGATGATATCACGGTCAGCACCGTTGCCGTCGTTGACGTTCTGTTTATCGGTGACCGCCAGGATGTTGTTTTTCAGATCCCTGAGGCGTGCGGCCTCCTCGTAACGCATCTCTTCGGATGCCGTGAGCATCTGCTGCTCGATATCCCGGATCAGGCTGTCGGTCCCGCCGTTGAGGAAGGCGATCGCCTGATCGACGCGCTGCGCATAATCCTCCTGTGAGATGCGGCCGATGCAGGGTGCCGTGCACTGCTTCATGTGATAATTCAGACACGCGCGCTGATCTCTGCCTCCCTGCCCCGTCCGGTAGGAAACACCGCTGCCCGCAGCGCCGACGGACCTGGAACAGGTGCGCAGACCGAACAGCTTGTTGATCAGATCGATGGTCTCGCGGACCGCCTGCGCGCTGGCAAAAGGGCCGAAGTAACGGGCCCCGTCCTTCTTAAGCTGTCTCGTGAGACGGATGCAGGGGAAAGGCTCCCCGATGCTCACCCGGATAAAGGGATAGGTCTTGTCATCCTTAAGCAGCGTATTGTAACGCGGCCTGTGTTCCTTGATCAGGTTGTTTTCCAGGATCAGCGCTTCCAGCTCGGAATCCGTGACAATGACCTCAAAGGAGACGATCTGGCTCACCATACTGTCGATCCAGGGTCCCCGGCCGATGTTTTTGCGGAAATAGGAATGGACACGGTTATGCAGATCCACCGCTTTGCCGACGTAGAGAATGGCTTCCTGATCATCACGCATGATGTAGACGCCGGGTTGATGCGGCAGCTTTTTCAGCTCCGCCCGGATGTCAAAAACGGTGCTTTCCGGTCTTTCATCAGTCATCAAAGATGTCCGTTGCATTGGAGAACCGGCCGCTCTCTGCAGGGGCAGACGGTGCGGCAGATCCCGCCACAGGTGGCTGCGTTGGTGCTCCGATTCCTGCTGCCGACGGCTGCACGGGTGTGCCGGCTCCTGCTGCCGGCGCTGAGCTTTCCGTCATCGGCGCTCCCTCTGCGGGTGCAGTGGCTCCCGCCGCAGCTGATCCCGCTTGCGAAGCTCCTTCCACTGCCGCAGCTCCTTCCGCCGCTGCCGCTTCCTTGCTCACATCAAAGACGGTATGAAATTCCCTGCGGGGATCCTCATAGTGGATGCCGCCCGCATTACCGGGCCCCTCCGGTCCCCCGACGCTCGCTTCAAACTTCGGCTTCGGCGGATTCTTTTCCCTGACGGGAACATTTTCGCCGACAACGGCCGATTCCGGACGCGTTGCCCAGATGCGCTTGGGATTCTTCTTTTCCTCTTCCGTGGGTTCGGGGATATTCTCCGTCTCCCGGTAGATGCGCATGAATTCCTTGCCGGTGATGGTCTCCTTTTCGATCAGGAACTGCGCCAGCTTATCCATGGTATCCAGATGCGCGCGGATGATGTCCTTGGCCTCCTCGTAGCATTTGCCCAGAACGGCCTTGACCTCCTCGTCCACCTGTGCGGCCGTCTCCTCGCTGCAGATCATCTCCCGCCGTCCGTCGAGATAACGGCTCTGGATCGTCTCCAGCTGCATCAGGCCGAACCGCTCGCTCATACCGTAAAGCGTGATCATGTCGCGAACGATGCCGGTCGCCTTTTCGATGTCGTTCTCCGCGCCGGTCGTGACCGTGTTGAAGATCACTTCCTCGGCTGCGCGTCCGCCCAGGGCGACAACAACCTCGTCATGGAGCTCATCCCTGGTCTTTAAGAACTTCTCATCCTCGGGCACCTGCATGACATAGCCCAGCGCGCCCATGGTGCGCGGAACGATGGTGATCTTCTGCACGGGCTCGGTGTTGCGCTGAACGGCACCGACCAGCGCGTGGCCTACCTCGTGGTAGGAAACGATCTTGCGCTCTTCCTTGGAAAGAATGCGGTCCTTCTTCTCCTTGCCGACCAGAACAACCTCAACGGCATCCATGAGATCCTGCTGGCAGACCAGCTCTCTGCCGGCCTTGACCGCATTGATGGCTGCCTCATTGATCATATTGGCGAGATCGGAACCGACCGCGCCGCTGGTCGCGAGAGCGATCGCCTCCAGATCCACGGTCTCATCCATTTTGACATCCTTGGCGTGGACCTTTAAGATTTCCACTCGCCCCTTGAGATCCGGCTTGTCAACAATGATCCGCCTGTCAAAACGGCCGGGACGCAGCAGCGCCTTGTCCAGGATCTCCGGGCGGTTGGTGGCGCCCAGGATCAGAACACCCTTGCTGGAATCGAAACCGTCCATCTCGGAAAGGAGCTGGTTGAGCGTCTGTTCTCTCTCCTCATTGCCGCCGCCGTATTTGGAGTCGCGGCTGCGGCCGATGGCATCGATCTCGTCAATGAATACGATACAGGGCGCATTCTTGGAGGCATCGGCGAAAAGGTCGCGCACACGGCTCGCGCCGACGCCGACATAAAGCTCGATAAAGTCGGAGCCCGCGAGCGAATAAAACGGCACATGCGCTTCCCCGGCTACGGCCTTTGCAAGCAGCGTCTTACCGGTACCGGGAGGTCCCACGAGCAGGGCGCCCTTCGGGAGTCTCGCGCCGATCCCGGTGTACCTTCCGGGATTGTGCAGGAAATCCACCACCTCCACCAGCGATTCCTTGGCTTCGTCCTCACCTGCCACATCGGCAAAGGTCACGCCGGTTTCCTTTTGCACATAGACCTTGGCTGTGGAACGGCCCATGCTGAAGGGGCCGCCGTTTCTCGACATCCGGCGGAACAGGAACGAGAGAAGGACCCACATCAGAAGGATCGGGACAACATAGGTCAGAAGGAAGGAAAGGATCATCCCCGAGTTGTCGGGCACATCACCGGAAAAGGCCACACCGGACTTAAGCAGGCGCTGCGTCAGCGTGTCATCCTCCTCGACCTTGCCGGTGTAGTAGGTGACACTCTGATCCCCGGAGCCGAGGCCATAGAATAATCCCGTTGTGGTCTTCGGAGACGCGGGCTGGTCCGGGTAGATGAGGATCCGGTCGGACTCGATCTTGACGGACTGCACCTTGCCGTCCGAAAGCATCTGCATGAATTCGGAGTAGGTGATCTCCTGTGTCTCGCTCCCGTTCATGGCGCGCAGGAAATAGCTCATGCACAG
>JAFYEE010000199.1 GCA_017544405.1 Lachnospiraceae bacterium
ATCGTCCGTCCCTTCGCGCCCGGGGCATCCGGCGCATTCTTGCCGCGGCTGTGCCAGGGAACGGAAGGTCCGGTCCGGTACACGGGCGTATACGGAATCGTTCCGTTCGGTCCCTGCGCCATATGCATTCCCTGCATCCCCTGCGGGACGGGACCGCGCTGCATCTGCGGCGGGATCTGCTGTCCCATTCGCGGCGCTCCCTGCTGCTGCATCTGCGGCGGAACCTGTTGTCCCATCCGCGGAGGAACCTGTTGCCCCATCTGCGGCGGGATCTGCTGCTGCATCCGCGGCGCTCCCTGCTGCCCTGCCGGCGAGGTGTTCAGCCGCGTCCCGCACGAGCTGCAGAACCTCGCTCCCTCCTGAATCTTAGCTCCGCAATTTGTACAAAACATAGTTTTCATCTCCTTGTCATTTACAAGAAACGTAACATATCAGAAAATAGTATAATGGTCCGACTATATGTGCTATATTGCTAATGTAAGGGGAAATCTGAGCAGGTCCGGAGGATATCCGGTCATCGTAAAGGAGACTGCTTATGAAGCGAACATTTTGGGGGGATACGAAACAAAGGCGGCGCTGCATTTCATTTTTTCTCGGCCTTCTGCTGTGCCTGAATCTGCTGTCTATGGCAGGGTGCGGATCCGGGAACGGGGATGCAGATTCCCCATCGGAAGCGGAAAATACCGCTTCGTATATCTCAGATTCCACCGACCAGACCGATACTTCCTGGCGCGACGATGATGAAAGCGCGGACGCTCCTCGTCCGGCGAATTTCGGAGATACAGACCTCTCCCGGGCCGGCGATTCCAGAGATGCAGACAGCTCCCGGACCGGGGATTCCGGCGATGCGGATGCGCAGCAGTCGGGCGACGACGCTTCCGGGACCGGGGAAGCTGCGGATCCCGGGCCCTGGCCGCTTCCGGTATCTCCCCTCCATCAATCCCTAATGGAGACCGGCTTTGTCTTCCCGGACAGTGACACCAGACTGCTTACGACCGATGACATGTTTGCTCTGTCGGAAGATACGGTCGACTGGAGCGACAAGCTGTTCCGCTGCGCGATCAACGAGATTTACGCCCGTCACGGGTATACCTTTACCAAGAGCAAATGGTTCTCCAGATTCTATAATCGCTTTGACTGGTACAAGCCCTCTTCCGCCAGCACCGCCTCGATCGCCGTCGAGCTGAATCGGACGGAGCAGGAGAATCTGAAGCTCCTGACCAGCTGGGAGAGTCATCCCACCTGGGCTCCACCGGATGATCTTCCGATCACGGACGACTGGACGCAGGATACCCTGAATCAATATGTGCAGCTCTGCTGCGACGAGCTCGTGGAAGGAAGTGACAGCGTCGGCAATACCTACAGCTGCCGCTACCGGATTCCGGAAGTGCTGATCGATTCGGGCGCTGTGCGCGATTTCAACTCCTCCCTGAAGACAAATCTCCTTCCGGAGGTCATAGATGCGCGGGAGACGCTGGCTGCGGGATTTTCCCTCACGCTGATGGATATCTCCTATCACGCCTACCTTCGCAACAATATCCTGACCGTCGTTACCAGCGTGGACTACGATTTTGACTGGACCGATTACTATGTGCTGGTCGTCGATGTCACAACGGGGACGGTTCTGAACAATGTGCAGGTCGGTGAGCGTTTCGGTCTCACCGAAGAGGAACTGGATAAGAAGATCCGGGACGCGGTGCGGGGCATGTTCGGCAATTACGAAGTCTCCGAATATATCACGCGAAGCGAGATCGACACTATGATGAATGCCACGCTCTCCGAGGGAAATATTACGCAGGCGAAGGTCTTCCCTTCCAACGACGGCGAGCTCTACATGATCTGCAAGATCTATGTGCTTGCCGGCGCCGGAGAATATTATTATCTGATCAAGCTCTGAAAATAATTGACCTTCTTTTGACGAAATGTCAACACATGTCTGATGCCTCTTTGCTTTCGCATCTTACACGTAGGTCACCATCTTCTTCGGGAGCAATCCCGCCATGGCCTTCTCCAGTTCCTCACCGCGCACCGGCTTGGACAGATACCCGGCAAAGCCGAGCTGCTCGTACTCCTCTTCCGCTCCGCTTACCACATTTGCGGTCAGCATGATGACCGGCGTCTCCGTATTGAGCCCGTCCGTCCGGATCACCTTGAAGGTCTCGATTCCATCCGGCTCCGGCATACGATGATCGAGCAGGATCAGATCGTATTTTTTCTGCCGACATTTCTCCATGGCCTCCAGGCCTCCGCCGGCCGTCTCCACCTGCACCTGCGTCTTCTTCAGAAGCGCCTTCACTACCTTCAGATTCATACTGACATCATCCACGAGCAGGATCTGCGCATCCGGCGCATGGAACAGTTCGTGATACTGATTCTTCGCAGAATCCACTTCATGCAGCCGGAACTCGCCGGATGCCGCCGCGTCTGCCACCTTCTGCGGCAACGTGACACGGAAGGTCGAACCCTTCCCCAGCGTACTGTGCACCGTGATGGTTCCGTCCATCAGTGTCACCAGTTCCTTCGTGATCGTCAGTCCGAGGCCCGTGCCCTGGATCGTCGCATTTTCCTTCTCATTGATCCGGCGGAATGCGTCGAAGAGATGCCCGATCTCCTCCTCCGGAATTCCGATTCCTGTGTCGGAAATCTCCATCCGCAGATCACAGGTATTCTCCTCCACCGCGGATGTCGTCACACGCAGGCTCAGTCCGCCGACCTTGGTATACTTGATCCCGTTGGAGATGATATTGTTCAGGATCTGCCGGATCAGCTTCACATCCCCTACGAGCGAAGCCGGAATCGTTTCATCGCAGTCGATCCGGATGTAAAGCCCCTTCTCTCCGGCCATCTGAATGAAATTGTTGTAGCAGTCGCGCAGCAGGTGATGCATGCTGTACGGGGCCGGCTTGACCTCCATGCGCTTTGCTTCGATCTTGGAAAAATCGAGGATGTCACTGATGAGACCGAGCAGCGCGTCGCCGGAAGCACGGATGTTTTCGGCATATTCCTTGAGCTGCGGATCCTCCGTGGACCGCAGGATCATCTCATTGAGACCGAGCACGGAATTGAGCGGTGTCCGGATCTCATGGGACATACTTGCCAGAAAGCTGCTCTTGGCCTGGTTGGCGGCATCCGCATTTTCCTTTGCGATGCGGATCTCCTCCATGTGGCGGAAGTTCTCGGTCGTATCCTCGATCAGGAAATAGGAGCCGATGCTTCTTCCCTTCACATCGGTCAGCTCATTGTACCGGAAATTGTAATGCATCTCCAGAACCTGACCGTTTTCATTCTCGATGCGCGTCACATAGGGCTCCTGCCCGTATTCTGTACCGCGCTCCCGGATGGATTTCAGGATCGTAGCCAGCGGTTCGCGGTCCAGCCCGATCTCGGATGTATCCAGCCTCAGGCGCACCTTGGAAAAGGCATTGGCATAGATACATTTATGACTCAGATCAAACAGGATCAACCCTTCATTCATGTCATCGATGGCACGACCGATGGCGACATTCATCAGACTCCGCGGCACGAAGATCTGAATACAGAAATAGATCAGCGTACCGGCCACCGCATAGAATACCACCGAGGCATCCAGCGCAAGCTCCAGGGTCATATAGGCCAGATTCATCAAAACGACCAGAAGCAGTACCGCCAGGATCAAAACATACTTGATGCGGTACATGCTGTAATTCTTGCGGATACGGTACAAAAGCGCGAGCAGCACCACAAAGAGCATGGTGTAGTCGATCGCCAGATGAATGTAATACGGGATCTTGAAGACCGTCTGGTAATAGACGATGCCGGCCAGATCCGTTTTTTCATAGACGGAATACACATGGTGGAAAATCACGTTCCCGGCGAGGGATAAGGTGTCGAGCCCGATCAGTACCACCGCCGGTTTGGTCAGTGCTCTGGTGATGGTCTGATGCTCGGTGTAGAGGAGACCGAAGCCCGCCAGGAAGAGAACGATCCAGTTGATGGAGGCAAAATACAGAGCGTAGGAAATCTCCGCAAAAGCCGGATGAAACGAAATAGCGATCAGCATATTGGCCAGAATCGCCACAACCGCCGCCTTCAGCGCATACGAAAGATACCGGGCGTAATCCTCTTTCATACGCCCGAGCGCGTTCACGGTAAAAAATATGTCCACGATCGCCAGAAAATCGATCAGGATAAAGGTGGCCTTGGTCAGCATCCCTGCTTTTCCTCCCGGGAATCAAGCCTATGTTCCCTACGTATTACCAGTCACTGCCCCAGTCAGAACTTCCGGAATCCCAGCTGTCATAGGAATCCCAGGAAGAGCTCGAATCCCAGGAGCTCGAACTCCAGTCATCATCATCATCATAGTCACTGGAAGAAAACGATGTGTCATAATAATCGGAGCTGGTGAAGCTCGTCCCGCTGCCATCCCAATAGGAAGACTGATCGTCTCCGACCTCACCGAGCGAATCGTAATCCCCGTAATAATACCAGTCATCCGCGACGGAATCATAGCCGTACCAGCTGTCATTCCTGGAATAATAAGTCGTGCCGCCGACGTTATAATACCCGTCCGACCGCTTGTTTTGCACACTCTTCATCCCGAAGGCGATCAGCGTCACCACGACCATCACGATCAGACCGGTTTTCAGGAAAGACTTCTTCTTCGCGCTGTCCTGGTTGCGGATCTGGGTAACCCAGATCGCCACAAGGATCACGAATGCGAGGATGATCAGAAGCATCGGCCAGATCAGGAGCGCGCAGGCTCCGGAAAAGATCCCGAATCCCCTCAAGCCGCTTGCAAGACGATCAAGGAAGGAATTTTTTTTCCTTCTGCCTCTGCCGGAGGGCGCACCGGAACGCGGCCTTGACGCACTGTTCGCCGCCTTCTGGCGGGTCACTTCCTCCTTGAGCTTCATATAGAGCTCGTTCACCGCGTAGGACTCGTCGCCGCCGCGGTAACGCACCGCACGTTCCCCGTTGTCCTTATTCTTGTAGACGACAAAATCCTTGCCGTCCTGGTAGATACCGAACGCACGCCGCTCCTTGACGTTCTTGCCGATGAAGAATCTGGTCACCTCTTCGGGCGGCAGATTGTGCGCCTGATACCAGGCCTTCAGCTCCTCGATTGTCTTCGGCACGCCCTCTCCGCGCCTTACATACTCATTGGGGCCGCCGCAATGCGGGCATACATCCAGAGAATCATCATACTGCGCTCCGCAGTAATCACATACTTTATCCACGCTGTCTCCTCCCGGTCATGATTCTGATGATACATGAACTATATAATTATATCACAAGGACGCCATTCAGTCGAAGGTAAAGCGATCAAAAATACAAGTCTCTTCCGAATCCTGCAGGAGGAATTCAAAATAGACCGCATGCTTTCCGATGATGCCCGTATCCAGGGCTGCGGTCCGCTCCGTCTCCGATCCGTCATACTCCAGCAGGGACACGATCCGTCCCCGATAAGAATCCAGACGCACCCGCACCTGCACCTTCTGCGCCTTCTCCAGGATGGCGGTCACCGTCTTCGGCGTATTTGCACCAAATTGCAGATACCGGAAGCCCACCGTCACGCCGTTCGTGATGTCCACCACCGGCGCAGAGAGATCGTCCCGCTGCTCATATTCCGGACGGATATAAGCGCGCCTGCTGCCCCCATGGATATGGCAAGCGTATCCCGCGGAGATCCATTTGCGCGCATCCAGGCCGTTCACGTGCGGTCCCTGCGAGGTCATCTCCACCGGCTTCGCGGACACCGGCTCCCCACAGCGGTAAGTGATGTCGCCGATGTAGATTTTGCCGTCGCTCCCCATCGCCACATCCACCGGCTCAAGCATCGCCTGTCTGGAATACTCATTCGTCCCCGTATGACGGTGATAGAAAATATACCACTTGCCGTTCACTTCCATGATGGAGCCGTGGTTATTGCCCCAGCGATAGGTCATGGTCCCCACGCCCTCCGCGTCATGCAGGATCTCTCCGCCGTTGAAGCTGATATCTCCGCCGTCATGGAACGGACCGAAGGGGGTATCGCTCATCCGGTAGGACAGAAATCCGTTGCAGGGCTCAAAGACCCCCATCTCCGGCACCGGCTTCTCATAGCGCTTGGAATACAGATAGATATATTTTCCCAGGACCTTCCGCGGGCTCGAAGCCTCGAAAAAAGCGTCGATCAGCGAGACATGCCCGTCCTCGTTCAGCTTCGAATCCCAGGGGCAGGTGGAGTGGCCGAGCGGATTTTCGACC
>JAFYEE010000022.1 GCA_017544405.1 Lachnospiraceae bacterium
AAAAACTGGGTTCAGGTCGAGAATGATCTGTCCGCTTATCTGTCCGGCGACACGGAGACACGGCGCGGCCTTGATCTGATGGAGGAGCAGTTCACCACCTTCGGCTCCGCCAAGATCATGGTGGCCAATATCCTCTGGGAGGACGCGGTCGATCTGGAGGCGAGGATCGCCGAACGCAAGGATGTACAGCGCGTGGAATTCACCACACAGGACGAGGTGGAAAAGGAATTCGTCAAGCACTACAACAACGGATCCGCGCTCTATTCCGTGACCTTTAATTATGACGAAAAGGATGAGAGGGCGCTGGAGGCATTGAACAGCTTAAAGGAGGATCTCTCCGACTACGACCTTTATGTGTCTACAAGTCTCGGCAATCAGCAGGCGGACATCATCAACAATGAGATGACGCGGATCATTCTGCTGGTGGCCATTGTGGTTGTGGCGGTCCTTTTATTCACCAGTGAATCCTTTGGCGAGATCCCGGTCCTGGGGCTCACCTTCCTTGTCTCTATGCTGTTAAACGGAGGGACAAACTTCTTCTTCGGAACGATCTCCTTTGTGTCCAATTCGGTGTCTTCCATCCTGCAGCTTGCGCTGTCGGTGGACTATGCCATCATTCTCTGCAACCGGTATAAGGAGGAGTTTGCCGGCGGTCTGTCTGTCCGCGATGCTGCGATCGTCGCCCTTTCCAAGTCCATCACGGAGATCCTTTCCAGCTCCCTGACGACGATCTCCGGTCTGTTCGCGCTGGTGTTCATGCACTATAAGATCGGCGCGGACATGGGCATCATCCTGATCAAGGCGATCCTGATCTCGCTGCTCACGGTCTTTACCCTGATGCCGGGCCTCATCGTTCTTTTCTCCGGTATCATGGAGAAGACAAAGCACAAGAGCTTCGTGCCGAAGATCAGCGCTGTCGGTGCTTTTGATTATCTGACACGGAAGATCATTCCGATACTGTTCATCGGCATTTTCATCGCAGCCTTTCATTTCTCCAAGAGCTGCCCCTATGTGTACGGCTATTCCACGCTGTCTACACCGATGCTCAATGATATCCAGATCGCGGACAACCTGATCACGGATACCTTCGGCCGCGAGAATTTCGTCGCCGTGGTGCTGCCCGGACACAATTATCAGGCGGAAGCCCGCTACATCGAAGCACTGGAAGCCTGCGGCGAAGTGCACCACTGTCAGGGACTTGCCAATACGGAGGCCATGGGCGGCTACATGCTCACGGATTCCCTGACTCCCAGACAGCTCTCAGAGCTTGTGAATGTAGATTTTGAGCTCTGCGAGCTCCTCTACAGCGCCTATGCGGCAGAGCAGGAGGAGTACGGGCGCATCATCGGCGGGATCGCGTCCTACCGCGTCCCTTTGATGGACATGCTCATGTACATCTTTGAAAAGGTGGAAGAGGGATATGTCACGCTGGATGCGGATGTCTATGAGACGCTGTCGGATGCGTATACGCAGATCTCCAACGGACGAAAGCAGCTGGAGGGGACGGATTATGACCGGATCCTTGTCTACTTAAATCTTCCGCAGGAGAGTGATGAGACCTTCGCCTTCATCGACCGGATGCATGATATGGCGAGAGAATACTACGAGGATGAAGAGGTTCTGGTCGTCGGCGAATCCACCAGCCAGAAGGATCTGCGCGCGAGCTTTGAGACGGATAACCTGATCGTTTCCATCGTATCCGTCCTGTTCGTTCTGGTGATCCTGCTCTTTACCTTCAAGTCCGCCGGTATGCCGGTGCTTCTGATCGTGGTCATCGAGGGCGCTATCTTCATGAATTTCTCCTTCCCTACGATCATGCACGCCAATCTGTTCTTTATGGGCTACCTCATCGTCAGCTCCATTCAGATGGGCGCCAATATCGACTACGCTATTGTCATCTCCAGCCGTTATACCGATCTGCGCAAGACCATGGGAAGGAAGGAATCCATCATCGAATCCTTAAACTTCGCTTTCCCTACCATCATCACCTCAGGCTCTATGATGATCCTGGCGGGCGTCTTCATCGGGCGCATGACCTCGGATCCCTGTATCGCCGGTATCGGAGAGTGTCTTGCCCGCGGAACCTCGATCTCCGTCGTGCTTGTTATGTTCGTCCTGCCGCAGATCCTGCTGATCGGCGACAGCATCATTGCCCGGACGGCCTTTGATATCTCCATGCCCATCAGGACCAGAGAGGAGGTCGGCACAGTGATGGTCAACGGCGCCATCCGGGGTATTGTCAACGGTACCGTCATCGGCTCCATGAACGCTGTGGTGCACGGCGAGGTCAAGGCCGTCATGGTGTCAGGCACCATGGAAAATGCGGAAGAAACGATCTTAAAGCCTGCGCCTGAGCAGCTTGAGGATCAGATGTTCGAATACAGGAAAGGGAAAAAAGGAGAGCAGACAAATGCGGACGATGAATCTTAAAAACCGCATGCTGCGGCTGAACGCGGCGCTGCTTGCGGGACTGCTCTTCTGGATGCCTCCTGCGGGGATGTCGGTGTATGCGGCACAGACGGATCATATTACTGAGAAGACTGCAGCCGACGAAGCTTCGGACGAAGAGAAGACGGAACTTAAGGAATATCCCGCCCAGCCGGAGTTTGTCATCGGTTCCGCGAAAGACTGGGAAATCTTCGCTGAGAATGCGCATTCGGATCAGTGGTCCAGAAACCGCACCGTGCGCCTTACCGCCGATATCCAGCTCTCCGGAGAGACACCGCGCATCGTCTTCTTCTCGGGAACCTTTGACGGAGGGGGACATACCATTGACGGTGTGAGCATCCGGGCCGAGGTATCGGAGACGGGCCTCTTTGAACAGCTGGTGGAGGGCGCCGAGATCCGGGACCTTAAGGTGAGCGGTGCTGTGCATCCCGTCGGTCGTCAGACGGTGCTCGGAGGCCTGGTGGGTGTCAACCGCGGGACCATCCGCGGCTGCACGTGGTTCGGCAGTGCGGAGGCACATCAGAGCGTCGGTGGCATCGCGGGCAGGAACGAGTCGGGCGGCATCATCGAGAACTGCCGCTCCGGCG
>JAFYEE010000200.1 GCA_017544405.1 Lachnospiraceae bacterium
CAGCATGGCGCGGCATCGGAAGGGGCGAACGCTCCGTGTAGACAAAGAGCTGTTCCGGGATAAAGCTGCCTTCCTCTCCCATCACGGAAGAAAGCGCGCGAAGGGAATCTTCCTCGCAGCGTAACGCGGCTCCCGGATAGCGCCTAAAAAGACTTTTCAGCTTTTCGTCAAGGGCCTTCTGCGCACCTTCCGGATCTGTCATCTTCGGTCCGGCGCCGCCTTCGCACCGGTAAAAATATAACTCCTTCCGGTCAAAGGAACCGATCAGGACATACCCGCCTTCCTCCAGGAGCACCTCTCCCGTCCCGGTCCGCAGCAGGTCCATACCGGGCGTGTGCGTTTTTTTCCGCTTCTGCAGGAGCCGTAAGATCTGCTGCGTATGCTCGTAACGCATGTACAAATCCGGACGCCGCTCCTTCGTGACCCGGATCTGCTGCTCCAGACGAAAGGCGGTGATCGCCTTGTGATCCCCGGTAAAAAGCACTTCCGGGACGGAGCGGCCGTGCCAGACAGGGGGCTTGGTATACTGCGGATATTCGAGCAGATCTCCGTGAAAGCTCTCGATCTCGGCGGAGGATTCATTGCCCAGCACTCCGGGGATCAGCCTGGAGATGGCGTCCATCAGGATCAGGGCCGGCAGCTCGCCGCCCGTCAGCACATAATCCCCGATGGAAATCCGGTCCGTCACGATCTCCTCGAGGACCCGTTCGTCAATCCCCTCGTAATGGCCGCACAGAAGGACGAGCTCCTCCTCCCGCGCGAGTTCTCCTGCCATAACCTGCGTAAAGGGCTTTCCCTGTGGCGTCAGATAGACCGTGCGTATCTTCCTGTCCCCGCTTACGGAGCGGTACGCATCGTACACCGGCTGCGGCTGCATCAGAAGTCCCGCGCCGCCGCCGTAGGTGGAATCGTCCACCTTGCCGTGCTTATTCCCGGCAAAATCACGGATATAGACGGTATTTAATTCTATGAGCTTCTGCCTGATCGCTCTGCCGAGGATGCTGGTTCCGGCTGCGGACTCGATCATCTCCGGGAAAAGCGTGAGTACGTGAAATTTCATTCCTCTTAAGGCTCCTCCAGCAGTCCCGGAAGCACATGCACCTTCATGCGGTTTTCTTCCGGATGTACCTCCAGCACGCAACTGTGGATCGCCGGAAGCAGAAGCTCCCTGCCATCCGTCAGATCGATCTGATAGACATCGTTGGCTCCCGTGGCAAGCACATCCCGGAGCGTACCAAGCAGAGCGCCCGATTCATCATAGACTTCCATGCCGATCAGATCCGCGATGTAATACTCGTCCTCCTCGAGGGGGACGGCATGTGCGCGATCCACATAGAGCTCGCTCTGGCGCAGCGTATGAACCTCTTCCGGAGTCTCGATCCCCTCGAGCTTCAGCAGGACGAATTCTCCGCTGAAGCGAACGGACGCGACTTTTTTCAGCTCGCGGACGCCCTTTCGCTGCAGATAGAGCGTCTTGCACTTTTTGAAGCGCGCGGGATCATCCGTGGTGGGATAGACCTTCATCTCGCCGTGGACCCCGTGTGAAGCGGTTATGATTCCTACTTTTAAATATTCTTCCATATTTCCTTAGATAACTTGTGGGAGGACAACGGTCCTCCCACAGGTAATTTCGCATGTAATCCTCTGACCTTACTTGTCGATGATATCGACATCCACTCGGATATTGTCTCTCGTGGAGGCAGCCTTCACAACAGAACGGATCGATTTGGCGATCCTTCCCTGTTTTCCGATTACCTTCCCCATGTCTGAAGGAGCAACACGGAGCTCAATGATGATATTTTTTCCTTCCTTGCGCTCGGTTACTTCCACTTCGTCCGGATGGTCCACAAGAGCCTTGGCAATGACTTCAACAAGTTCTCTCAAATCTGGCCTCCTTTACTCGAAGCATATTATACAGACTTATTTTACGATCCCCGCTACCTTGAAGAGCTTTCCGACAACCTCGGTGGGCTGAGCGCCGTTCGCAAGCCACTTCTTAGCTGCTTCTTCGTCTACCTTGAAGGTGGAAGGATCGGTGGAAGGATCGTAGGTGCCGATCTCCTCGATGAATCTGCCGTCTCTGGGAGAACGGGAATCCGCCACGATGATGCGATACATAGGAGCCTTCTTCTGACCCATTCTTCTTAATCTGATCTTTACTGCCATTTTTGTTTCCTCCGTAAAATTAAAAATTGGTTACTTCTATGATCAGGAATGCATTGCTTCCGAAATCAACTCAGAACGGGAATCTCGGACGACCACCGCCGAACATATTCCCCATACCGCCGAACATACCGCCGCGGCGCTTGCCGCCGCCCATCTGCTTCATGAGCTTCTGGCTTTGTTCAAACTGCTTGATGAAGCGGTTGACCTCCGCGATATCCAGGCCTGCGCCACGCGCGATCCGGTTCTTCCTCCGCGGATTTAAAAGCTTGGGATTGGTGCGCTCCTCGGGCGTCATGGACAGGACGATCGCTTCCATGTGCTTCAGCTTTTTATCGTCCACCATGCCTTCGAGATCATCGGCGCTGATCACCATGCCGGGCATCATCTTCAGGATACTGCCGAGTCCGCCCATATTGTTCATCTGCCGCATGCTTTCGAGATAGTCCTCAAAGTCGAACTTGCCCTTCTTCATGCGGGACATCATGTCCTTGCTCTTATCCTCGTCGATGTCGATGGACTCCTGCGCCTTCTCGATCAGGGAAAGCACATCGCCCATGCCGAGGATCCTTCCGGCCATGCGGTCGGGATAAAAGGGTTCGAGATCGGTCAGCTTCTCACCCATACCGACGTACAGGATCGGACATCCGGTCACCGCGCGGATCGAAAGGGCTGCACCGCCTCTGGCATCGCCGTCGAGCTTGGAAAGGATGACGCCGTCGATTCCGATCTGTTCCCGGAACTGGGACGCGACATTGACCGCGTCCTGACCGGTCATGGCATCCACCACCAGGATCGTCTGGTGAACCGGAACCGTATCCTTGATCTCACGCAGCTCGTTCATCATGTCTTCATCGACATGGAGACGGCCGGCAGTATCGAGGATGACGACATTTCGGTCGTCCTTCTCCGCAACCTTCAGCGCCTCGGCAGCGATCTGTGCAGGTCTGTGATCGGTTCCCATATCAAAAACAGGAACGCCGACCTTCTCTCCGCCGATCTTCAATTGTTCAATGGCAGCCGGACGATAGACGTCGCAGGCCACCAGCAGTGGTCTCTTCCCTTTTTTGAGGAACTGACCCGCCAGCTTTGCTGTGGCGGTCGTCTTACCGGCACCCTGAAGACCGGCCATCATAAGCACGGTGATGGCCTTGCCGGGCTGAAATGCAATCTCGGTGATCTCGCTTCCCATGAGGGAAGTCAGTTCTTCATTGACAATCTTGATCACGGTCTGTGCGGGATTCAGACCGTTCATGACATCCTGGCCGATGGCTCTTTCTTCGATCGTCTTTGTAAAGTTCTTGACGACCTTGAAGTTGACATCCGCTTCGAGCAGCGCCATCTTTACTTCCTTCAGAGCGATCTTGACATCTTCCTCGGAAAGTCTTCCCTTGCCGCGAAGATTCTTGAATACATTCTGAAGTTTTTCGGTTAATCCTTCAAATGCCACGCTTTATCCATCCTCTGTCCGTCCTTTAGAAATCTTCCGCCAGAGCGGAGGCAAGCCGCCGGATTTCCTTGAGACGTTTTCCTGCTTCTTCAGCACTCAGATGATCCCCTCCGGTCAGCTCCGTGATGCCGCGAAGCTCTTCCTTCGCACGCGAGAAGCGTTCCACGAGGTGTAATTTGTCTTCATATTCACGCAATGATTTATCACAGCGCCGGACCATGTCATGTACTCCCTGGCGGCTGATGCCGAGCTCTTCGGCCAGCTCCCCGAGAGAGAGATCCTCAAAGAGATAGGATTCATAGACCCGTCTTTGGTGCTCGTTCAGAAGTTCCCCGTAAAAGTCATATAATAATGATTGTTCGAGTATCTTATCCATAGCAGAACCTCACAAACGTACTGTATCAATGTATTACAAAGGAAATGACCTGTCAAGTGTTTTTTCTTGACAGGTCATAAAAATAGAATCATTTTGCGCAAGTCGGTGCACATCTCCTCCTCTGACCGCGCTTCCGCTCCGGTTCCGCACGTAGCGGTGCTAAGCTCAGCTGTGGCTAACGCCTTGCTTCGCTAAGCACCGACGGCGTCACAGGGGTCAGAGGGGGAGTGTGACACCGCCTTGCTTGGACTGGTTTCAAAATATTAAATGTTGGTTTTTACTACACGGGGGCGGTAACCTTCCTGCTCCAAAGTCTGAATGATCTGGTTCTTGTGATCGGTACCGAAGGCCTCCATGGTGATGCGAAGCTCCACGGCTGCATTGCGGTTGATGGAGACGAACTGGTTGTGCTCGAGCTTGATGACGTTACCGCTCTGCTGTGCGATGACACCGGAGACACGGCTGAGCTCGCCCGGCTTGTCGGGAAGAAG
>JAFYEE010000201.1 GCA_017544405.1 Lachnospiraceae bacterium
CCGGTAAGACGCTGCTGGCCAAGGCGGTGGCCGGGGAGGCGGGAGTTCCTTTCCTGAGCATCTCCGGTTCCGATTTTGTGGAGATGTTCGTCGGTGTGGGTGCGTCCCGCGTGCGTGACCTCTTTGAACAGGCGAAGGAAAATGCCCCCTGTATGGTGTTCATCGATGAGATCGACGCCGTGGCAAGGCGCCGCGGAACCGGTCTGGGCGGAGGCCATGACGAGAGAGAGCAGACGCTGAACCAGCTTCTGGTGGAGATGGACGGCTTTTCCGAGAATACGGGGATCATCGTGATGGCGGCGACGAACCGTGTGGATATCCTGGATCCCGCGATCCTGCGCCCCGGTCGCTTTGACCGCAAGGTGCGGGTGAGCCGGCCCGATGTGCGCGGCCGTGAGGAGATCCTGAAGGTGCATTCCCGCAAGAAGCCGCTCTCCGAGGATGTGGATCTGGAACAGATCGCGCGGACGACGGCGGGCTTTACCGGCGCGGACCTCGAGAATCTGATGAACGAGGCGGCGATCGGCGCGGCCGGCAAGAACAGCGCATATGTCACGATGGAGGATGTGAAGAAGGCCTTCGTGAAGGTGGGCATCGGAACCGAGAAGAAGAGCCATCTGATCACCGATAAGGAGAAGAAGATCACGGCCTATCATGAGGCGGGGCACGCGATCCTGTTCCATGTGCTGCCCGATGTGGGACCGGTGTATTCGGTCTCCATCATTCCGACCGGCGAGGGGGCAGCAGGCTACACGATGCCGCTTCCCGAGAAGGATGAAATGTTCCTGACGAAGGGCAAGATGCTTCAGGATATCATGGTTTCGCTGGGCGGAAGGATCGCGGAGGAGATCATCTTCGGCGACATCACGACCGGCGCATCCAGCGATATCAAGAAGGCGACCAAGGAAGCGCGGAGCATGGTGACCCGGTATGGCATGAGTGAGAACATCGGCGTGATCTGCTACGACGACGATGACGATGAGGTCTTTATCGGGCGGGATCTGGCCCATGCCAAGGCCCATTCCGAGGCGATCGCGGGCGAGATCGACCGGGAGGTAAAGCAGATCATCGATCAGTGCTACACCCGTGCGAAGGAGATCATCCTGGAGCATGAGCAGGTGCTTCACAGCTGTGCGGCGCTGCTTCTGGAGAAGGAAAAGATCGGGCGCGACGAATTCGAGGCACTTTTTGTGCAAAATAGCCAAAACACACAGCAATAAATTGTGTATTTTGTGAAATCTGGGTATAGTTGTAGAGAGGGGGCTGTGCTAGTATATTCACGTACCCCCAATACATTTCGTTTTTTGACATACCCCAAAGAAATACCTTCTCTATGAAAAAGGACAGCTTCCCCGGCTGTCCTTTTTCCTTGTATAATCGTACATTTTTCTGTAAAATATGAATTTAGAAGTTCCTTTTTCGGGACCGGAGGTTAACCATGGATTTGGACAGAAGAAGACGGGTGGAGAGGAATCAGCAATATATATTCAACATGCGCCCCGTATTCAACCAGAGGGCCCTTTTTTCCGATACTACGGCTGAGTATGTGACACCGGAGGAACCCGATGCCCATGAGAAGGTCAGCGTGCGCTTCCGCACGGCCAAAAACAATGTGGACTATGTGTTCCTGATCTGGCATGGGCGCCGCTATGTCATGGATAAGGTGGACACAGCGGTCCATTTTGACTATTACGAGGTGGAGGTCCAGGTGCAGGAGGAGAAATTCGCCTACCACTTCGAGATCCGCACCGGGCATGTCTCCTGCTTCTATGATCGCAGAGGCGCGGTCCGGGAGGCAAATGACTACTACGATTTCGTAATCCTTCCGGGCTTCAAGACTCCGGACTGGGCGAAGGGCGCGGTCATGTACCAGATCTATGTGGACCGGTTCTGCAACGGGGACAAGAGCAACGACGTAAGGACCGGGGAATACAGCTACATCGGGGAGCCGGTGCAGCATGTGGACGACTGGAATGCCTATCCGGCCGCCATGGATGTTCGGTGCTTCTACGGCGGAGATCTCAACGGTGTCCTGAACAAGATGGACTATATCCAGAGTCTGGGTGTGGAAGTGATCTATTTCAACCCGCTCTTTGTATCGCCTTCCAATCACAAGTACGATATCCAGGACTACGATCACATCGATCCCCATTTCGGATCGATCCCGGACGACGGAGGCGATCTGCTGCCGCCCGGAAGCCGGACCAATTCCGAGGCGACCCAGTATATCAAGCGCGTCACCAGCGCAACCAATCTCGATGCCAGTGACATCCTTTTTTCCAAGGTGGTGGAGGAAGCGCACCGCCGCGGGATGAAGGTGATCCTGGATGGCGTGTTCAACCACTGCGGTTCCTTCAACAAGTGGATGGACCGCGAGCGGATCTATGAGAATGCGGAGGGGTATGAGAAGGGCGCGTATGTCAGCGCGGACAGCCCCTACCGGAATTTCTTCAGTTTCCATGATGATTTTGCGTGGCCCTACAACGGCAGCTATGACGGCTGGTGGGGACACGATACCTTGCCGAAGCTCAACTACGAGGGCTCGCGGGAGCTCTATGACTATGTCCTTCGGATCGGACAGAAATGGGTCTCGCCTCCGTTCAACGCGGACGGCTGGAGACTGGACGTGGCAGCGGATCTGGGGCATTCGCCGGAGTTCAATCACCGCTTCTGGAAGGATTTCCGACGGGCGGTCAAGGCGGCGAATCCGAATGCCATCATTCTCGCGGAGCATTACGGGGACATGCGCCCCTGGCTGCAGGGCGACGAATGGGATACCGTCATGAACTACGACGCGTTCATGGAGCCGGTCACCTGGTTTTTGACCGGAATGGAGAAGCACAGCGACGATTTCCGCGAGGATCTGCTCGGCAACGCGGACAGCTTCTGGGGAGCGATGCGGCACCACTCTTCAAGCTTTTCCATGCCGAGTCTCCAGGTGGCGATGAACGAGCTGTCCAACCACGATCACTCGCGCTTCCTGACCCGGACCAATCACAAGGTCGGGCGTACCGGCACCCTCGGACCGCGCGCTGCGGAGGAAGGCATCAATAAAGGCGTCTTCCGTGAGGCCGTCGTGATCCAGATGACCTGGATCGGCGCGCCCACGATCTATTACGGGGATGAGGCCGGCGTCTGCGGATTCACGGATCCGGACAACCGACGCACGTACCCCTGGGGCCATGAGGACAAGGATCTGATCGCGTTCCACCGGGATATCATTGCCCTTCGCAAAAAATACCCGGAGCTTCGCAGCGGATCCCTCAAGGAGATCGGCGGGGAGTACAATTATCTGGCCTACGGGCGCTTTACCCGGGAGAACCAGAGCCTGATCCTGATCAACAACAACGGGGAGGAGGTCTACAAGAGCATCTCTGTCTGGGAACTCGGGACGCACCGTCACGGATTCATGCACCAGGTCTTCCAGTCCCGTGCGGACGGATACAGCCTGGAGGGACCCTACCACCAGCTTCAGACCGGTACGCTGAATATCACGCTGCCGCCGTATTCGGCGACGGTGCTGCGCTTCGTGCTGGAAAAGGGTTGAAACCTTGCATTTTAGGGTGTGCTATGATAAAATCGACGCGTTGGGTAGTGACTGACTGCCCCTCTGCTGGTGTGGCGGAATAGGTAGACGCAAGGGACTTAAAATCCCTCGGGGGCAACCTCGTGCCGGTTCAAGTCCGGCCACCAGCATTTTTTGATGCTCATTTTTGTTTGACAGACGTAGGATCCAGGGTTTGACGAACAGATAGGAAGGATAAGCATGAAGAAAAAAACATTGGCGCTCCTCTGTGCGGTCATGCTGGCTATGACCGGCTGCGGAGGCCTGACGGATGAGGAAGAGCCGGCGGTCCTGACGCCGGAGCCCATCTCGGACACGGCAGGACAGACCCCTTCGCAGGAGCCTGTGGCTGCAGATCCCGAGCCCGCGCAGGAGTCCGGGGACTCGGAGGATTCACAGACCGTGAACTCCCTGATTGCGCCCGGGATCAGCGAGCGCGTGGAGAAGGACGGCAAGATTCAGAGCTATCTCACCGGCGAGTGGAAGGATGTCTCCATCGCGAAGAGACGCCCGATGGCCGTGATGATCCCCAACAATAAATCCGCACTCCCTCAGTACGGCATCGCCAAGGCGAGCGTGATCGTCGAAGTTCCCATGGAAAAGGGGAGCTGCACCAGACTGATGGGGATCTTTGAGGATTACGATGATCTGGACTACATCGGACCGATCCGAAGCAGCCGGTTCTATTTCCTTCAGGAAGCGACTTCGTTTGACGCGATCTACTGCAACTGGGGCCTCGCGGTTCCCTATGTGGCAGCGACCATCAACAGTGAGTATGTGGACAATATCTCCGCGGCCGTGACCGGCATCGAGGATCCTTCCGATGAGGCCTTTGAGCGTTCCGAAGCCCGCAAGGCGGCCGGATACGCGACGGAATATACCGGGATCATGACGATCGACGGATACAAAAAGGCGGTCGCCAGACAGGGATATTCCACGACCTACCGGGACCGCTACGAGCAGGGACTGCTTTTTGCGGATGACTGCATCTCCGAGTATTCGCACCTCGCGGACATCAAGACGATCTATCCCGGCGGAGACGGCTCCGAAGTACTCAGCAACGGGTATTGCGGCTCTGGAAGTCCCTACTTTGTCTACAATCCGGAGGATCAGCTGTATTACCGCTATCAATACGGCAAGCCGCAGGTTGACGAGCGCACCGGCGAGCAGCTGGCCGTGACCAATGTGATCCTGAAGATCTGCACCGGAGCGATCCTCGACGACAATGGCTATCTGTCCTTCCTGGTGGACGGTTTCAATGACTGTGTGGTATTTACCCACGGAAAAGGCATCGCCGGACAATGGGAGCGGGGCTATGCCAACAATGAGACGCTGACCTCCGCCACGCACTACTATGACGGTCAGCACAACGAGATCGTGCTGAATCCCGGTAAGACCTGGATCTGTATCGTCTGGGGGGATTACGCGGACAAGATTATTTACTATGATGAGCTGAACTGATGCGGATCGCAGCTGCCGAAGGGTGGCTGCGATTTTTTCTTGCCCGAAATCTGACCTTATTATTTTTTCAAAAATTGAACATTTCAATCATATCAGACGGCCTTATAATGAACGTAATAAAAGCGCTTACGTCAGCGCAATTGGAGGGAAGACATATGGCGGGAGAAAAAGAGAAAAAAACCGAAGTGGTGCATGCTAAGAGCGTAGCAAAAACCGTGGAGGTGACAAGAACCATGGAAAAAAATCATGAAGCACTGATCAAACTTGTGTTTACAGGTCTGCTGGCTGCCTTATCCTATGTGGTTTTCACATTCCTGCAGATCAAGATCACACTTCCGGGCGGAGATGCGACATCGATCCATCTGGGCAATGCAGTCTGTGTGCTGGGAGCGCTGCTTCTCGGCGGGCTGTACGGCGGACTGGGCGGAGCCATCGGAATGACGATCGGCGACCTGTTTGATCCCATTTATATCGTATATGCACCGAAGACCTTTGTGCTGAAGCTGTGCATCGGCCTGATCACGGGCCTGATCGCGCATAAGCTCGGCCATATCACGACGGAGAAGGATCATGCGAAGGTGTTGAAGTGGACGATCCTGGCAGCGGTCGGGGGACTCCTGTTCAATGTGATCTTTGATCCGCTGGTCGGCTATCTGTACAAGCTGGTGATCCTGGGCAAGCCCGCTGCAGAGCTTACCCTGGTCTACAATGTGGCGTCCACCTCTATCAATGCGGTGCTGTCCACCATCGTAGCGACGGTTGTCTATATGGGATTGCGCCCGGCACTGAAAAAATCGGGACTGTTTTTCGAGCTGTAAGAAGGATCCGAGGGGATCGCAAGCAAAACCATAAATTGCACAGAGCGTATCAAAAGGCTGCCTTTTACGGGCAGCCTTTTCGTATCTCACACGTTCTTCACATCTCACACAATTTTCACATCCCGCACAGACGGACCGCGCGGCCTTTATACGCCGAGGAGCGCGCTCATCAGCGGCAGGATCACGACGGAGAGGATGGTGGTGATGGCGACGGCGCGGGAGGCAAGCTCCTCGTTGCGTCCGTACTGGCTGGCCAGCATCGCGGTCATACTGCCGACCGGCATGGCGAGCATGATAAAGCTGACGCCGAGCAGGGCCTCCGGCACACGGCACAGGCGGCAGAGGGTCACGCCTGCGATGGGCAGAAGGAGCAGCTTTATAACGGAAAAAAGGAGCAGACGCACATCCGTGAAAAGCGTTTTCAGATCCATTTCCGCGATGGAGTAGCCGATGACGATCATGCTTAAGGGAGCGGTCAGCCCCCCCAGCGTGCTGATGGTCTGGGAGAGCACGGAGGGCAGATGGAGATCCGCGATGTAGAGCGCAATGGCAAGGATCCCGGAGAGAACGCCGATGTTGAAGATTTTTTTCCAGCGGATCCCGCCCTTTACCATCGATTCCCCGGTCATGACCGAGATCCCGTAGGTATAGATCAGAAAATTATAGGGGAACAGGAAAACGGATGCGTACAGAAGCGCTTCCTGTCCGTATGCGGCGGAAATCACAGGGAATCCCATGAATCCGATATTGGAGAAGATCATCATCAGCTTGTAGGCCGGAACATCTCCCGCCGGTACCCGAAGAAGCTTCGGAACCATGGCGGCCAGAACGAGGAAGATGGCATACATGACCAGGGACAGTACGACGGTATAAAGAAGAAGCATATTGTCGGAGCCTGCGTGGTCGCCGACCGCAGCGGAGAGGACCATGCAGGGATTCGCGACATTTACGACCAGGCCGGAGAGCTTTTTGACGGAAAGGTCGTCCAGAAGATTGGTCCGTTTACAGAGAAACCCCACCGCCATGATCAGAAATAAAATTGCCATTTGTGTCAGAAGGATCATATCCGAAATCTCCTAAGCGGCACAGATCCGTGCCGGTGCCCGTATCAAACCGAAAAATACCTGCTACATCATATATTGCAGGTGGGAGCCGCGCAAGTACTTTACGGTTATTTTAGAGAAAATTTGAAAAAGCAGGGAAAAAGGCAGTTGACATTTCAAATATCTTTGATACAATACAATTGTTCTTGAACAAAGCAAACGATTTGGCGAAATACATTTTGGAGGGAAAACGATGGGTTTTTATGATTATTCGGTAACGGATGCACAAGGGAACGAGGTTTCCATGGCGGATTTCAAGGGAAAGGTGGTCCTGGTGGTCAATACGGCTACGGGCTGCGGTTTCACCCCGCATTATGAGCCCCTGGAGAAGATGTACGAGGAGTTCCATGCGCAGGGACTCGAGATCGTGGATGTGCCCTGCAACCAGTTCGCAGGACAGACTCCCGGAACGGACGAGGAGATTCATGAGTTCTGCACGCTGAAGTACAATACGCAGTTCCCGCAGATGAAGAAGTCCGATGTGAACGGCGAGAATGCACTGCCGCTCTTTACCTATCTCAAGAGCCAGAAGGGATTTGAAGGCTTCGGAATCGGCCCCGTGGCCCTGAGCATGAGCGCGATGCTGAAGAAGATCGACAAGGATTACAAGAACAATCCGGACATTAAGTGGAATTTCACCAAGTTCCTCGTAAACCGCGAGGGTGAAGTGGTGGCGCGTTTTGAGCCCACCGAGAGCATGAAGAAGGTCCGGGAGTGCGTGGCTTCTCTGATCTGAGGATTTGAGCAAAGACAGGAAGCATCGGCATCACCGGAGCTCCGGGAATGAGGCGGCAGGCGGATTTTCCGGCAGGTCATAAGGAGAAAAAAATGGAGAGAGTGGATATCGCCATTATCGGCACGGGACCGGCGGGGCTCGAAGCAGCCATCACCGCCAGGATCCGAAACAAAAAGGTTCTGCTCATCGGCGAGCCGGATCTGAGTTCCAAGCTGGCCAAGGCACATCGGATCGATAATTATCTGGGATTCCCCGAGATCGCAGGGGAGGACCTCGGCAGACATTTTCAGAAGCATCTGGAGCAGATCGGGCAGGAGATCACGCAGGATCGTATCACGGCAGTCTATTCCATGGGCGATTATTTCGCACTGCAGGGGAAGGAAGAGATCTTCGAGGCTTCCAGTGTGATCCTGGCCTGTGGCGTCGTAATGGAAAAGCCTTTCCCCGGGGAGACGGAATATCTCGGGAGAGGCGTCAGCTACTGCGCAACCTGTGACGCTGCGCTTTACCGCGGGAAATCCGCCGTCGTGCTCGGTTACAGCCCGAAGGAAGAAGAAGAGGCGGCCTTCCTTGCGGAAGTGGCCGATAAGGTATATTATGTACCAATGTACAAGGCAGATCGCTTTCCGGGGCTGGGCGACAGCGATAAGATCGAGATATGCGGTGAAAAACCTCTGGAATTTGTGAAGGAAGCGGACGGAATGGTTCTGAAAACCGCATCCGGACAGGATCTTAAGACGGATGGCATCTTTGTCCTGCGCGAGGCGATCGCGCCGAGCCAGCTGGTGCCCGGTCTTGAGACGGACGGAAGCGCGGTGGTCTGCGACCGGCAGATGCGGACGAGCATGCCGGGACTGTTCGTGGCAGGGGACATCGCGGGAGCGCCCTATCAGTACATCAAGGCGGCAGGCGAAGGAAATGTGGCGGCTTTGTCCGCAGTGAATTACCTGGCAGAGCAGAAACGTAAGGCACAATGATCCGGGAGACCGGACGGATTCGAATGAAGGGGAAAAGGAAATGGCACAGGAATACGAACAGTTAAAGTTGGAGAATCAGATCTGTTTTCCGCTCTATGCATGCGCGCGGAAGATTACGAGCAGCTACACGCCGTTCCTCAAACCGCTGGGACTGACCTACACGCAGTATGTGGTATTTATGGTTCTGTGGGAAGAGGAGACGGTGACCGTCGGAGAGCTCGGCAAGCGACTTTATCTGGATGCGGGTACATTGACCCCGTTGCTTAAGACACTGGAGAAAAACGGATATGTCACGAGGGCCCGTTCCCATGAGGACGAGCGGGTGACGATGATCACGCTGACCGATCAGGGAAGAGCCTTAAAGGAAAAGTGCAAGGACATTCCGTTCAAAATGGCGGGTATCTGCCCGGCCCTTCAGAACAGAGAGCAGGCGGAGGAACTGTACAGTCTTCTGTACCGGATCCTGGAATCCTGACAGATGGGGAAGTGATGTTGAGACCCTCGGAGATGATCCGAGGGTCCTTCTTGTATGGCAACCGGGTCGTCATCCGGCCGGATTTCGCCTGCCCGGTGACAAAAAAGCGTAATTCCTCCGGATTTATGATATAATAAAATACCATTTAGAGGTGAGGTATTATGGTTATAATTGCGGCAGATGATGAACGGCTCACACTGGAGGGGCTGATCTCTTCGATCAAGAAGGCGCTCCCGGGAGCGCAGGTACACGGGTTTCGCAGTTCGGCGGAGGCACTGGATTTTGCCCGGGAGAACCGGTGCGACCTTGCATTTCTCGATATCGAGATGCCCGGGATCAACGGACTGCAGATGGCGCGGGCTCTCAAGGAGACGAACCCAAAGGTCAATCTGCTCTTTGTGACCGGATATACGGAATATGCGATGGATGCCTTTGACCTGCAGGCGACGGCCTATATTCACAAGCCGGTCACCGTGGAAGCCATCCGCAAGGAGCTCGGTGCGCTTCGTTTTCCGGTGGAAGAGGCACAGCCCAAGCCGCTTCGGGTGCGGACCTTTGGCAATTTCGAGGTCTATTGCGGGGAGACGCCCCTGCATTTTCAGTACTCCAAGACGAAGGAGCTTTTCGCCTATCTGATCGACCGCAAGGGGAGCATGTGCAATATCAATGAGGCGGCCGGGGTGCTCTGGCCGGAGGACGATCAGGATCATACCTCCTATCTGAAGAATCTGCGTACGGATCTGATGCAGGAGTTCAGGGAGCACGGCTGCGAGGATGCACTGATCCGGCAGAGAGGATGTATCGGGATCGCGCTGGATAAGGTGGAATGTGATTATTACGTATTTCTGGGGGATTACCCGAAGCATAAGTACCTGTACCAGGGCGAGTACATGAGCCAGTACAGCTGGGCCGAATTCACCAATGCGACCCTTCAGAACATGCGTTGAGCGTTTCGCAGAGGATCTGACATGTTTAATTATGATTATGAGTTGTTCTCCGCCATCATGCTGGCGGTCCTCTATTATGCGCTGCGGGTCCGATACAGCGATTCGGAGATGATGAAGAATTATCTCTCTTTTCTGCGCGTTCTGCTGCTGGCCACCATTCTGGACGTGCTGACCGCGGTCATCATGACCCATTACCCCGGATTCCCGTACCGGCTCAATGTGACGCTGAACACCCTGTATTTCATCAGCGAAGCGTACGCTGCCTTTTCTTTTTACAATTATACCGAGAATTATGTGAAGGGGCGGGACATCCGAAAGCGCAGGCTCAATCTCCGGATCAATACGATCGTACTGGTGATTGTCTTTATCGTGATCCTGACGACACCCTATACCAGGGCCGTGTTTTACTTTGACGAGAACGGGATCTACCGGCATGGTGCGTTGTTTTCCTGGACCATCATGGTCTCCATGTATTTTATCGTGAACGGGATGGTTCTTCTGTTCCGTCACCGAAAGCAGCTTGAGCGCAGGATGTATCGGGCGCTGGCGGGCTTTGTGATCCTGGAACTGATCGCGATCGTCGCGCAGACGGTGCTGTTCCCGGATCTGCTCATCACGTACTGTGTAACGGCCATGTTTGCCCTGATGTCCGCCTTTGTCATGGAGACGCCGGACTATGTGCAGCTGCTCCGCACGATGGAGGAACTGACGAAGGCCCGGGAGGAAGCGGAAGCCGCCAACAAGGCGAAGAGTTCCTTCCTGACGAATATGTCCCATGAGATCCGGACGCCGATCAACGGAGTCCTGGGCATGAATACCATGATCCTCAAGGAGAGCCGGGATCCGCAGATCCTTGAGTACGCGAAGAATATCGAGAGCGCCGGGCGCAGCCTTCTGTCACTGATCAACGATGTCCTGGATATCTCCAAGGTGGAAGCCGGAAAAATGGAGATCGTGGAGAGCGAGTACAGTCTTGGAAAGCTTCTGCTGGACTGTCATAATATGGTCTATGTGCGGGCGAATGATAAAGGCCTCGAGCTGCGCGTGAAAAATGATCCGCAGCTGCCGGCGGTACTCTACGGCGATGAGGTCCGGGTGCGGCAGGTGATTTCCAATGTGCTCACCAATGCGGTAAAATATACGCGGGAAGGCTATGTGGAGCTTCGGATCTCGCAGCGGGAGCTGGGAGTCTCGCAGCGGGAGCTGGGAGAGGACCGGATCATGCTCGTGGTGGAGGTGGAGGATACCGGGATCGGGATCTCCAAGGAGAACCAGGAGAAAATCTTTGACGCCTTCCAGCGCGTGGATGTATCCGCCAATCGCAGCATCGAAGGCACCGGCATGGGGCTTCGGATCGCCAGACAGCTGACGGCCAAGATGGGCGGGATCATCCGGGTGTCCAGCGAGATCGGAAAAGGGACGATCTTCACCATCGAGCTCCCGCAGGGCGTTCGCGGGAGCGAGAAGCTGGGAAGCTATGCGCAGTACCGGGAGAGCATGCGCGCGGAGCAGCTGGTCAGCGCTGCCTCCTTCCGGGCGCCGAATGCACGGATTCTGGTCGTGGATGATGTGCCGATGAACCTGAAGGTGATCCGCGGACTGTTAAAAGAGACGCAGATTCAGGTGGAAGAGGCATCCAGCGGAGCGGAATGCCTGGAGAAGGTGCAGAAACAGAGCTACGACATGGTATTTCTGGATCACCTGATGCCGGAGATGGACGGGATTGAGACCCTGAACCGCATGCATCAGCTGGAGAACTGTCCCAATGCGCAGACGCCGATGATCATGCTGACGGCCAATGCGATCTCGGGCGCCAGAGAGCAGTATCTCTGGGCGGGATTTTCGGAATACCTCACCAAACCGGTACGGGAAAACGATCTGTGCAGGCTTCTCATCCGGTATCTGCCCAAGGAGCTCCTGATCTGGAAGGAAGGGGCCGGGCCGGAGCCGGAAGATGCACAAACGCCGGAGACCGGAGAGAAAGCGCCGGAACAAGGCAGCCCGCGGCAGGAAGAAGCAGAGAAGGAGCCGGAGCATACGTTTACAGAGTCAAGCAGGGCGACGGAGCCCGGGAAAGGAGAAGAAATGAGCAGTCTAGCGGAAAGATTTCCATCCCTGAATACGGAGACCGGGCTGGAATATTGCGGAGGCATGGAGGATTTTTACCTGGAGATGATCCAGGAATTCCTGAACCTGGAGCTGGTGGAGGTCCTTCGCAAGGAGAAGAATGAGAAGGATTGGAAGAATTACCGGGTGCATGCGCATTCGCTGAAGAGCTCTGCCAGAACCATCGGAGCGGAAAAATTCGCCGAGCTGGCCTACGGCCTTGAGCAAGCCGGGGCAAACGAGGATGAGGCCTATGCCGATGCGCATCAGGAGGAAGTGTTTACAGCGCTTGGCGTGCTGCGCACAGAGCTGGAGCAGGGATTGAAGGACTGAAGAACAGACAGGAAGGAAAGTCGATAGGGAGGATAATCAGATGGACGGGAAGGTGACCAGAGAACAGCTGCTGGAGAAGTTCGCCGGGGTTTTCGGCGACGCGGAGGGCGCAAAGGTATATTTTGCCCCGGGACGTGTGAATCTGATCGGAGAGCATACCGATTACAACGGAGGACATGTGTTCCCCTGCGCACTGACGATCGGAACCTACGGTGTGGCAAGGAAGAGAAGCGACCGGAAGCTGCGGTTCTATTCTCTGAATTTTGAGGGACTGGGTGTCATCGAGAGTTCCCTGGACGATCTGAAGCCTTACAAGGAGGCGGATTGGACCAATTATCCCAAGGGTGTGATCTGGGCCTTCGGGGAGAAAGAGATGAAGGGGGAGCAGGGACTGGAGCTGCTTTTGTTCGGCAACATTCCCAACGGGTCCGGCCTGAGCTCTTCCGCATCCGTTGAGGTGCTGACCGGATTTATTCTGCGCGACCTCTTCGGATTCGATGTCACCAATCAGGATCTGGCTCTGATCGGGCAATATTCCGAGAACCGGTTCAACGGGGTCAATTGCGGGATCATGGACCAGTTTGCGATCGCCATGGGCAAGAAGGATCATGCGATCTTCCTGGATACGGCCACGCTGGAATACACCTACGCGCCGATCCGTCTGGAGGATGCCAAGATTGTGATCGCCTGCTCCAACAAGAAAAGAGGCCTGGGAGATTCCAAGTACAATGAGCGCCGGGAAGAGTGCGAGACCGCACTGAAGGAGCTGCAGAGCATGGTGGATGTGAAGTCTCTCGGCGAGCTCGACGAGGCGACCTTCGAGAAATTTGCGCCCATGATCAAGGACGCGAACCGCGTGCGCAGAGCGCGTCATGCGGTCTATGAGAACCAGCGCACGCTCGAGGCCGTAGAGGCCCTCAAAAACGGTAAGATCAAGGTATTCGGGCAGCTTATGAATGCGTCCCACGTATCGCTTCGCGACGATTACGAGGTGACCGGGATCGAGCTCGATACGCTGGTGGAAGCGGCCTGGAAGGTGCCCGGTGTCATCGGCTCGCGCATGACCGGTGCCGGATTCGGAGGCTGTACGGTCAGCATCGTGAAGGAGTCCGCCATCGAGGAGTTTATCCGGGTCGTGGGCGAGACCTACCGAGACCGGATCGGCTACGATGCCGATTTCTATGTGGTGGAGGTCGGAGACGGACCGAGGGTGCTTTGACCCCGGCATCCGGAGGACCATGACGGGACAAAAAAGCGAACGAGAGAGAGGTTTTTGAGGAGAATGATTCAGGATGCCATCAGAGAACTGGTGAATTATGGATTCGCGACGGGGCTTGTGCCCCGTGAGGATGTGATCTACACGACCAACCGGCTGCTGGAGCTGTTCGGACTGGATGATCTGGGAGGAGAGTACGATTTTCTCCGGGAGGACGCCGCGCCTTCGGCGCTGGAGCCGATCCTGGCGCAGCTTCTGGATTATGCTGCGCAGCACGGGCTGATCGAGGAAGATACCGTGGTCTACCGGGATCTTTTTGATACGAAGATCATGAGCCTTCTGATGCCGCGGCCGAGCGAGGTGATCGCTTCCTTCTGGGATCTGTATGACCGGGAATCCCCGAAGGCTGCGACGGATTACTACTATAAGCTGAGCCGCGACAGCGACTATATCCGCCGCTACCGCGTGAGCCGCGATGTAAAATGGGTGACCTCCACGGAGTACGGAGATCTGGACATCACGATCAATCTTTCGAAGCCCGAGAAGGATCCCAAGGCGATCGCCGCTGCGAAGCTGGCAAAACAGAGCGGATATCCCAAGTGCCTGCTGTGCAGGGAAAATGAAGGCTATGCCGGGCGCATCAACCATCCGGCGCGGCAGAATCACCGCATCATCCCGATCACGATCGATGGCACGCCCTGGGGATTTCAGTATTCTCCCTATGTGTACTACAATGAGCACTGCATCGTGTTTAACGCACAGCACGTGCCCATGAAGATCGAGCGGGCAACCTTCCGGAAGCTCCTGGACTTCGTGCGTCAGTTCCCGCACTATTTTGTGGGCTCCAACGCGGATCTGCCGATCGTGGGAGGCTCGATCCTCAGCCACGATCACTTCCAGGGCGGACATTACGAATTTGCCATGGCGAAGGCTCCCGTGGAGGAGACCTTTACCGTCCGGGGATATGAAGATGTGCAGACCGGGATCGTCAAGTGGCCGATGTCGGTGCTGCGCCTTTCCTGCGCGGATCCGGACCGGCTCGTTGACCTGGCGGACAAGGTGCTGGGCGCCTGGAGAGCGTACTCCGACGAGGCCTGCTTTGTCTACGCCTCCACGGACGGAGAGCCGCACAATACCATCACTCCGATCGCGCGCAGGCGCGGGGACGTCTATGAACTGGATCTGGTGCTGCGCAACAATATCACCACCGAAGAGCATCCCCTCGGCGTTTTTCATCCGCATGCGAACCTGCATCATATCAAGAAGGAGAACATCGGCCTGATCGAGGTCATGGGACTGGCGGTGCTGCCGGCCCGGCTGAAGGAGGAGATGGGACTTCTGAAGGAGGCCATTCTGGAAAAGAGGGATCTGCGCTCGGACCAGAGGCTGGCTGCACATGCGCCGTGGGCGGAAGGTTTTCTGGCAGAGCGCGGCGAGATCTCGCCGGATGAGATCGATACGGTTCTGAAAGAAGAGATCGGGAAAGTGTTTTTACAGGTTCTGTGCGATGCGGGGGTATACAAACGGGACGAGGCAGGGAAAGAAGGATTCCGAAGATTCCTGAACAGCCTGAATGATTGACACGTAAAAAAAGGGAAGCGAGGGGCTTGTTGATGGACTGCCATCTGCCGCGCTTCCTTTTTCTCTTTTGTTTCCGGGTCTTCCCGGGAGGGGGATTCAGGGCGAATCTTTCCCGTCTCCGGGAGCATCGAGGGACCGGAGGATGGAGCTGCGGCTTAAGGAACGGAGCATGGATGCGGACTTGCGGAGCTCCTCGATGCGTTCCGGCTGCCCGGTCTCCCGGTAATAGGCGGCCAGACGCCGATAGGCACTGCCGGCATCCGCGCGGATCTCGACCTCGTATTCCATGATGCATACAGCCGCTTCGCGCTCCCCGGCTTCCCAGAGCAGGGTGGACCACTTTTGCAGGGTCTGAACGAGGAGTGTGAAGTTCTCGTCATAGATGGTGAGCTCCGGAAGGTTGGGGGCTCCGTACATGAGCTTCAGATCCGTGTTGGTCAGGCCGGTCAGATTGACGATTTTTTCTTCGGAGAGCGTCATGATCATGGCGACGCAGCCGCGTACTTCCGCGGAGTCGGAGCAGACGGTCATCGGGAGGCGGTCCAGGGGGATCTTGATGAAGTGCAGATCGTCGAGGGGCTTTCGCCGGGTGGAATTGGCCTCTTCCTCGCGGTTCCAGAAATCACCCTCCATCCGGTCGCGGAGGCGGCGGCCTCTTCGGATCGCATGGGCAAGAACGAAAAGGAAGATAATAAAACTTGCAAAAAAGGGATATCTCATATTATAATAACCTTTCGACAATCAGGTTTATTCATGAGGAAAAAATATGTTTAATATGAACAATAAAAAGACGCAAAGAACGGTTTCTGCGGTCATTGTGCTGATTCTGGTCCTTGCGATGGTCATCCCGCTTATTTTATCATACGTATAAATGGCGGTCAAAAAAGGAAGTGAGAAAATGAATCAAATCGGAAAGGGAGCAAAGGGAATCGTTCTGCTGGCCGCATTTGTGCTGGCGCTGGTACTTCCGGCGAGGGAAGCACATGCCCAGGACCGGATTCCGAACGGGGTTTATGCCGAGAGCGTGAATCTCTCCGGAATGACTGCGGCGGAAGCCGAGGCGGCAGTGGAAGCATATATTGAGACGCTGCGGGAATCCTCCATCGTGCTGGAGCTTGCGGAGGGTCATCAGGTGACGGTGACCGCGGAAGAGCTGGGACTCTACTGGATGAACCCGGATCTGGTGCAGGATGCGGAAGCGCTGATCACGACCGGCAATGTCATCGAGCGGTACAAGGCCTCCAAGGATCTGGAGCATGAGAATCGCGTGTTCGATGTGGTGCTGGGTGTGAGCAATACCAACATCCATACGCTCCTGACGGATAAGTGCCTGGCATACGATCAGGACGCGGTGGATTACAAGTTGAGCCGTGTCGGCGGAGAGTTCGTCATCACGGAGGGACAGATCGGCTACAAGCTGGATATCGAAGCGTCCGCGCAGAAGATCAATACGTTCCTGACGGCGGAATGGACCGGCGGGGATGCGGTCCTTGAGATGGTGTATGCGACCGATGTGCCCAGAGGCGGGGACGGAAGTCTGGCTGAGGTCGGAGATGTCCTCGGGACCTTCACCACCTCCTACAAGTCCTCCGGAAGCGCGCGAAGCAAAAATATTGCGAACGGCACGAGCCTGATCGACGGAACGACCCTGTATCCCGGAGACGAGCTGGATACGCTGTCGCTGATCACCCCGTTTTCCGAGGCCAACGGATACTATCTGGCCGGCTCCTACCTGAACGGACAGGTGGTGGAGAGCCTGGGCGGCGGAATCTGTCAGGTGTCGACGACCCTGTACAATGCGGTCCTGCTTGCGGAGCTGGAGGTGACGCTGCGGTACAATCACTCCATGATCATCTCCTATGTGGAGCCGTCCATGGATGCCGCCATTGCGGAGAGCTCCGGCAAGAATTTCAAGTTTGTGAACAACACGGATTATCCGGTTTATGTCGAGGGCATCACGACGCCCGAGAAAAAGATCATCTTTACCATCTACGGCAAGGAGACCAGAGACACGGTCAACCGTCAGGTTTCCTATGAGAGCGAGACGCTCGAGACAATCTATCCCGACCACGAGAATGTGATCGCCAATGAGGGACTTCCCTTCGGATTTATCGATGTCACGGGCGCACATATCGGGATCAAGGCCAGACTGTGGAAGATCGTGACCGAGAATGGCGTGCAGGTGAGCCGTGAGGAGGTCAACCGGAGTAATTACACGGTATCCCCCGCGACTGCGGTCGTGGGCGTGGCTACGGACAATGAAGAGATCCGCAATGCCATCATGGGTGCCGTCGCGTCCGGAAGCATTGACGCATGCAAGGCGGTGATTGCGGCTTATACCGCGCCACCCGCGGAGTAACACAGGAGACAGACCTTTATGGAGACCGGAAAGCTTCCCGTGAATGTATTAAAGCATTCCGTATTGAATCATATCCATAAATATCGTGAAGAAGTAAGAGGCGGCGCGGCCATAGGGAAAGACTGCGCCGCCATTTCCCTATTCCCGGGGGATCCGGATCTGCTGGTCGGGACCTGTCACCGGGAAGGACTCCCGGTTCTCTCCGGACAGCGGACCCGGGGAGATCAGCAGACGATGGCACAGCTCCTGACAAAATGTGCCAACAATCTCTCGGCAGGCGGGTTTACGCCGGTTGGAGCGGAACTGACACTCCTGTTACCGGAAGGGACCGAGCGGGAGTATACAGACCGCCTGATGCGGGAGGCGGACGAAGCCTGTAAAGCCCTGAATATGCAGATTATCGGCGGCCAGACAAGAGTTATGACACAAGTGTCAGAGCCTGTGGCGGTCCTCACCGGATACGGCGAAACCGCTCGAGCCGCTCAGCCGGGCGAAAGGCCCGGCATGGATGTTCTGATCACGAAATGGATCGGACTGGAGGGAACCGCCCTGCTGGCGGAGCTGAGAGGAGAGGAGATCCGTCGCCATTATCCCGACCGTCTTGTAAGGGAAGCGATGGATTTTGCCGGAAGCCTTTCCGTCCTTCCGGAGGCAGAGATCGCGATGCGGGAGGACGCACGGATGCACGATGCCTCGGAGGGCGGGATCCTGGCGGCTCTCTGGGAGATCGCCGAAGGAGCCGGCGTCGGGCTGGACCTGGATCTGCGGGCCTTTCCGATCCGGCAGGAGACGGTGGAGATCTCGGAATGTTGCGGCGTAAATCCGTACGAGCTTTTGAGCGGCGGATCGCTGGTGATCTTTGCCGCGGACGGACCCCTGCTGGAGCAGCGCCTGAAGGAAGCCGGGATCCCGGCCACGATCGTCGGCCGGACCACGGACGGAAAAGCACGCATTTTGCACAACGCGGAGGAAATCCGCTATCTGGATCGCCCTGCGCGGGATCCGGTATATGAGATCTACGGCCCCGGTTCACAGTCCTGAGACAAGGATGCAAGGAAAGCAAAGGAGAAAAGTTATGGGAATCAGAGAGGAATTACTTCGTATCATCGAGAAGAACAGCCGCATGGATCTGAAGGATCTGGCGGTGATCCTGGGTGCCTCCGAGATTGATATCGTAAATGAGCTGCAGAAGCTCGAGGAGGAAGGGATCATCTGCGGATATCACACGATGATCAACTGGGAGAAGACTTCCGTGGATAAGGTCACCGCACTGATCGAGGTGCGCGTGACGCCGCAGAGAGGCCAGGGCTTCGACAATATCGCGGAGCGCATTTACAAGTATCCCGAGGTCCAGAGCGTGTACCTGATCTCCGGCGGATACGACCTGCTGGTGACGCTCGAGGGCAAATCCCTGCGCGAGGTGTCGAGTTTCGTGACGGACAAGCTGTCCACGCTGGATACCGTGCTGAGCACCGCCACGCATTTCATTCTGAAAAAATACAAGGACCACGGAACGATTCTGAGCATGCAAAACAAGGATGAGAGGGAGATCATAACGCCATGAGAAATCCGTTAGCAGATAAAGTGGTGGATATCAAGCCCTCGGGTATCCGCAAATTTTTTGATATTGTCACGGAGATGAACGATCCCGATGTCATCTCGCTGGGTGTGGGAGAGCCGGATTTTGACACCCCCTGGCATATTCGTGACGAGGGCATTTACGCGCTGGAAAAAGGCAGGACCTTCTATACGTCCAATTCGGGCCTGATGGAGCTGCGCACGGAGATCTGCAACTATCTGAAGCGCAGCCAGGGCGTCGCCTATGATCCCCGCAGGGAGGTCGTCGTCACGGTGGGCGGCTCCGAGGCCATCGATATCGGGCTGCGCGCCATGTGCAATCCGGGCGATGAGGTGCTGATCCCGCAGCCGAGCTATGTATCTTATGAGCCCTGCGCGGTGCTCACGGGCGCGGTGCCCGTGATCATCGACCTCAAGGCGGAGAATGAATTCCGTCTGACGGCGCAGGAGCTGGAGGATGCCATCACGGAGCGGACCAAGGTCCTGATCCTGCCCTTCCCGAACAACCCGACCGGCGCCATCATGGAGCGGAAGGACCTCGAAGCCATCGCAAAGGTGATCGAGAAGCATGATATTTTTGTCATGTCCGATGAGATCTACGCGGAGCTCACCTACAAGGAAAAGCATGTATCCATCGTCTCCGTGCCCGGCATGCGGGAGCGGACGGTCCTGATCAACGGGTTTTCCAAGGCCTATGCGATGACCGGCTGGAGGCTCGGCTATGCGTGCGGTCCGGAGGAGATCATCCGGCAGATGACCAAGATCCATCAGTTTGCCATCATGTGTGCCCCGACCACGAGCCAGTATGCGGCCGTTGAGGCGCTTCGGAACGGGGATGCGGACGTGGAGGAGATGCGGAATTCCTACAATCAGCGCAGACGTTTCCTTCTGAATGCCTTCCGTGAGATGGGGCTGGAATGCTTTGAGCCCTTCGGCGCCTTCTACATGTTCCCGTGCATCCGGGAGTTCGGAATGACCAGTGACGAGTTTGCGAGCCGTTTCCTAGCGGAGGAGAAGGTGGCGGCGGTGCCCGGCACCGCGTTCGGAGCCAG
>JAFYEE010000202.1 GCA_017544405.1 Lachnospiraceae bacterium
AGAAGGTGGCGGCGGTGCCCGGCACCGCGTTCGGAGCCAGCGGAGAGGGATTCCTTCGCATCTCCTATGCGTATTCTCTCGAGAAGCTGAAGAAGGCGATGGAGCGCCTTGCCCGCTTTGTGGAAAAGCTCCGCGCCGAGCAGCAGAAGGGGTAGGACATGCACATTGTACTGCATCAGCCGGAGATCCCGTCCAATACGGGCAATATCGGCAGAACCTGTGTGGTCACCGGGAGCAGTCTGCATCTGATCGAGCCGCTGGGATTCCGCATCAATGAAAAAGAGCTGAAACGGGCGGGGATGGACTACTGGGATCAGCTCGATGTCACCCGCTATGTGAATTATGAAGCGTTTCGCGCCGCGCACCCGGGCGCTACCGTATGGATGGCGACGACCAAGGCCCGCAGATCCTACACGGAGGTAAGCTACGGCCCGGAGGATTTCATCCTGTTCGGCAAGGAGAGTGCCGGGATCCCGGAGGAGCTCCTTGTCGCGGATGAGGCCCATTGCATCCGCATTCCCATGGGGCCTCAGATCCGTTCGCTCAATCTGGCCAACAGTGTCTCCATTGTCCTCTATGAAGCGCTGCGGCAGCAGGGATTTGCCGGGCTGGAGGAGACGGGCAGTCTGCACCGCCTGCATTGGCAGGATGCGGCGCAGGACCGGACCGGAAGTCCGGACGAAGAGGAAGAAGCAGCCGCCGGACAGGCGGCAAAGGGAGGCGGCATGCATACGGCGGAAGAACTGACCGGGCAGGTGGTCCGGGCAGGGAGCGCGCGGATCGCGCCTTCGGCGGTGGTACTCGGGAAGGTGACACTCGGCGAGCGGACCGGAATCTGGCACAATGCCACGGTGCGCGCCGACAATGAGACGATCGTGATCGGCGCGGACAGCAATATTCAGGACAACTGCGTCCTTCACACCGGGCGCGGATATCCCGTCCGGCTCGGGGAACGTGTGACGGTGGGTCATGGAGCCATTGTACACGGATGCACGATCGAGGACGATGTGATCGTCGGAATGGGCGCGATCCTGATGAACGGCTGTCATGTGGGGAGCCGCTGCATCATCGCGGCCGGCGCCCTGATCCCGGAACACCGGGAGATTCCGGATGACTCTGTTGTGATGGGCGTCCCCGGAAAGGTGATCCGGAAAGCGACGGAAGAAGATCTGGCAAAAATAAGGGCGAACGCGGAGCATTACGTGAATTGTGCGGCCGCGGAGCTTTGAATGGCATCGGATGAAGAGAAAACTACTTGCGTTTGTTCAAAATGAAATTGTACTGATGGTGGCGGGAATCCTGGCTTTGTGCTCCTGTTTTCTGACAAAGCCTTCTCCCGCTTATTTGAGTTATATTGATTTTCGGGTTCTGGCCCTGCTCTTTTGCCTGATGGCCGTTGTGGCCGGCATGCAGAAGCTCGGCCTGTTTGATCTGCTCTGCCGGGCGCTTCTGGCCAGGTTCCACACCATGCGCGCGGTGGCGATCCTGCTCTGCCTGCTCTCCTTTTTCCTGAGTATGCTTCTGACCAACGATGTGATGCTGGTGACGATCGTTCCGTTTACGCTGCTGGTTCTGTCGCGGGTCGGGGAAACGAAGCTGAAGGTGATCCCGCTGCTGGTCATGGAGACAGTTTCGGCCAACCTGGGCAGCATGCTGACTCCGTTCGGAAATCCGCAAAATCTGTATCTCTATTCGGAATACGGCTTCACGATGGGAAGCTTTCTGGGGACGATGGCGCCGTACACCGGTCTGTCGCTGCTTTTGATCCTGTTGACCCTCCTGTTTCTGACCCGCGCGGTCTCGAAGGAGAAGGTCGTGCTTCGCGAGGATCGGGAGACGACGGGCGCGCGCGCGCTTTTTCGCCGCCCCGAACTGTACCTGTACCTGGTGCTCTTTGTGCTGAGCCTCCTCTCCGTGCTGCGCATACTGGACGAACGGATCGTCCTGGCGATCGTGACGGTGAGCATCCTCTTTGTGGACCGGCGAATCCTGGCCCGTGTGGATTACAGTTTGCTGCTGACCTTTGTCTTTTTCTTCGTATTCATCGGCAACATCGGACAGCTCGCCGGGGTGCGCAGTTCGCTGGAGCACCTGATCCGCGGGCGCGTTCTGCTGACAGCGGTGCTGACCTCACAGTTTGTGAGCAATGTGCCCGCAGCTCTCCTTCTGTCCGGGTTCACGGAGGACGGACGGCGGCTTCTGATCGGAACGGATCTCGGCGGACTCGGAACGCTGATCGCCTCGATGGCCAGCCTGATCTCCTACAAGTTCTACGCGGCGGTCCCGGGTAGCAAAAAAGGCGCCTATATCGGCACCTTCTCCCTGATCGGTGTGCTGTTCCTCGCCGTGCTCCTGGGGCTGGCTTTTCTGCTGGGAGACCTGTAAATTTACACAAGAGAGGGAATAAAAAAATCCGGCTGACCAGGCCGGATTTTTTAAAGGGGAATGAAAGTATGAAAAGAAAAAGTTGTTTTACCGTTCTTATGAGTACATCATACAGGCAAAATATGTCTAAAAAACGCTTAATTTGTCACTAATTTGTGAACGGACAGAAAAAAAAGAATGAAGTTTGGAAAGACTTTGTAAAGTAAACGATTTAGGGGCGGAAAACCTTTTCCGTGGTAAAGCGGTGACGTGATTGCCCGCGGACATGGGATATGTTACATTTAGAAAAAAGCATCCCCCGAAAGGACAGAACATGGCAGAGCTCGGAATCCCTCAGAACACCATCGCCGTATTGCAGAAATACGGGTTTCGTTTCCAAAAAAAATACGGACAGAATTTTCTGATCGACACAAATGTGCTGGAGCGGATCGTGAAGGAAGCGCTGGTCGGCCCCGAGGATCTGGTTCTGGAGATCGGCCCCGGGATCGGCACCATGACGCAGTATCTCGCGGAAGCGGCGCGGGAGGTGGTGGCCGTGGAGATCGACCGGAATCTGATTCCGATTCTGGAGGATACCCTTTCCGCCTATTCCAATGTGACCGTTCTGAACGAGGATATCCTGAAGGTGGACATCGGAGCCCTCGTCCGTGAGCGAAATGAGGGACGCCCGGTCAAAGTCGTGGCCAATCTTCCCTATTACATCACGACACCGATCGTCATGGAGCTTCTCGAGAGCAGAGTTCCCCTGGAGAATATTACGATCATGGTGCAGAAGGAAGTGGCGGAGCGTATGCAGATGGGGCCCGGCTCGAAGGATTACGGGGCGCTTTCGCTCGCCGTGCAGTACTATGCCCGGCCCGAGATCGTGGCCAATGTCCCGCCCAACTGCTTTATGCCCCGTCCGAATGTCGGAAGTGCGGTGATCCGGCTGACGCTGCACAAGGAGCCGCCGGTGAAGGTGCGGGACGAGCACAGAATGTTCCAGTTGATCCGCGCTTCGTTTCTCCAGCGCCGCAAGACGCTGGCCAACGCGCTGGCCAATGCCCCGGAGACCGGGCTGACGCGGGAAGAAGTGCAGGAGGCTCTGCAGAAAATGGAACTCTCCGAGACCATTCGCGGGGAGGCGCTCTCCCTCGAGCAGTTCGCCCTTCTCTCGGATCTTCTGCCGGTCTGAAAATTTGTTAAATTTTTCTGAAATATTGCCCGTCGTTTCCATGGTCGGAGCGTAGACATTCAACCACAATCTATGGTATAATCTCACCGATTATGTTAATAGATATTGTGGTCTGAAAGGATTAAGGCCATGGCCAACTACGATTATAAAGTAAAAATTGAAGAATTAAAGAATCTGGTGGATGATCGCGATTTTGAGGAAGCTGCCAGACTGGCCGATACCATTTCCTGGGAGGATGTCAAGAAAGTCAGCGTCCTCTGCAGTGTCAGTGATATCTACCGCAAGGTAAAACGCTACGAGGATGCCATTGAACTTCTGGAGCTCGCCAATGATCTGCATCCCGGCAGCAAGGAAATCAACTATTCCCTCTGTGAACTGTATGTAAAGACCGACAATATTGTAGCGGCGATGGAATGCTACAATACATTTCTGCGCCTTGCGCCCAGAGATGAGCGCAGGTATCTGCTGCAGTACCGCATCTATGTGATGCAGGATGTACGGCTCGAGGAGCGGATCGAGATCCTCGAGGAGTACAAGAGCCGCGTGTTCCGCGCAAAGTGGGTCTATGAGCTGGCGAATCTGTACCATCGCCTGGGTCTGGATACGAAATGTGTCGAGATCTGCGATGAACTCTTTGTCACGGACGGCGACGGGAAATATGTCTATCAGGCGCTGGAGCTCAAGCGCTCCATCCATGCGCCCCTGACCGAGGCGCAGCAGCGGGTGTATGACCGCCGTTTTGCCCCGGAATCCGAGGACGAGCCTTTGGCGGCTGACTATGAGCCGGCCCGGCAGGACATGGAGGAGGCGGGCGCTGCGGAGCCGACCCCCGTACCCGAATACGGGATGGACAGCAAGACCAAGGAGATTCCCCGCACGTCCGGGAAGATCACGCCGCAGGTGACGGCGGAAGAGCAGGCCGCCGCGGAAGAACTCGGCGATACCAAGATCTTTACCGCGGTAGACACCGCGGAGATTCAGACGCCCCATGTCAACGTCGGCGAATACAATACCATGGATCTGCAGCATGCGATCGCACAGAATGTGCAGGAGGTGCTGGGCAAGGAGGCCGAGGGCGATGTCACCCGAAGCATTCTGGCGCCCATGCTGGAGACGGATTCCATGCAGATCCCCGAGATCGAGGATCCCAGCGAGGAGGAGCTCCGCACGCAGCTCGGACGCGGCGATGAAGCTCCGCTGGTGGAAGAGGAGCTCCCGGACTACGAGGAGATGCTCGAGCAGCGGGACGAAAGGATGCAGGAGCTGACCGGCGGATCCGCAGATTCTCCCGAAGCCCGGCCGCAGGTGGAGAAGGAGGTTCTCTTCGGAGCGACCGGCGAGATCATGGACCTTCCCGATGAGATCAGCGCAGCGAGCAGAGAACGTACCGTTTATCCGAAAGGAAATGGCCCCGGGATCCGTGATGTGGCTTCCACGATGCAGGAGCCTCTGAGCCCGGAGGAGCTGGCAGCCGCACAGGCCAGAAGTGAAGCGCTTGCCGCACAGCCTCCCGAGGAGATCGCCGGAGTGCTGACGCAGGAGGCGGATGGCCAGATCGGACTGGTCATGCCGGAAAATCCGGTTCTGGTGAAGCAGATCACCGGTCAGATGAATCTGGATGATCTGATGCTGGAATGGGAGCGCATGAAGCAGGAGTCCAAGGAGCGGACCCGTCAGGAATTCCACGAGCAGGTAAAGCAGCAGACCGGTAAGATGTTTACCGAGTTTGAGCAGGCGGTTCTCCACGATGTATATGAACAGATCGGTCAGGAGACCCGGGAGGATATGGAACTGCGCGCAGCCAGGAAGGAAGCGCAGCGCGCCGAGCGCGAGGCCCTTCGCAGCGAGCGTGAGAAGACTACGGTCGTGCTTCCGACGCGGACCGAGCCGGAGGATCCGTATTACGAAGATGTCCCCGAGGATGCTTACGGGGAAGCAGAAAGATACGAGGATGATCAGATCGAGGAGCTGACCGAGATCCGTGAGCCGGAGGAGGACGAAGAGCGCACGGAGGAATACGGGGACGGGGAATTTGCCGAAGAGGATGAATTCGCCGAGGAGGAACGCACCGAAGAAGAATTCACCGAAGAAGAATTCCCGGAAGAAGAATTCGGCGAAGAGGAAGATTTTGACGGAGAATCCCCGGAAGAGCCCGAATTTGACGAAGAGATGCCGGAAGAGGCAGCGGAAGACGCCGCTTATGATGCCGGGACCGCGGCAGCAGAAGCGTACGGCGCAGAGACCGCAGACGATCTCGCCGCAGGGGAAGCGGATGAGAGGGATGCGGAGACTTTCGATGCTTTGGACGACGGGAGCACAGAACCGGACGAAGAGCTTACGCTGGAGGAGCGCATCCAGGCGAATGCCATGCAGGAGATGGAGCGCAGACCGGAGCCCGAGGAGGGCGTGCGGGCTCTTACCCGCGAGGAGAAGGAGCGTTTCGGCGCCTTCATCCAGACCAAACTGGCCCGCAGACAGCTTGCGGAGGTGCTCGACAATATCTCCATGGCTTCCTTCACCGGCAATGTGATCGTGACCGGCGATGAGGGCACCGACATGGTGGGGCTGGCCACCGGCATCCTCCAGGATGCCAAGGAAAACGACGGCAACTTCACCGGTAAGGTCGCCAAGATCGCCGGCAAGAATCTTCAGCCCGATAAGGTGGAGGAGACGGTGGAGCATCTTGCGGATGGCGGACTGATCATCACGGAGGCCTCCGGGCTGTCCGCGCAGACGGTTCAGGAGCTGGTTGCCTGCCTGCAGCGTGAGAACCAGGGCTTGATCCTGGTGATGACCGATCTGCACCGTCCGATGAACGGCCTGCTTCACGACTACCCGCAGCTGGCGGAATGCTTCAGTTCCCGCATCGAAGTGAAGGCGATGAGCGACAAGAAGCTGGTGGCCTTCGGAAAGCAGTACGCGCGGGAACTGGGCTGCAGCATTGATGAAATGGGGATTCTGGCACTTTCCACCAAGATCACCTCGCTTCAGACCAATGAACATGCCGTGGATGTGCTGGAAGTCAAGGAGATCATTGACAGGGCCAAGGCACATGCCACCCGCAAAACGCCCGGAAATCTGCTTGGCGGTTTGACGAAAAAGCGGTATGATGAAGACGGATTGATCGTTCTTAGAGAGAAGGATTTCCAATAACCGCAAGGGGGACAGAACATGCCGAAAACTGGTTCAGACAGCAAAGCAAATACCGGAAAAAAGACGACCGCCAAGGCAGCGTCCGCAAAGAAGGCGCCGGCCCGCGGGGGCGCGGATTCGGAGCGGGTCTTCATCTCCGAGGCGGATCAGTATCTGTTCGGACAGGGAACGCATTATGATATTTACGAGAAGCTCGGTGCGCACCTTTCCAGGGAGAACGGAGAAGACGGAACCTTTTTTGCGGTGTGGGCGCCCAATGCGGAGCAGGTTCACGTCATTGGCAGCTTCAACGGCTGGAATGAGGGATCCCATCCGATGCAGAAGATCGGAGAAGTGGGGATCTGGACGCTTTTTGTCCCCGGCGTGGGCGAAGGAACGATGTACAAGTTCCTGATCCATGCAAGGGACGGCCGTAAGCTGTACAAGGCGGATCCCTATGCCAACTACGCGGAATTCCGCCCCGGAACGGCCTCCATTGTCACGAATCTTAAGGGATTTGCCTGGGAGGATGACAAGTGGGAAGCGGCCCGGGATAAGACGGACTGGAACAAGCAGCCGGTTGCCATCTATGAGGCGCACATCGGTTCCTTCATGAAGCATCCGAACGGAACCGAGGACGGATTTTACAATTACCGCGAATTCGCGGATCGGATCGTAGATTATCTCAAGGAGATGAAATATACCCATGTGGAGCTGATGGGGATCGCGGAGCATCCCTTCGACGGTTCCTGGGGGTATCAGGTGACCGGTTACTATGCGCCGACCTCCCGCTACGGGACGCCGAAGGATTTCATGTATCTGGTCAACGCGCTGCACAAGGCGGGAGTCGGAGTCATTCTGGACTGGGTACCCGCACATTTTGCCACGGATGCGCACGGGCTGGGCGAATTCGACGGCCAGTGCATTTACGAGCATCCGGATCCGAGGCTGGGCGAGCATCCCGACTGGGGCACCAAGATCTTCAATTTCGGCAAGCCCGAAGTACGCAATTTCCTGATCGCCAATGCGCTGTACTGGCTGCGCGTCTTCCATGTGGACGGGATCCGCGTGGACGCCGTGGCTTCCATGCTTTATCTGGATTACGGCAAGAAGGAAGGTCAGTGGGTTCCCAACAAATACGGGGACAACAAGAACCTTGACGCGATCGAATTTTTCCATCATCTCAATTCCGTGGTGCGCGGGACCTATCCCGGGTTCCTCACGATCGCGGAGGAGTCCACGGCCTGGCCGAACGTGACCAGCGAGATCGGCGGCGAGGGACTGGGCTTCTACTTCAAGTGGAACATGGGCTGGATGCATGATTTCTGCGAGTACATGAAGCTGGATCCGGTCTACCGCAAGGGCAATCACTATGCCATGACCTTTGCCATGACCTACAACGAGAGCGAGAATTACATCCTTCCGCTCAGCCATGATGAGGTCGTGCATCTGAAGTGCTCCATGGTCGAGAAGATGCCCGGGTATCCGATCGACAAATACGCGAACCTGCGTGTGGGCTATACTTACATGTTCGGACACAGCGGGAAAAAGCTGCTCTTCATGGGACAGGACTTTGGACAGGAGCGTGAGTGGAGTGAGGCGAGAGAGCTCGACTGGTATCTGCTCGGCGACCGCAAGAATGCCGGCATGAAGGAATACGTCCGTGAGCTGCTGGAGATGTACCGCAAATATCCCTGCCTGTACCGGATCGACAATAGCTGGGGCGGGTTTGAGTGGATGAATGCAGATGACGCGGATCGCAGCATTTATTCCTTTGTCCGCAGAGACGAGACGGGGAAGAAGAATCTGCTGTTCATTCTGAACCTGACGCCGATGAAATGGGAGAATTACATGGTCCCCGTTCCCAAGGCGAAGAAGTACAAGCTGGTGCTTAATTCCGACGAGGATCGCTTCGGCGGCTGGGGCAATTCTGTTCCCGCAGAACTGACCGGTGCGAAGGTGCCCTGCGGACTGCAGCCCTGCTCCATTACACTGGACATGCATCCGTACTCGGCGGTGGTCTATGAGTTCTGAGGTTAAGATTCCGGCCGGATTTTCCGAAATAAAGGGTGAGCGCTTAGGCGCCCGCCCTTTTCTTTATGCTTAAGCCCGGGCAGGGAGATCTCCCTGGGAGCCCGCGGACGGATTTGGAGGAACCTTCTTGAAAATCACCTTTTTACCCAATGTTAATTTCGGCCAGACGCAGCAGATCCATCCCGCGGAGCAGGATGGGCACAAAGCCGCAAAAGTATCTGCGGAGTCCGGTTTTTCGGCGGTGTCCGCGAATGGGATCCGCATGGACATCGGCGGGGGAGCTTTATCCGGGACGGATTTTTCGGCGAAAAACGGAAGTACGCTCGAGCAGCTTCGCCGCCAGGCGGAAGGAATGGACGCGGATGCCATGACGGATCTGCGGATCGTCTATGCGCATACGCTTTCGGAGGAAGATTACGCGAAGGCGCAGGAGGAAGGGTTCCGTCCCGGGTCTCTGAATCCGGAGGAGACGGTCACCATTCTGGACCGTGTGAAGGCTGAGATGGCAAAAAGCGGAGCGGTGGTCAGCGGCTTCAACGATGACTTAGACCAGGCGGTGATGGCGGAAGCGGTCGGAAGCGAGGCCCTGGCAAGAGAACTGGTGCATGCCTTCCACGAGCAGGACGCGCCGGTTACCCCGGAAAATGCATCCGATGTCGCAAAGGCCTGGGACATGGCACAGACGCTGCATGTTCCCACGGAAGCAGAGACCGTTTATCTGGTGGAAAATGAGATGAAATCCACCATCTGGGATCTCTATGTCGCCCAGAGCAGCGGTGCGACTTCTTCCGGAAAAGCAGCTCCCGATGCAAAGCAGCTCGATCTCTCCGCGCCGGAGAATGAAAAACTGCTGGGACAGGTGAAGCAGATCGCGCAAGAAGCCATGCCCGAAGCGCCGGAGGAAGGCCTGGAACAGGCGCAGTGGCTGCTGCGGCAGCATCTTCCGGTGACAGAGGAGAATATCCGGCTGACCGGCCGGCTTCAGAAAATGGAATTCCCCGTCCGGGAGCAAGACTTTGCCCGGTCGGTGGCAGCAGCCCTCGCGGACGGCAAAGAGGCCGTGGATGCGGATCTGTCCGTGACGGAGTCTTCCTATGTGCAGAGCGCGGCCCTGGATCTGTTGCAGGTGGCCGCACAAAGCAGCGACGGGCTTTCGCAGCGTCGCGTGCTGGAGGAAGTGCGCCTGTCCATGACGGCGGAGGTGAACCTGGAGCTCGTTCGGAGCGGCTTTGCCATTGATACGGCGCCCATGGAGGAACTCATAGAAGCGCTCAGACAGGCGGAAAACCGGGTAGCGGAACGCTATTTCCCGGATTCGGAGGAGCCCGTGGCCAATTACCGGCTCTGGACGGAGACGCAAAGCGCCCGTGAGGATCTGGCACAGGCACCGGCCGATGCCCTGGGGATCTTCCGCAGCCGGTCCGCGGCCTCTGTCACGTGGCAGGAGCTGCGCGCGGAAGGAAACGCGCTGCGGGATGCATACGAAAGCGGCGCTCGCACGGAGAGCTTCGGCGCGCAGTCACCCCAGGTTCGCCCGGAAAGGCAGAGTACCGGAGCGGAGGCGGCTGCAGCCCGCTATGAAGTACTGATGACGGCGCCGAGAGCGGATCTCGGAGACCGGATCAGCAAGGCCTTCCGGAATGTGGACGCGATCCTGCAGGAGATGGAGCTTCCCACGGATGAGGGAAACCGCAGGGCGGTCCGGATCCTGGGACGAAACAGCATGGAGATCACGCCGGAGAGCATCGAGGCGATCCGGACGGCGGATACGAAGGTGCAGCACCTGCTGCAGGGCATGCGTCCTGCGGCGGTCCTGGGCATGATCCGCGACGGGGTCAATCCGCTTACGTCCACCATCGAGGAACTGGAACAGTATCTGAAGGAGCGCGAGAGCAGTTTCGAAAACGAGAGCGATTCCTATGCGAAATTCCTGGTGTCCCTGGAGGACCGCGGCGAACTGACGCAGCAGGAGCGGGAAGCTTATATCGGAATCTATCGTCTGGTGCATCAGATTGAGAAAGATGACAGCTCGGCGATCGGTGCGGTCGTACGTCAGGGCGCGGAGCCGGAGCTGGGCAGACTCCTTGGCGCCGTGCGCAGCGCAAAGGCCTCGGGGATGGACACCAGGGTGGACGATTCCTTCGGCGGACTGACCGGTCTCGTGCGGCAGGGGCAGGACATCCTGAGCCAGATCCTGTCCGGATTTTCCGGGCAGGACGGACGCGGATCCGGGGAGCAGGACCGGCAGGCGGCGCAGGACTACGCGGCGCGGGAGCTTGAGATCCTGCGCGCGGCAGCAGGCACAGATGCGGAAGCCGCAGCGCTTTTGTCCCGCGGGGAGGTGGACCCTTCCGCGGAAAATCTTCTGGCGGCGCAGATGCTAAGCAGCGCAGAGAGCGATCTGCGCACTCTTCTGGCGGCAAGGCGCGGGCAGAGCGGCAGACGGACGGAAGGGAGCCATGCGGAAAATCTGCGGACACAGAGCACGGACCGCGCGCCTGCGGAAGGACTCCCGGCAGTGGAAATCGGGGAATCCGAGATGCTAAAGTCCCTGGAACTTCTCCCGAATGCGGAGGAGATTCTGGATACCCCGCAGGAGCAGGCGGATGCGCTCTATGCGAGGAGAAGCACTGAACTGCAGGCCGCATTGGAAAAGCAGCTGACCCTCACGGATTCCTATCTGGATGTCAAGGCGCTTTCGCTGCTGCACCGCAGAATCTCGGTGGCATCGAACGTCCATCAGGCCGGAACGCAAAACGGACGGCAGGAATTTTTCCTGGAGACACGGATCGCCGGAGAGCGCACCGGCGTACATGTCCTGTTTGAGAACGGGGAAGCCGGGCAGCAGCGGCTGGATCTGTCGATGCAGTTGGGTCCGGAGAGCCGCATCGAGGCACATTTTTCGGTGGAGGGGCTCGTGATCAGCGGGGAACTGCTCTGCGAGGGCAAGGTAAAGAATCCCGAAAGGATAGCCGATATATTCTCTGAAAACGTCAGAACGCAGACCGGTCTTCGGACCGGAGCGATGATTCTGAAGAGAAGCGGATCCGAAGAGATCCGCAGAAACAGTAACCAACAGCCAGGCATGGAGGCCGGTGAGGAGCGCAGCGAAGGATCGACGCGCACGGAGCTGTTCAGGGCAGCGAAGCTGCTTCTGAATGCGGCGAAGGAGGAACAGGCCTCATGAAGATCAATTACAATGTTTCCGCCATGCTGGCGAACAACGCACTGGCAAATAATGATGACTTACTCTCGAGCTCTCTGCAGAAGCTGAGCTCGGGACTGAAACTGAACCGGGCGAAGGACAACCCGGCGGGCCTTGCCATGGCCAAGCGAATGAATGCACAGATGGAAGGTCTCACGGTGGCAAAGCAGAACGCGAATGACGGCGTCTCCGTCATCGAGACCGCGGAGGGCGCGCTCTCCGAGGTATCCGCGATGCTGCAGCGCATGACCGAGCTGGCTGTGCAGGCTTCGAATGCGACCAACACGGACGAGGACCGGGAGATCATCCAGAACGAAGTGGCACAGCTCAAGACCGAGATCAACCGGATCTCCTCGAGCACACAGTTCAACGGACAGCCCCTTCTGGATGGAACCTACGACATCAAGGCCTTTACCAACGAGAACGATGTGAAGGTTTCGACCTACAGCGCGTCCATCGCGGACGGAACCTACACGGTGGACGGACTGTCCTGGACCGCGGACGGCGAAGCAACCTTCACGCCCGGAGCCGGATTTGACGGCACGGCGGCGGATTACAGCGCCACCATGGTGGACAGCCAGATCACCGTGATCGGACCGAATGATTTTTCCATGGTTTTCCGGATTCCGGAGGACCAGGTGGGCTCTGCCGGCTCTTACGGCGGATTCGATGTGACCACCACCGGCATCGGCGCGATGCGTCTGCAGATCGGTGCCAACGAAGGACAGGTGATCGCCCTGCAGATTCCAGCGGTCAATACCACGAACTTAAGTCTGGACGGTCTCGATGTCAGCACGACTGAGAGCGCAGAGGAAGGGATCGAGCGCGTCCGGAAGGGCATTGATTTTCTGAACACGGTCCGCGGCCGCTTGGGCGCTTATCAGAACCGCCTTGAGAGCACGACCAACAGCATCGATATCACCAATGAGAACATGACCAGCGCGTACTCCCGCATCATGGACGTCGATATGGCGGAGGAGATGACGCAGTATTCCACGTATACCGTTCTGACGCAGGCGGGGACTTCGGTTCTGGCGCAGGCCAATGACCGGCCTTCCTCCGTACTGCAGCTGCTTCAGTAAACGGACTCTGGGAAAGCGAGGAGATAGCGCATGACGGACGAGAAGAAAAAAGAATTTACCAGAAGGATCAGCGAAGCCAATCCGACCGAGATGGTGGTGATCCTGTATGATATCGCCCTGACCTATGTGGAGGAAGGGCAGGAAGCCTTTGATGCGGGCGATCCGGAAGGCTTTCGAAAGGCGCTCGGAAGAGTCCGCGCCACCCTGACAGAGCTCATGAATTCCCTGAACATCGCGTACGAACCGGCTCCGGCGATGATGCAGCTCTACCGCTTCTGCATCCGGCGCCTGGCCAGGAGCGAGGCGGCTGGCGAGACGGAAGGACTCCGCGAGGTTCGGCGCGTGCTGGATCCGCTGCGCGATTCCTATGCGTCGCTGGCTGCGCAGACCAGTGCTGCACCCGTCATGGGCAATTCCCAGACGGTGGTCGCGGGACTGACCTACGGCAGGGGAAGTCTGAACGAGAATCTGACCGGTGATACCAACCGCGGATTCCTCGTCTGATGGGAAAGCATAAAAATATGAAAACAAAATCCGGAAAAAGGATCCGTTTGTGATTTTTTTACGAGGCTGCAGCCCAGAAAATAAGGGCTGCGGCCTCTTTCTTTTTTCCGTAGGCACCGGAAATCCTTGTGAAAGATTAACGAAAAGCATCTTTTTTCAAAAAAGGTATTGCAAAACAAAAATCGGCTCTTTATAATCGCAATCACATTCTAGATTGTTCTGGCGATTCGCCACTTTTACCATGTAGGCTCGGAGGAGTAAGTTATGGCACTTTTATGCCCATTTGTGGGGATAATCTGCCTTTGGGACTATGCCCGAAGACGTATTCCGAACCCTTTGATCCTGCTTCTTTTCGGGAGCGGGATCCTGCAAGGCTATGCTGCGCAGGGGATAAAAGGGGTCGGGGATTATCTCTTGTGCTGTGTTATTGTATTCGGAATTTTGTTTCCCGCCTTCAGCCTGGGTGCGATGGGTGGAGGAGATGTCAAGCTTTTTGCGGTAGCGGCCGGATTTTTCCCGGCAGAAAGCAGAGCCGGATTCCTGCTGGTATCCTTCGGGAGCGCGGCGGTTCTGGCGGTCCTTAAGCTGGCGAAGGGAAAGGAGACACGGCGGCGGATCGCCCATCTGAAGGGCTATGTCCTGGAGTGTCTTGCCGAAGGGGTCGTGCTGCCGTTTCCGGAGGAACTGGCGATTCACGGACACAGCGCTGTCGTGATGAGCGGGCCGGCTCTGCTGGGGATTTTGCTGCATCTGGCCGGGCTGTATTAGAAGGAGTGCAAGCGCGGATCTTGGAAAGAAAGGGAACGGAAAAGAAATGAGTCAGACGGAAAAAGAACCATTGTTGGTCCTGTTGGATACGGAGGAGGAATATACGCTCCTGTTCTCCGATTTTCTGAAAAGGCACAGGGATCTTCCATGGACGGTTCGCTCCTACACCGATGAGAAGGAGCTTCGAAACAGCGAAAAGGACCGGAAGGCCTCCCTTCTGGTGGTAGCGGAATCCTCCTATCGGGAGGATGCGCCGGTGATGGACGCAGACCGGACGGTGATCCTGGCAGAGCGCGGCCGCTGGTGCAGCGGAGATCTCCCTGTGGTGGACAAATACAGCCCGGCGGAGGATGTGCTGGCGCGGCTTCTGGAGATCTACATGGAGATCGGCGGGGAATATGCCGGTGGGAGTGCCCGGACCACAGGAACCAGATTCATCGGACTGTATACGCCCGTGCACAGAGCCCTTCAGTCCACCTTCGCGCTCACGCTCGGACAGATGCTGGCCGAACACCACCGGGTGCTGTACCTGAGCTTTGAGCATTATGCGGGACTGCGGGAGCTGGTGCCGGAGACACAGCAGAAGGATCTGGCGGATCTCATGTTTTTCCTGCTCTCCGATGAACAGCGGTTTTTCCTCCGTTTTCAGACCATCAAGAAGCGCATCGCGGAGCTTGACTACATTCCGCCGATGAAATCCGGGCAGAATCTACTGACGATTCCGGGTGGGGAATGGCTCCGGCTCATGGATCAGATTCGGGCGATGGGAGCCTACGATTTCGTGCTGATGGATCTATCGGAGAGCATGCAGGGACTGTTCGACGTCATGCGAAAATGCGAAAAGATCTACACCATGTCGCGGGAGGACCGCATCTCCAGATCCAAGCTGCTGCAGTACGAGCAGGTACTGGAGCTGTATGAATACGACGATGTGCTCCGCAAGACGACGCGGTGTGACCTGCCAAAGTTTCATCGGATACCGACCGATGTGGACCAGTACACCCGGGGCGATCTGGCGGAATATGTCCGGGGAACGATCCGGGAGATCCGAAGGTCGAAAGAGGAGTCCGAACAGGAGGAAGGGGAAGGAAAATGGAATATGCAAAGCTGAGGGCCGGACTGAGGGAAAAGGTGCAGGAACGGCTGGATTTTCGCAGGGATTACACGGATGAGGAGGTCGAGGAGATCATCGAGGAGGTGCTGCTGGAGAGCAACGATCTGACCACCCTGACGGTCCGGCAGAGGCGGAGCCTGCAAAAGGAGATCTTCGACTCGCTGCGAAGGCTCGACATCCTGCAGGCTTTCGTGGAAGACCACAATGTGACCGAGATCATGATCAACGGCAAGGACCGCATTTTTGTGGAGGAGGACGGACGCCTCCGGGAGCTGGAGGAACATTTTGAATCGCAGGAAAAGCTGCGGGACGTGATCCAGCAGATTGTGGCGGGATGCAACCGTGTGGTCAATGAAGCCTCCCCGATCGTGGATGCGAGGCTCGCGGACGGAAGCCGCGTCAATGTCGTGATGGATCCGGTGGCCTTAGGCGGTCCGATCGTCACCATCCGCCGCTTTCCGGAGCACCCCTTCACGATGGAAGGACTGCTCCGGAACGGCTCGATCACCCAGGAGGCCGCGGACTTTCTGAAGAAGCTGGTCCGGGCGAAATACAACATTTTTATCAGCGGCGGAACCGGCAGCGGCAAGACCACGTTTCTCAACGTTTTGTCCGGATTCATCCCGGGGGATGAGCGCATCATCACCATCGAGGACAGCGCGGAGCTGCAGATCCAGGGCATCCGTAATCTGGTGCGACTGGAGACCCGCAACAGCAATGTGGAAGGTTGCGGGGAGATCACGATCCGGGATCTGATCCGTGCCTCCCTGCGCATGCGTCCGGACCGGATCGTGGTGGGAGAGGTGCGTGGCGCGGAGGCGCTGGACATGCTGCAGTGTCTGAATACGGGACACGACGGCTCTCTGTCCACCGGACATGCGAACAGCAGCCGGGATATGCTGCTGCGGCTGGAAAATATGGTTCTGATGGCTGTGGAACTGCCGCTGGCGGCGATCCGCCAGCAGATTGCCTCCGGGCTGGATGTGATTGTCCACCTGGGGCGGCTCCGGGATAAGAGCCGCAAGGTGCTGGAAATCGTGGAGGTTTTGGGATATGAAAACAACGAAATTAAGCTTGCCCCTCTTTACCGCTTTGTCGAGGAGGACTTTCGGGAAGGGAAAGTGGTCGGACAGCTCCGAAAGGAGGGAGTCCTCCGAAACACAGGCAAGCTTCGCACTGCCGGACTATGCGAGGAGCGAGTGGAGGCCGGGTGAGCTTCCCCTGGCCATCGCACAATCCATCGGCGTCGTCGCTTTGCTGGCCTTCTTTTTCTATCGCAGCATCTGGGCGGTGCTGCCGCTGTCGGTGATCGGAGGCATGTATTTCCGGACACTGCAAAAACGCAATATCCGCAGAAATCGTATGGATCTGGAAAGACAGTTCCGGGAATGCATCCGCTCCGTGGCAGCCTCGCTGAAGGCGGGATATGCCGTGGAAAACGCCTTCCGGGAGAGCGAGCAGGATATGCTGATGCTTTTCGGGAAAAGGTCCGCCATCTATCGGGAGCTGGAGCTGATCCGCCGCGGACTGGTGCTCAATATCACCCTGGAGGAGCTCCTGCGGAGCCTTGCGGAGCGAAGCGGTAGCGATGCGATCGGACAGTTCGCGGAGGTTTTTGCCATCGCCAAGCGCGGAGGCGGAAATCTGCCGGAGATCATCCGGGAGAGCAGCAGCCTCATCAGCCAGCAGATTGACAGCCGGCAGGAGATTCAGACGCTTCTGAGCGGGCGGCGAATGGAGCAGAACATCATGAAGCTGGTGCCCTTTGGGATCCTTACCTACATCAGCGTCTCCAACCCGGGGTATTTTCGGGATCTGTACGGCAACCTGCGAGGGGTGGTCATCATGACGGTGCTTCTGGGGATTTATCTGGTGGCCTATTACATGGGCGATCACATTCTGGATTCGATGGAGGAACATTGAGATGAAAGTGCCCGAACAGGTGACGCGGATCGGAAAAAAGATGGTCCGGTGGATTCCCGTAAAGCCGGGGGAGGAGGTGCGCCGGAGTCTGGAGCATCTGCATCCCGGAGAAAAAACGGAGCTTCTCCTGGAGGAGTACTACGCCGAAAAATGGGGTCTTGCCCTGCTTCTCGCCGGAGCATGCCTATTGTTTGGACTGCTTTTGTCGGTTACCAATGTCCGGGATGCCAGGATCACCGAGGCTTCGCTGGAGCGGGAGGAAATCGGCGGGAGCGTGAAGGAAATAGCGCTGGAGGCGGATCTGAACGGTCGGCCGGCGCAGGTCCATGTGACGCTGCATCCCCGGGAGCCGAAGGAAGAGGAGCTGGAAGAGCTGAGCGAAGATCTGAAGGTTTCACTGGAGCGGACGATCCTCGGGGAAAATGCTTCCCGGGATGAGATTTATCTGCCGCTTGCGCTTCCGGAAGAAGTGCCCGGATATCCTTTTTCCATCCGTTGGAAGAGCTCGGAGCCGGCTCTGGTTTCCGCAATCTCCGGGGAGGTGGCGGCGGTGGAGGCCGCATCGCAGGTTACGCTCACGGCCGTTTTCCGGTACGGCGCATACGAACGGCAGGCACAGTTCACGCTCACGCTGGTGCCGGAGCCTCTGGAGGAAAGGGAGAGAGAACGGCGGACGCTGGAATCCCTCCTTCGGGAGGCGGAGGCGGAAGGGGCAGAGGAACCGATCCTGCAGCTTCCCCGGTCCTATGAAGGACAGGAGCTTTCCTGGCGCCTGGCGGGGGACAATTACGGAATCCTCTTTATGGTGGGAAGCCTGTTTCTCGGGATCCTCGTTTTTTTCCTGATGGATCACGATCTGCATAAGCAGAATGAGGAGCGGCGGGAAAAAATGCGGGACCGGTATCCGGAGATCGTGCGGAAACTTTCCCTCTATATGAGCGCCGGACTGACGGTCAAAGGAGCCTTTCTGCGGCTCGGAAAAGAGGGAAAGGACGAGCCGGTCTACGATGAAATACGCTTCACCTGCAGAGAATTGAAGACGGGTCGCTCCGAGGCGGAGGCTTACGAACGCTTCGGCCGGCGGACGCAGTTGCAGGAGTATATACAACTTATGACCATGCTGACACAGAATCTGAAAAAGGGGAGCATCGACCTTCCCCTGCGCCTTCGGGAGGAAGCCGGCAACGCCGGTCTCCAGAAGCTCCGCGAAGGGAGAAGGATGGGAGAGGAAGCCACGACCAAGCTGCTGGTTCCCATGACCCTGATGCTTCTGGTGGTCATGATCATGATCCTGCTTCCCGCTTTCGGGAGCATGAATTTATGAAATAGGAAAGAAAGGAGGGATGCACATGAAACGTTTCTTTAAAAGTTTCCGGGACCTGGTGAAAGAGGAAGACGGAATGGGCACGGTGGAAGTCATTTTGATCATCGTGGTCTTTGTCGGACTGGTCGTCATTTTCAAAAATCAGATCACAACAATCGTTGAATCTCTGTTCTCCAAAATTACCGATCAGACAGCCAAAGTTTAACCGGCGCCATGGGGAAAGGAAGGTGGTACACTTGGACAACTATATAAGAAGAAATGGCGGGTATGTAACCATTCTCCTGACCCTGATCATGGCGGTGCTTCTGTCTCTGTGCCTCACGATGGTGGAAGGAGCCAGAAGAGGCGGAATCCGTCTGGAGAGCGAGATCGTGGCAGAGACAGCGATCAACAGCTGCCTGGCTGAGTACCATAGAATGCTGCTGGAGCGCTACAACCTCTTTGCCATAGACAGCTCCTATGGGAGTGATGAAGCGGTTCCGGGAAATACGGAAGCGCATATGATGGATTACCTGCAAAAGAACCTGGATCTGGAGGATCTCTTTTTGTCGGAATATCTGTACCGGGACTTCCTGGCGCTGAAGCCGGAGTCCGCGAAGCTGGAAGGGATCCGGTTTCTCACGGACGGGGAAGGCACGGTGCTTCGAAGAAGGTGCGCCGAAGCGGTCAAAAACGATCTATTTTTGCAGGATCTTCAGATGCTGCAGGAGTACTCCGCGATCGTGGAGAGCCAAAACCTGGAGTCCGCGGACATCTACGGACAGTTCCTTCAGGTGGAGCAGGAGATCGAGCAGCGCAGGGAAAAATATACCATCGTGGATAAGGAGGAGATTCCGATCCCGTATGAATCTCCGTTCGGCAATTTTCTGGCCGAACTGTCCGGTAATATCCTTCGCTTCGCCGTGCGGGAAGATATCTCCGAAAAAATGCTGAGCGGCGAAGCGCTCTACACCGACCGGCTGGCAGCAGGCGCTGTCAATGTCGGCAATCTGGAACTTCCGGAGGTCAGTCTTCCGGAGGGGTTTTCCGAAAGGCTGTTTTTTCAGGGCTATATCGACCGGTATTTTGTCTGTCTGACCGATACGCCCGAAGATACGGTGCTGGATTACGAGCTGGAATATCTGGTCTGCGGGAAACCGTCGGATCAGAGAAATCTGCTGGGAGTCGCCGAACGATTATTTGCGCTGCGCTCCGCCATTGACTATATCTGCATCCAGTCAGATGCGACCAGAGTGGGAATCGCCCAGACTGCGGCGGTTATCCTGTCTGCTCTGATTCTGTCGCCCGAGCTGGAGGAAGCTTTCAAACAGCTGATCCTGCTTGGATGGTCGATGGTGGAGGCAGCCGGCGATGTCCGAACCTTATGTGGCGGCGGAAGGGTGCCGTTCTGGAAGACACCCTCCGACTGGGGCAGCAGTCTGGAAAGTGCCATGGGAGGCGAAGTAAGCGAAGCAAAGGAGATTCCCGGCCTGTCCTACAAGGACCATATGCAGATTTTTCTGTTCCTGATGGGCACGGAGAAGCTGACCGGGCGCGTGGCCGACCTGATGGAGGCAACGCTGCGGGGAACTCCCGGAAATGAGCATTTTCGGCTTGACGGTTGCATGGATGAGATCGAAGCGACCATAGTCACGCAAAGCGCCTACGGATACCGGTGCGAGCTGACCAGGCAAAGAGGATACCGATAAAAAGAGGGCCGGAAGGTGCGCACAAGGCGCACGGATCAGGCAGAGCAATACAGAAAGGAGGAAACGCGATGAGGACAGTTCTGCGAACACTGCAGAGTGTAACAGTCAATTCAAATAGAAAAAAACCTTCTCCGGGGCTTGAAAAATCTATACAGAAATGCCTTGCCCGAGGCATCTCTGGTTTTCTGCGGACTTTCGTTCGGGCAATTCTAAAGCCGGACAGTATCTCAGGACTGTCCTCATCACGCTTCCTCAGGGGGAGCATGACCGTGGAGGCCAGCATCGTACTGCCGCTGTTTCTCCTGTTTTTCCTGAATCTCTCCTCCGGTCTGGAGATGATCCGTCTGCATGGCCATCTGGAGATGTCCCTCTGGAAGGTGGGAAGGGATCTGAGTCTCTACGGCCCGATGGTGGCGGAAGCCGGTTCCGGGATCCTGGAGGAACTGGCGGCGCAGGAGGAGGGCAACGCACCGGAGCTCACGGAGCTGGGAGAGATTGCCGGGAGCATGGCACTTTCCTATACCTATGTGAAGGGAAGGCTGGTCGCCGATCTGGGGAAGCCCTATCTGGAAGCATCCCCTCTGGTCTCCGGAACGACCGGCCTGCACTTCTGGGACACACGGATCCTTGGAGCGGGGGACTGTGTGGATCTCGTTCTGTCTTATCCGGTGCGCCCGGAATTCTATTTTCCGGGGCAGCAGGGGTTTCTGATGGCGAATCGTTATTATGCACACATGTGGAACGGGTATGAGATTTCCGCGGACCGGAAGGAGGAGGACACGGAGGACCCCTATGTATATATATGTGAAGACAGTGAAGTCTACCATGTCACCACCTCCTGCACCAATCTGACGCTTCGTGTGCGCGAGGTGCCGATCGGAAAGGTGGGAGATTACCGGAATCCGGACGGGAAGATCTACCATGCGTGCGAATACTGTGCCTTTGGACCGCCGCCCGGGGAGGCCCTGTTGGGCGTATATGGAGAAAAATATCACTACCGTCGGGATTGTCAGGGGTTGAAAAGAAGCTATACCGCGGTCCCGCTGAGCGAAGCGGTCAGGGATCACAGGCCCTGCTCGCGCTGCGGCGGATGAAAGGAACGTAAAAAGGAGGAAAGAATGTGGCTGCTTTGGTTGATTTATCTGGGGGGAATGAGCATCTGGGATATTCGGTTCCGGCGCCTGCCGGGAGCGGGGATCGCTGCAGGTATCCTGCTAAGCGTAGGGACGCTGGCCGGTCGGCTTTTGTCCGGGAGCGACTGGAAGGAGGTACTGGCCGCGGCCGGTCTGGGACTGCTGCCGGGGGCATTTTTGCTCCTTTTAGGGTGGAGCTCCGGAAAAGTGGGAGCCGGGGACGGAATGCTTTTGCTGCTTCTGGGAATGGCGACGACCTATGTCGAGGCGTTGACGGTCTTGTCGCTGGGAACGCTTTTCGCCGCGTGCTATTCCATCCTTGGAATGCTGCTCCGGAAGCTGCGCAAGACCAGCCGGATCGCGTTTGTCCCGTTTCTGGGGCTGGGTTATGCGGCCTGCCGGCTTATTTTACGGTAGAGGCCGCGCTTCTGATGCCAATCGTTCTGGGGGTTGTATTCCTGGTCATGTACCTGTGGTTTTTCCGGTACGACCGATGTCTGATGGAGCTGGATATGGCGGGAGTCACGCTTCGGGCGGCCTGCGTATCGGAGACGGATCCGGAAGGGCATGTCGTCGTCGCCGCATCCGAGTGGAAGAAGCGGTATTTTGACAAATACTATGCGTGGGAAGACAGCATTCTGGCCGGCTGGGAGCGGGGACACGTCATTTTGAAAGGCGACGGAAGCCTCGCCTTTCCGCTGCCGGGACTGAACTTCTGGAGCGCAGACGACCGGATGCGGGCCGCGGCGTCCTGTGAGGTTTCCCCGCATCGGGAGGCCTATGTGCTGCGGTGCTACCGGAGGCTGCGCGGTTTCGTGACCTAGCTGCGCAAAGGCTTCGGGCGCGTGATCGGGATCGGCAGCAGGCTTCCGGTGCGGAAGACCGGTGCAGGATCCGGACGGGAAAAGAGATAAGAAATAAGAGAAAAGAAATAAGAGAAAAGAAATTCGAGATAAGACAGTGGGTCATCCACGGAAGGAGAAAAGAATGTTGGAAACGGAGTATATAAAGAGTCTGCAATGCAATTATGAGAGGCTTCGACTGGAGGAAAAGCCGGAAGAGCGGCGGTACCAGTACTGTATCGTCTGCAGGGGAGGGATCACCGGACTGCTTCCGGTCAGCCTTCGCTATATCAACGGAGATGCGTTTCTCTATTACGATATTACCTCCCGGCAGTCGCTGGCGCAGATGTACCGGAAAAAGACCCTGGGCCGGCAGTGGCTGATGGATTTTGTCTGGAATCTGCGGAAAATCCGTCAGGAAATGAACCGGTTTCTGCTGGAGGAACACAATCTGATCTGGTATCCGGAGCAGATTTATCAGGATCTGGGCGAGCATGTATTTTCCTTCCTGTATGTGCCTTATCTGGAAGGCGAAAACGGATTTATGCAGCTGCTGGAATTTATGGTGGAGCGCGCGGATTACGAGGATGAAGCGCTGATCGCCGTGATCTACCGGATGTATGAGCAGTATGAACAGCATGGAGAGGTCTATCTGCAGGAACAGATCTATGAAGACATCCGGGAACTGGATCAGACAGCCCCGGAACATTCGCAAGCGCTGAAGCAGGCAAAGGAACCGGCCATGATCCGGCGGGATACCCTTCACCTGGAGAAGCGAAGCCCGAAGCCGGCGCCGGATGAGGACTGGGAGTATGAGGAGGAAGAAACGGAAGAGGAGGAGGAGGACTCTGGCCGCGAGGACGCCGCATCCGGTGAATCCCGGGAAAAGAAGGGCCTGTTGGCATTTCTGGATTCCTCCCGCAGGAAAAACCGGGAAACCCGGGAGAAATACCGGGAGCTTCAGCAGAAGATGCTCGATGGGGCTTCCGTTGCCGAAGAAAGCTTTTACGAGCCGGAGGAAGCCGAAGAGGAGGAAGAACGTGAGGAGGTGCGCACTGTCTATATGGAGACGGTGGCGGAACGAAAGGATACCATGCGAAGACTTTACGGGGAAAGCGGCCGCGTCCTCTGGACGCTCCGGGATGAGGAGGTGGTCCTCGGAAAGCGGAGCGGCGGAGCGGATGTCATTCTCGACGATCCTTCCGTCAGCCGTATGCACGCCCGCATCGAATCCGAGGGCGGTTTCTACTATATTGAGGACCTCAATTCCACCAACGGAACCTTCCACAACGGAACCCGTCTTTCTCCCTATGAGCGCAGGAAACTTCAGCCGGAGGATGAGCTGCGTCTCGGCGGCGCGGTCCTGTCCTTCCGGTAAACGCATGTGCGTCGTCCGCGATCCGTTCTGCAGATGACATCCCCGGACAGATTTGCTATAATGCCTTTAGTTATAGGGCTTTCTCGCTTGGGAGAGAGGAGACAGAGGGCATGAATATCAACATCTATTACGGCGGCAGAGGTCTGATCGATGATCCCACTCTGACCGTTCTGGAACAGATTCAGACCGTATTCGAAGAGCTCCGTGTCACGGTGCACAGGTACAATCTGTACGAATACAAAAATACGATCCCCACGCTTCCGCAGACCCTGAAGGATGCGGATGCGATCGTGCTCGCCTCCACGGTCGAGTGGTACGGGTATGGCGGATATCTGGCCCAGTTCCTCGATGCCTGCTGGCAGTTCGGCGATAAGGAGCGCATTGCGGCGCTCTATATGATGCCCGTGATCCTGTCCAAGACCTACGGTGAGCGGGAGGCGCTTTCCGATCTCGAGACCGCGTGGGAGATTCTCGGAGGCAAGAAATGCGAAGGGATCTCCGGCTATATCGCGAGCACGATCGAGCTTGAGATGAATGACAAGCTCAAGGCTTATGTCGAGAAAAAGGCGGAGGATCTGTACCGTGCCGTCAATCAGCGTCTGGTCGTATTCCCGGGAAGTAATCAGCTCATCCGTCGCAACAGCCTGCCGGCCGTAAGCAATCTCTCGCCGCAGGAGTCCGAGCAGCTCTCCGAGTATGTTTCGGATGATCATTATGTGCAGACACAGAAGGAAGATATCCAGGAGCTGACTTCCTTCTTCAAGGGAAAGCTTGAGAGCGAAGTGGCCGGCAACGAAGAAGAGTACCTGAGAGAACTGAAGAAGGCCTTTGCTCCGCAGCCCGGGGTGAGCGGAACCTTTTCCATCGTGCTTGAGGAGAAGAAGCAGCCGCTTCTGATCAAGGTGTCCGGTCCCGATTTTCAGGCCCGGTACGGCGCACCCGAGAAGTCGGACGTCGAGATGGAGATGAACCGCGCGGTCATGGACAGTATTATCAGCGGACGCATGACCTTCCAGCGGGCGTTCATGTCGGGTGAGATGAAGAAAATGAAGGGCGATTTCCGGATTCTGTGCAGTCTGGATCAGGTCCTTGTATTTAAATCGTGAAGAAACGGAGAGAGGAACATGAAAGACGATTGCATTTTCTGTAAGCTGGCAAACGGGGTTTTCCCCACCAATTCCATCTACGAGGATGATCAGTTCAATGTCATTCTGGATGCAGGTCCCGCGACGAAGGGCCATGCGCTGATCCTGCCGAAGAAGCACGCGGCGAATCTGATGGAGCTGGATGAGGACACCGCTGCAGCGGCCATGAAGCTTGCGAAGAAGCTGGCTCCCGTCCTGATCGAAAAGCTCGGAGCCGACGGATTGAACCTGGTTCAGAACAATGGCGAGGTCGCCGGACAGACCGTGATGCATTTTCATCTGCACCTGATCCCGCGCTATGCGAACGATGGCCAGAAGATCGGCTGGGTGCCCGGATCTCCCTCGCAGGAGGAGCTGCAGGCGATCCGCGATCAGATCAAAAAATAAAGCGGAAAGACGAAAAAAATGAGAGAGATCGATGTAAAAAAGGTGACGGAAACCGTGGCGGAGATGTGCATCGAGGCCAACCATTTTCTGACACCGGATATGAAGGAGGCTCTGAACCGGGCTGCGGACCGTGAAAAAGCCCCCCTTGGAAAAAAGGTGCTCGAGCAGCTTCAGGATAATCTGAAGATCGCCGGTGAGGATATGATTCCCATCTGTCAGGATACCGGAATGGCGGTACTTTTTGTGGAAGTCGGCCAGGAGGTGCATTTTGTGGGAGGCGATCTGGAAGAAGCGCTGCAGGAAGGCGTCCGCAGAGGCTACACGGACGGCTTTCTTCGCAAGTCCGTGGTGCGCGATCCTTTGGACCGCGTCAATACAGGGGATAACACGCCGGCGGTCATCCATTATTCCATCGTTTCCGGCGATAAGGTGAAGATTACCTTTGCGCCGAAGGGATTCGGCAGCGAGAACATGAGCCGTATTTTTATGCTGAAGCCGGCGGACGGAATCGAAGGCGTCAAAAAGGCGATCCTGACAGCCGTTCACGACGCGGGTCCCAACGCCTGTCCTCCCATGGTCATCGGAGTCGGTATCGGCGGAACCTTTGAAAAATGCGCGATCCTGTCCAAGAAGGCACTGACGAGGCCGCTGGACCACCCCTCGGAGATTCCCTACGTGCGGGAGCTGGAGCAGGAAATGCTGGAGAAGATCAATCGTTCCGGCATCGGCCCCGGGGGCTTAGGTGGCAGCACCACAGCGCTTGCGGTCAATATCGAAACCTATCCCACACACATTGCGGGCCTGCCCGTGGCGGTCAATATCTGCTGCCACGTCAATCGGCATGCCGTGCGGGAGCTATAATCCGGGAAGACGGAAGGATCGGGGCCGGACCGAAAGCAGCGGGACGGACCGAAGGCTTTGCGGCAAAGGAGAAAAAATGGAATATCATTTTACCTTACCCTTGCGGGAGGAAGACATCGCGGTGCTTCGCGCCGGCGATGTCGTTTATTTGTCCGGAATCATTTACACGGCGCGGGATGCCGCGCACAAGCGCATGTATGATGCGCTTCGCGCAGGGCAGCCGCTGCCCCTGGATATCCGGGACGCTGTCATCTACTATATGGGACCGTCGCCTGCCAGGGAGGGACGACCGATCGGATCGGCGGGACCGACCACGGCCAGCCGGATGGATAAATATGCTCCCGAGCTTCTGGATCTGGGGCTGAAGGCCATGATCGGAAAGGGCAGACGCTCCGAGCAGGTACGCGAAGCCATCATCCGCAACCGGTGTATTTATTTTGCGGCCGTGGGCGGCGCGGGGGCGCTTTTGTCCAAGGCCATCAAGGCTTCGGAGGTGATCGCCTATGAAGATCTTGGAACGGAAGCCATCCGGAAGCTGACGGTTGAGAATTTCCCGGTAATCGTCGTGATTGACGCCGAGGGGAATAATCTATATGATATTGCGCTGGAGCAATACCGCGAAGAAGCGCGGGATTGAAAGGAGGAACGGATTTTGAAAAAGAAGTTTCAAGGCGGGAATCTTCAGCCCGTCAAAGTCCTGAAGGTGGCAGGAATCGCCATTCTGGCGATCGTGATCCTGACACTGGTCTTCGGATCCTTTTATACCATACAGGAGGAGGAACAGGCGGTCGTATGCACCCTGGGTTCGCCCAAAGCGGTTACCACGGCCGGACTGCATTTCAAGCTTCCGATCATTCAGACGGTTGAGAAGGTCAATACGACCATTCGCGGCTTCAGTATCGGGTACAATTCCACCGGCGAGGGAGACGAGGCAATGATGATCACCTCCGATTACAACTTCCTCCATGTGGACTTCTATGCCGAATATCGTGTGACCGATCCGGTGAAGGCGCTGTATGCGTCGGAGAGCCCGGAGCTGATCCTGCGGAACATTGCGCAGAACTGTATCCGCACCACCATCGGATCCTACTCCGTGGACAGCGTGCTTACTACCGGCAAAAATGAGATCCAGTCCAACATCAAGCAGATGATCCTGGACAAGCTGGACACCTATGACATCGGGATCCAGCTGGTCAATATCACCATTCAGGACGCGGAACCCCCGACGGATGAGGTCAGCGCGGCCTTCAAGGACGTGGAAACCGCAAAACAGGGCAAAGAAACCTCTGTCAACAATGCGAACAAGTACCGCAACGAGCAGATCCCTGCCGCACAGGCATCGGTGGACCGTATTTTGCAGGAGGCAGAGGCCGACAAGCAGGAACGGATCAACGAGGCGAACGGACAGGTGGCCCGTTTCAACTCTCTCTATGAGGAATATATCAAATTCCCCGAGGTGACCAAGAAGCGCATGTTCTACGAAGCAATGGAGAATGTACTTCCCGGTCTGAAGGTGATCATTCAGAGCGGGGATGGCGAGCTTCAAACCATGTTGCCGCTGGAGAGCTTTGTGGAGGAGGAAACACCCAACATCATCAGCGATCCGGCTGAGGAAGAGTAGGGAGGTTGGAACAGAAAATGGCTGAAACAGAACGTTTTGATTCCAATGGGAATCCGGTAAAGAGTCAAAAGAAAAAGGGCATTTCTCCGGTGCTGATCGTGCTGGTGATCCTGCTCCTGATCATACTTCGCTCCTGTTTTGTCGTGACCTACGCGAACCAGTACAAGCTGATCCGTCAGTTCGGTAAGGTACAGCGTGTGATCTCCGAGGCAGGGATCAATTTCAAGATCCCCGTGATCGAGACGGTGGATGTGGTTCCGAAGGAGCTCCTGATTTATGACCTTCCCGCATCGGATGTCATCACATCGGATAAGAAGACCATGATCGTGGACAGCTATGTGCTCTGGAGAGTGACCGATCCTCTGAAATTTGCACAGACACTGAGCGGATCGGTCGGGAATGCCGAAGGCAGAATCGATACCATCGTTTATAATGCGACCAAGAACACCATTTCCAATATGACGCAGGACGCCGTCATTTTGAGCCGTGACGGCAAAATGACCATCACCGTGCCGGAAGACGAGAAGGAAAACAATGACCTGGATGTTTCCGGAGAAGAGAAGCAGGTGGTGGAGATCACCTCCCTCACGGAGGAGATCATGAACCAGATCGGCCACATCGAGCAGCAGTACGGCATCGAGATCGTGACGGTCGATGTAAAGAAGCTGGATCTTCCCGATGATAACAAACAGGCGGTGTATACCCGCATGGTATCCGAGCGGGAGAACATCGCTGCCCAGTATGCGGCAGAAGGTGAAGCCCAGGCGCAGATCATCGAAAATACGACCGACAAGGAAGTGGCCATCATGATCTCCAACGCGGAAGCGAAAGCGGCCGCAACCGTGGCAGAGGGCGAAGCGCAGTATATGGCGATCCTGTCGGCGGCCTACAATGATCCGGAGCGGGCGGACTTCTATTCCTTTGTCCGCGCACTGGATGCGCTTCGGGCCAGTATGACCGGCGGGCAGAAGACCGTCATTCTGTCGGAAGACTCGCCGATCGCCGGTATTTTCTACGGGGAATACTGATAAAAGCACCGCAAAAGCAAAGGCAGGCGGGTGCGGGAATTGTGTTTCTACTATAATATAAGAAAACACAATATCTAGTACCCGCCTGTTATAGTATCGCAAGATATAAGGAAATGCGGAAAACCACGAAATTTTTGTTTGACAAAGTAGGCAATCAACGATAGAATAACATTTGCGTCACGTTGTGACGAAGAACATTGGTAGTGGTTCTGTTCAGGCTATGGAGAAATACTCAAGAGGCTGAAGAGGCGCCCCTGCTAAGGGTGTAGGTCGGGTAACCGGCGCGAGGGTTCAAATCCCTCTTTCTCCGTTTCTACTATGAAAGGAGACCTCGTTCTGAGAGGCTCTTTTTTATTCGGTAGAAAAAATATAAAAAAGTTGTTGACACACATTTGCGGCTGTGCTATCTTATAAAAGCTGTCGCGAAAACAGTGACAACACAAGCGATCCTTGATAATTGAACAGTAATGCATCCCTGAAA
>JAFYEE010000023.1 GCA_017544405.1 Lachnospiraceae bacterium
CCGCCGGGTATCTGGAGGCGTTCACCTTTAACGCAATCCGGAATCTGATCGCGGCGGCGGTGATGACACCGCTTCTGATCGTAAGAAATAAAGGCAGGAGAAAAGCTGGACCGGCAGGAGAAATGCCGGCAGCAGACGAGGCAAACGGCAAGGGGAAGGAAGCCGGCAAAAAGATGCGCAGCAGCGGCCTCTCCCCACAGACGAAGCGCACGCTGCTCGCAGGGTTCCTCTGCGGAACGGCGCTGACGGTGGCCTCCTTCTTCCAGCAGTACGGGATCGAGATCTATCCGGCCGGCGTCGCGGCGGCCGGCCGCGCGGCCTTCCTGACCGCAACCTATGTCGTGATGGTGGCGCTGATCGCCATCGTGCGCGGCAAACGTCCGCACCCGATGGTCATCGGCGCGGCGGTGGTCTGTGTCGCGGGCATGTACCTCCTGTGCTTTGCGCAGGGCTGGTTCGGACTTTATCTGGGAGATCTGATGGAGATCCTCTGCGCGATCTCCTTTGCCGTGCAGATCCTGGCGGTGGAGCACTACGCGGATACGCCGGGGCTGCAGCTGGCGGTCATGCAGTTTCTCTTCTGCGGACTCTGGTCCCTGGTGGGGGCGCTGCTTTTTGATCATCCGACCAGGGAGGGCATCCTCGGTGCTCTGCCGGCGATCCTGTTTTCGGCGCTTTTTTCGAGCTGCATCGGATACACCATGCAGATCTACGGACAGAAGCGGGTGGAAGCACCCGTTGCGTCGATCCTGATGAGCTTTGAGTCCGTCTTTGCGGCGATCTCGGGCTGGATCCTGCTAAGCGAGCGCATGAGCGCGGCACAGCTGACCGGATGCGTGCTGATGTTCGGCGCGCTGCTCCTTACGCAGCTTCCGGGACTGTGGTCGATGCGAAAGAGCAGGAAGCCCGAGGCTGAGGAATGAGTTACAAGTAAGATCGGATATATAGCGTTCATTCTCCCATAGAATACAGGAATCCCCCGGCAGGTAGTCTGTCGGGGGATCTTCTGTATGCGGGTCGTTTTTTATTCCTTGACGGCGCCGACCATCACTCCGTGAATGAAATACTTCTGGAGGAACGGATAGACGCACAGGATCGGGATCGGATCCATGTCACCGGGGGCAGCAGGAGGTAGGCAGCCCGCCCGGAAGGGTGTATGATGATAGTATCCGTACAGAAAAAATCGGATCGGTTGAGATAAGGAGGGAGTATGAGCGATTCACAGGAAAACGGAAAGGGATTTGGCACGAATCCGATCATCAAAAACATCTACACGGCGGATCCCGCGCCGATGGTCTGCGGCGATACCCTGTATCTGTACACCACACACGACGAGGATGTGCTGATCAATGATTTCTATACCATGGTGGACTGGCGGTGCTTTTCCACAAAGGACATGGTGCACTGGACCGACCATGGAAAGATTTTTTCGCTGGATGACATTGCCTGGGCGGACAGCCGCGCCTGGGCGCCGCAGGCGATCGAGCGGAACGGCAAGTTCTATCTCTACTGCCCGGTGCACAAAACAGGTGGCGGAATGGCCATCGCCGTAGGCGTTTCGGACCATCCCACCGGCCCCTTCAAGGATCTGGGGGCGCCGATGATCGATGAGGGTGACTGGAACGACATCGATCCGACCGTCTTTATCGATGATGACGGCCAGGCATACCTGTATTTCGGCAATCCGGAGCTGCGTTATGTGAAGCTGAACGAGGATATGATCTCTTATGACACAAATGTCGGAATCGTCAAAGTGCCGATGACGGAGGAGTCCTTTGCCAAGGGGAGCCACATGACCGGAACGAGCTACGGCGAAGGCCCCTGGTTCTATAAGAGGAACGGCCTGTATTACATGGTGTATGCCGCGTTTTCCGCGAAGGAAAAGGAGGACGACCACAGGGATGAGCACCTTGCCTATTCCACGTCCACCGGCCCGACCGGTCCTTGGGTGTACGGCGGCGTGCTGATGACCGAGGAGGGCGGCGTCTTTACGAACCATCCCGGCATCGCCGATTTCAAGGGGCATTCCTATCTCTTCTATCACACCGGGGAACTGCCCGGAGGAAACCTGTTCCACCGGAGCGTCTGTGTGGCGGAATTTACATACAACGCGGACGGCTCCATCGATACGATCCCGAAGTGCAGCGGGGTGAGCGGGGTCTGAGCTGCGGACGGGAGCGGATGCGGCGTTGAATAATTCCCCGAAAAATGATACATTAAGTGCAGATTTGTCACAGGGCCGCAGGCCGCGGGAAGGTTGTAAAAAGGGGGTCTCATGAAGGAAGTCAGAGCGTATAAGAGGCTATCGATCGATGTCAATTGCACGGTGTATTCCAATGATCAGGAGGCGCCTGCCAGGATACTGAACATCTGTGAAGGCGGTATCGCAATTGAGATCAGCCGCGAGGATTATCAGAGGATCGATATCCATAAGGATCTGATGCTTCGGATTCAGTTTGTGGATGAATATTCCGTCTATGAATCGACCTATGTGGACGAGGTGCTTGTGACCGTGCAGGCCCTTCACAGCGAGGAGACCGAAGACGGATACCATGTCGGCTGCAGGCTTGATCCCTACAGCAACCGTGAGGAAGACTACGTAAAATACGTCACGATGAAAAAAGCGATCGATTTTGTTCAGACGCTTGGCTGACGTGGGAAGTGACCGGCTCGAACGATAGCCGGAATAAGAAAAAAGCAAGAGGGTGATAAAATGGTAGCAACTTCATCCATGATCGTCATGGGGTGCATGATCCTGTTTTCGATTGCGGTTCCGGTGATCCTGGGAATCGTTCTGTGGAAAAAGTACAAGACGGCTTTCCCGGTATTTTTCATCGGCTGTGCGACCTTCGTGCTGTTCGCGCTGATCCTGGAGCAGATCCTGCACACGATCGTCATGGCTTCCCCTGCCGGGGATTTTCTCTTCGGAAATACGATCGCCACGGCGATCTACGGCGGTCTGGCGGCGGGAATCTTTGAGGAGACCGGAAGATTTCTGGCCATGAAGAAGTTTCTGAAAAAGTATTATCCGAATCCGCACAATGCGCTGATGTTCGGCGCCGGTCACGGCGGGATCGAGATGATCATGGTCTACGGGATCACGATGGTGAACAATATCGCCTACTCTGTCATGATCAATTCGGGGCAGATGGAATCCGTGATCGCGGCGGTTCCTGCCGCGCAGCAAGGTCAGATCCGGAGCGTGATCGACCAGCTGATCGCGGTGCAGCCGGGAACCTTGCTGGCGGGCGGCTTTGAGCGGATCAGCGCGGTGCTTCTGCACCTGGCCTTCTCCGTGCTCGTCTGGACGGCGGTCACGAAGGGGAAAACGATGCTGTATCCGCTGGCGATCCTGTGTCATGCACTGGTGGACGGCCTGATGGTGATCATCGCCGGAGCCGGGTTCTCGACGGCAGTGCTGGAGATCCTCATTTTCGTGATGGCTGTGGCCGTGGCGGTGCTGGCCTTCTTCGTCTGGAAAAAGATCCTGACGGCGGAGGAGGGATAGATCAAAAAGATCCCGGGATCTGTTCCAGAATATAGCGTTTTACATCTTCGAGGGTGCTCTCTTTCCAGGCACCCTCGCTTTCTTTCTGTGCGAGGGGGTACAGGATCTGAAAATCGAGACATTCCCCGGGAACGCGGCCGCTGCGCAGCGGCTCGTAGAAGTTCCGGTAAAAATCTTCCTCTGTGGCATGTTCAAATTCGGCCGGCCGCAGGTACCGGAGCTGGCGCTTCGTGTTCTCGAGGAACATTTTCGCGGCGAGCGGTGCGAGCTTCTCATATTCCGAAGCATTTACGTCGCGGAAGATCAGGGGCAGCTCCCCTTTTACGATCTGCTCCTTCGCCCGGTCGATGCGGATCGGGAAGGGCGCAAACCGGAAGCCCTCCTCCGAGAAGCGGAGCTTTACGAAGAGGCCGTCCTCCGTGTGATACTGGGAGCGCTGGTAGTCCGTGTCGAACACAAAATTGCCGAGGGAGTAGAAGATCACCTTCTCTCCGACGGTCTCATAATTCATCGGAACATGGGGGTGGTGCGAAACCACGATGTCCGCGCCCATCTCCAGATAGTCCAGATAGCGCTGCCTGGTGTAGGGGGAGGGAAGCGCGGTGAATTCCTCGCCGCCGTGCGCGACCACGATGCAGTATCTGCAGCGCTCACGGATCTTTTGGATCTGCTGCCGGATGAGGTCCATATCGCTCCAGGAAAAGCATCCGGCGGTATCCTCGGACGCCTTGCGGCAGGCCCGCTGGTATCCGACACCGATCAAGCCGATCCCGCCCGCTTCATCGATCACGACAGGGGCGGAGGCCTCGGCCAGATTCCGGCCGGCGCCGAGGGTCAGAACGCCTCTTTTTTCCGCTTCCCGAAGCGTATCCGCGATGCCCTCCGGACCTGCGTCGCAGATGTGATTGTTGCAGATGTTCCAGATATCCGCACCGATCCGGTCGAAAAAGCCGGCGGCGGCCGGATTCATGCTGTGCGTGAGCGCGGCGACTCCGTTTGGGGCCACCGCCTTCTTCTGTTCGGAAAGCGGTCCCTCCACATTGATGATGAGATGGTCGGCCGAATGAAGATACGCCAGTACCTCCGGCGCAAGGAGCGCTTCATCGTCCCATTTTCCATCCATGTATTTGTCAAAGCCGATATCCCCGGTAAAGATCAGGGCAGTTTCTTTTCTCATATGCGGATTCCTCAAACCCATTATGATGTTTTTTCGGGAAATCCGCAAGCCCGGGACGCAGCTGCAGCCTTTTGCGGAAAGCGCAGGGAAGCACAGGGGGTTTACGGGTACTGTCATTCTTACGGCCGGTGGGCTATAATAATCTGGAGACCGCATCGCCGTCAGCTTTTTCCGCTGCGGCCATTCCAATCCTTACAGGGAGTACGCATGGGCAACGAATACGAGGTTCTATCCAATCAGATTTTTCTTCTGTTCCCGTTCAACCGCATGGACAACGGGGACCGGTCCTTCCCGGTGGACATCGATGAGGTGATGGTCCCGGAATTTTTCGGAAACGCGAAGAACTGGGAGCTGACGGATCCGAGCGCAAAATATCTCTACGAATACATCCTGGGCAAGGTGAAGCTCTCGCGGCGGGATAAGGGAAAAAGCATCGCGTATTATGAGTACACCGGATCGGCCGGTGAGCTGTACGCGCGGCGCTACCGCATCTGCAGCGAACGGGACGGGAGCGCCGGATCCATGCCCTTCCGCGTGGAGAAGATCGGAGCGTTCCTTTTCGATACCGGGTCGATTCTGGTGACCGTGAAGCTGGCGCTGTTGAGTCCCGGAACGCTCTGCAGGATCAGCGATTTCCTCTATGAGATCAAGAAGATGGGCACGCTCGTGCAGCCGGTGACGGAGGACGGGCGCGGCGCGTCGGAAGGGGCCGCGGGGGCAGGCGCTTCTTCGAAGGAGGCGGCGGTTTCGCTCCTCAAGATGCTGATCGAGACGACCGGCATCAGCAATGTGCGGTACCGTTTCTCCGATTTTTCCAGAAATCATACCCGCGTGAATATTTTTGCGCAGGCCGATGTCCGCACGCAGGAGGCGGGCGATCCGGAGCGATCGCTGTACGAGTGCATCCGCGAGGATCTGTATTATCTGCGAAATGCCTATTCCGCGGAGCGGTTTTCTTATGTGCCGGAGGACGATGATACTTCGGAGATCCGGATTCCTTCCGAGGCGCAGGTCTGGGGCATCACGCAGGAAGCAGTGGTCTGTGTGACGGATTCGGAGCGCAGCAGGGAGGACTTCATCCGCAAGCGCTTTGTGGAACGCTTCGGGACCAGCTATCTCTTCCTCTTCGCGCTGCTCCAGCACGAAAAATATGTCATGTACCACATGCTCACCGGCATCACGCCCGTGACCTACAACGATCTCGCCGCGCTCGAGCAGTACAAGGACAACCTCGACGTCTTCAAGGCCAATTATTTCTATTTCAGCATCACCGAGGTCCGGCAGTATCAGGAGCTCTATGAGAAGATCAAGGAGGTCTATCGCCTGGAAGAGCTCTACCGCAACCTCAACGAGCCGATCATCTCTCTCGGGCAGATCCAGGCGCGGAATTTCAACCGCACGCAGGAGGACAAAAACGCGTCCCTGAATCTGATCCTGGCGGTTCTGTCCGTGGTAAGCCTTCTGTCGGTGGTCATCGATGTGCTGAACTTCCATTATGAGCACCCGAAGGAATCGGGCTTTTTCCTGCTGATCGTCATCGGACTGACGGCACTGACAGCGACGGTCGCCCTGCTGATACACCGGAGGCGCGTGCACGGGCCCGGGATCCGCTACCGCTACTGCGGGTGGTTCTTTGACCGGGCGGAGATCGAGGAGGATCTGGAGCAGGTGAAGGAACAGATGAAGGGCATCGAGGAAGCGCGGATGCGCGGCAACGGGTTTCTGTCGGATCTTCAGATCCCCGTGGGAAAGCCGCATGTGACCGACCGTTATAAGCCGCGGAAGGTGCGGGAGTCCCTCTTCGGAAGGGCTGCGGAATTCGAGATCATCGGCTACGGGAATGACGGGAAAAATCAGGGCTTTCTTGTAAAAATGACAGACCCGTCACGCGAGATGCAGAAGATCTGCCGGAAGGTGCGCCTGCCGCATATCACGCTCTCGCTGGCGGAGGACGCGGAGGCGGTTCATACGGCGCGTATTGATTTCGTATCGCTCCCGCATCCGATCCGGATCCGGGGCGTCTACGGGGCCTATACGAAGGAAGATGACAAGGTGTGGCTGCTGCGCGCACGCTAGAGGCGGATCTTTACAGGGGCGCCGAAATGTGCCGGGCGGTGCCGGGTACAGAAGAAACTTATCAGGGAGGATGAAACATGTTTTACCAGATGTCACAGAGATTCAAAGGAGATCTGAAGAGTCTGATCGGGGATCTTTTTTCGGATGAGGAATTTGAGACCGGGGCCCGTGCGATGGAGAACCTGATCAACATCGCCTGCGATCAGTCGAATTTTGACCGGGACTACGGCGTATATCTGAATGATTCACAGCTGTTAAGCCAGTCCTGGGATCTCGACAAGGGCTGCAAGCCGGAGGGGATGCTGCGCAAGATTGAGATCCTGAAGGGAATGCCCACCGATGGGAAGATGTTGGCGAACTTCTATACGGATCTCGGATTCTACCGCTGGCTGAACGAGCAGCCGATCCGGCAGGCGCGCAGAAACGACCCGACCAACGCGGCCAATGCCAATAACACGACCGGCGAGGGCTTTCATCTGATGACGGCGGATGCGTCAAAATATGCGGAGTGCCCGCATTTTTTCGCCCATTATATCCGGCTGTATCAAACCCGTAACCAGGTGAAGGCACATGACAATCCGTTAACCGGCGATTTTGTGATGTACATGGAACGGATCAAGAGTCTCTTTGTCGTCTATCTCGATCAGTGTATTCAGAACGCGGACCTGATCAATGAAGCGTACGAGCAGGAACTGATCCGCAGCAGCATCGACTACGTGGCCTATGCGAAGGAGAAGATCGCGGAGCTGGGATCCTTTGAGCACGAGTTTTTGCAGCTGCACTGGTTCAATGAGGAGCAGACGGATTTTGCGTACGATTTTTCCACCAGCGTGAAATTCATCGGGGAAGCAGGCATGGGCAAAACGACGCAGATGCGGGCCATGTACCTGCAGCTGCTCCGGTTGGTGGCCGAAGGAAAGCAGCAGCTTTTGCCGGTCTGGATCGATCTGTCGGAGCTGAGCGAGCTCGAGGATCTGTCGCTCGAGGACAAGATCCGCCGCGACATCGGTGAATACGGACAGTATTACCGGATTTTGCTCAAACAGGGGATTCCGGCCCTGTTCCTGGACGGGTACAACGAGATCCTGAGCAAGGACAATCAGGATGTGGTGCGCCGCGCCTTTGCCAACGATGTGGATGAGATCCACCGCCTGTATGAGCATGTGCTGATCGCACTCACGGACCGAAGCAGAAAGTCCAATCCTCCGATCCTGATGAAGAAGGTGAATGTCTATACTTCCGCCGGAATGAGCATGGATGAGATCCGCGAATACATCCGTCTGAAGACCGGCGGCGAGGATGAAAAGCATATTCTGGACTATGTCTCCTCCGCGGACTGGGTGTCGGTGACCACCATGATCCCGGCGAAGCTCAACAGTCTGATTGAACTTTTGCGGGATGGGGAAGAACCGGAAAATGAGGACGATTTTTACGACCGGTATCTGGAATACATCCTGGACCGCGAGGCCAATGAGAAGAAGGAGACGCAGATCGATGATCTCAAATATCTACTGTACCTTCTGACGCAGGAGATGGAGGATTCCTCCGCGGAGATGACCCGCAACGAGATCGTGAAGCTCTGGCTGCCCAATCTCTCCGGCAATCTGCATGAGACCAACCGCCTGCTGGATCTGGCGATCCGGCTGCCGATTCTCGTGCCGGGAAGCAGCGACAAGGTGTACCGCTTTGCATATTCCCAGTATTATCAGAAGCTGGAAGCGGGCTTTTGAGTACGAAGGATAAAGGATAGAGACCGGAATGGATTACGAACAGATAAAAAAGAATTTCGGAAAATGCAGCGCACCGATCGAATTTGCGCAGCGCTACAATTATTTCCGGCTTCGCTACAAGCTGACCGAACCCGAACAGATCCGTGAGGCACTGGAGCTGATCGAAGAGCTGGATCTGCTCGGAGCGCTCTACATCTATGCCCTGAAGGAACAGGATGCGGGCAGCGAATACATCGAGCGCGTGCTGGATCGTCATGCGCAGATCCTCTCCCGGGAAGTCGGGCGGACGGACGAAAAGGGCGTCTATTATGCGCAGGCGGCGCTCCTTTGCCTGATGCATCTGCCGGCGGAAAAGCTGCAGGAAGGCTGTGACCGGATCTATGGGACGGAGGACGCGGAGATTGCGGAAGCAGAAGAGTCTTCCGGGAATGCGGAGATTGCCGAAGAAGCAGAGTCTTCCGGGAATGCAGAGATTGACGAAGAAGCAGAGCCTTCCGAGGACGCGGAAGGACCCACGAAAGTGCGGAAGAAATGGATGGAAGCGCGCGCCGGGAATCTTCAAAAGGCACTGGATGCTTTCCCGCCCGAGATCCGCTGGGTACCGCACTACTGCGCCCTGATGAGCGCCATCTTCCGCTCCTTCGGGGAAGATACCGGCTTTCTGTATTATATGGAGGTCGGACTGCGCAAAAAGGCGCTCGGGTATGAGATCGGGGATGCCGCGGCCAGGGCGTATTTTGAACTGCTTTGCAGCCATCGTCTGTATCGTGCGGCCAAGTATTTTCTGGACAATTTTGACGGCAGCAAAAAGACCCTCGGAATGGAGACGGAGGATCTGATCCGGATGCTCTATGCGCTGCCTTCGCCGGAACTCATCGCGCTCGGAAAATGGTACATGACGGATCAGATCTGCCGCGACTACACGTACGAGAAGTGGCGGGATGACGTCCTGGCATTGAATTCAGATGACAACTGTGTCAGATGGATGAAGCTGACCACCTATTATCACGCGCTCCGGGAGCGTCTCGAACAGGGGGATGAAGCGGGATTTGACGCGCTTTTGTCCTCCGTGGATTCCTTTGAAATGTTCAATCTGAACGTGGTCCATTACATGAAGCAGCTGGTGGAATGCTTTGCCTTCATCGTAAACCGCCTGGTGGAGACGCAAAAGGCAGCCGAATTCCTGCGCCGTCTGGAGAAAGTCAATATCAATTCGTATTACCGGGCCCGGTATCTGGCGGTGTGGAATCAGATGGAAAGCATCAACCGTGACTATGACTATCGGGAGATCGCGGAGGCACTGCTGCAGAACTACTCCGTGGCGGATGCGGTTTATATCTATTTCAACTCCCATCTGAAAAATATCATTTTCCTGGAGGATTTTGTTCGAAGGTGCAGCGAGCATGCGGACGGGGAGATCGGGGAATATTTTCAGGAATACCCGATCTGGGGGCGCGCGGCGCTCGGATCGCGCCTGAGCTCTGTGCGGGATAAGATTTACCTTACACCGATCAGCGTCGCGACCGGAGCCGGCTACCCGGACTATCTGAAGATCTGCGATACCTACGGACCGTCCTCCAGGCAGGCCATCGATTTCAACCGTCGGATGATCCGGTCCCATCAGGACTGGTACTCCCGCAACAAGGAGATTGCGGAGCTGATCAAGCCCAGCGATTACTGTACCTTTTATATCCGGGATTATCGTCCGAAGGACGGTGTGTTTGCAACGGATCTAAAGCTCTATGAAAATGTGATGGAGGAGCGCATCCGGGAGCGGAACGAAATCTTCCCGAACACCTTGCTGGCGTGGCTCAGTTACATGCAGGAAAACAGAAAATACGTTCCATGGAACGAGAATCACAAGGTCTACGGAGTGATGCATTTTGCGGATCTGACGCTTCGGAACCGCGTGGCGATGGAGATCCTGAATACCATACAGGCCCTGCAGGAGGACGAGGCATCGCTCCGGATGTTCCTCATGGCGATCACGAATGCGCCGCTGGAGGAGATCAACGAATTCCGGTACATCCCGACCCAGCGAAAGCTTCCGTATGAATTCCCGCAGGAGTCCTATCATGCGCACCGCGCGGAGATCATCTCGAAAGCGGATCTTCTGCTGCGTGCGAAGGGGATCCCGGCGGAGGTGCGAAAACAGATCTATCTGAACACCTGCATCCGGAAATTTTATGACATGTATGTCGCATGCACGCTGATCGGGGAGCAGCTTTATCTGGAGACGGCCGATGAACCTTTTGTGCTTTCCCTGAAGCTCGCGCATGTGCAGGGCAGAGCGTATGAATTTACCACGCAGGGCAAGAGCAATACCTTTTTCTCCAGGAAAGAGTTCCTGTACGAGGCTGCGGAGGGGGAGACCCTGAATCTGGTGCAGGGATATGTCTACCTGGTGGTGCTGAAAAGCTATGATTATGAGCGGGGGTGCTTTCTGCTGGATCAGGTGGATCTGCGGAATGCGCAGACCTCACAGTGGGACCGTTACCTGCGCAGGGTGCGTGATATCAAAAAGATCAATGACCGGTCCGAATTTGCCGAGATCGGGAAGGAACTGGACAGATTCACGGTGAAGACTTCCTCTGTGGAACATGTCCGGCAGCTCTCGTATGAGCTGGATCTGGTTTTCAAAAGGCGGGGATACAGCGTGGAATTTGCGCTGCTTACGATCCGGACATTGAAGAAGACCAATCCGTTTTTGAATTTCGAGCATACGTATGAGGCGTTGCGGGAATCCTTCCGGGAGCAGTACCGGCCCGGGTATGAAAGATTCCTGGAAGATTATCGGGAACATTACAAGTCGGCGATGGGTTTCTGCGACCTGGTTTTCACATCCTACCTGCGGATCTTTGTCGAGCCGGAGGATCTGTTCCGGGATCTCACAGGAGGCGCGGAAAGCCTCGAAGACGGCGCAAACTATAGCAGGGAGGATCTGTACAATTACTGCAAATATGTAAAGCGCTATCTGCCGTAGGTCAGTCCCTGCGGTAGATGCGGATGTAGCGTCCGTCCTGCCCGGCAGGTTCGATGTTTTCTTCGGCGTAGGTATAGATCCAGGTATTGTCCGGGTTGACGGGGGTTCCGAACCAGCAGTCCGTGATGATGACATTGGGGCGCTTCTCCGGATGCTGCTCCCAATAGCGTTCGAGGCGCTCGTCGTATACGGTGGGATTGACCACGGAAAAATGGCTGCATTCCACGGGCTTATAGAGGTATTGGATCGTTCCGGGCGCCATGACGGTGTCCACGACGACGAGGACCCGGTCGCCCTCCGAGACATTCTCCTGCCAGTCCTCCCAGTTGCAGTTGTAGATATGGGCGCACATATAGTCGGAGAAGATCCCGATGGCGGGGCCGTGCTTCATGATATTGCGCACCTCCAGGATCGACTGGTGGCTACCGCCGCGCAGGGTGTAGCCCTTGCCGAAGATGGCGGTCAGGCACAGGACGATCAGTGCGGCGCGCGCTGCCGGAAGGCTCCCCTGCTCCGACGATCTGCGGCTTACGTTCCAGTAAAGCACCACGCCGGCGAGGGCGCCGAGGAGGCCGTGCGGGATCGATTCCGTCAGGCCGAGATCGGTCAGAAGGACGACCGCCAGCAGGGAGAGAAGGGAAGCCTGGATCCATTCGTGCCAGTCTGCCCTCTCAGCCTTGGAAAGCTTCGTGCCGGCGAAGAGGCCGGCCACGGCAGGATGCACCAGATAAATGGAAAAAGATTCATATCCCCGGTGTGCGAAGGTCCATAGAACCACCTGCAGAAGGCAGGCGAGGAAGACGGAGACCGCCAGCATGCGGGGGATCTTTTTTTCTTCCCCGCGCTTTTTCGCAAGCAGAAGCTCTGTGGCATACGAGACCGCAAAAAGGAGCCCCTCCGTGAGCGCATAGAGCCCGATGTCACGCAGAAGGTGCAAAAGGCGCATCCCCAGGCCGATGCTGTGGGTGGCGTCTCCCGCAACCAGGAAGGAGAAGACCTCCAGCAGCTCGGAAAGGCTGCGACCGTCTAAGATAAAGAGCAGGTAAACCGCCCCGCAGACGAGGCAGATGGCAGTGAAGGTCAGGCCGGCTGCTGCGCGGTGCGCCGGGCGTCTTCGCAGGAGGAAAAAGAGAAGTAGCGGAAAGAGGATCACGCAGGAAGGGTACGAGAGGGTCTCGGCCGCCATGCACAGACCGGCGAGAAGCACCGGAAGGAGACTTTTTCCTTCGGACCTCCGGTCCCATAGAAGGCAGCAGAAAAAGAGGGTCAGAAACCAGACCTGCATGATGCCGAATTCGGGCGTGATGATCTGCTTGGGAAGGATGTTGAAGTAGAGGAGCCCCAGATAAAAACAGAGCTGCTCC
>JAFYEE010000024.1 GCA_017544405.1 Lachnospiraceae bacterium
CATCCTGAGCCAGGATCAAACTCTCATGTTAAAGTGTTTGAACCGGGCCAGATAAAATCTGGCTCCAAATTTTACTGTTTTGATAAAGAGTAAAATGTTCGTTTGTTCTCTGAAATTCTATCTCGTTCATCTCCCTCAGAGATGGAAATGAATGTTAATAGGAATCTTCAGGGATGCATTACTGTTCAATTATCAAGGAACCCTGTTTCAGCCTGGGCTGAAACAACGGAGAAGGAGGGATTTGAACCCTCGCGCCGCTATTAACGACCTGCACCCTTTCCAGGGGTGTCTCTTCAACCACTTGAGTACTTCTCCAATGCTTGAATCAATTTCTCTTATGAAATTAATTAGAATCCCCTTCTTCCGCAAGGATCCCAGCGGAGAGAGTGGGATTCGAACCCACGCGCCCTTTCGGACAAACGGTTTTCAAGACCGCCTCGTTATGACCGCTTCGATATCTCTCCAGAAACAGATTTTTTCAAAGCTGCCACTTCACAGCGGCAACGATTATTTTAGCAAAAGACTCAGACAAAGTCAAACGTTTTTTTACAAATTTCCGTAAAATTTCACCCAAAAGAAAAGCACCGCCACTTTCGCAGCGGTGCACACTTCCTCCTGTGATCTTCTGCCCGTACTTAAGGGTAGATCTCCGGCTTTTTGATGTAATATCCCTGCATATAATCGATCGGAAGGCTTCGGAAATAGTCATACTCTTCCCTGGTCTCCACACCCTCCGCCAAAATCAGTATGTGTTTTTCCTGCATCAGCCGGATGGTGCGATTCACCCTCTCCTGCTTTTCCGGATCCGTATCGATATGTTCGATCAGGCTGCGATCGATCTTGATCATCGTCGGCCGGTACATCGCGATCCGTGCCAGATCTATATCGGAGTCCACACCATAATCGTCGATGGCGATATGAGAGGTGTTGCTCGTCCCCCGATTGCCGCGTTCAAACTCTTCCAGCTTCCGGTTCCACACCTCTACCTTCAGATCGGTGTATTCCAGCATCTCCAGCACGATCCGCCCGGCGATGACATGTCCGACTTCCTCCAGCCAGAGGGTGGAAAAGTCCCTGGACATACAGGCCCCGGGGAACGAATTGATAAAGATCTTACCCTCCAGATGATTCCGCAAAAAGGCTTTGATGGAATACATCATGGTAATCTCTTCCAGCCGGTCCACGCATCCGTTTTGGATGCAGTGGTTCACCACATCCATCGGGGAAAAAGGCATGGGACGCATGAGAGCCTCATAGCCGTAAATCTCGCCCGAATGCGCATGGATCACCGGTTGAAACGCAAATTTCAGGTCTTCCGGATGTTCAAGCAAGGTTGCGATATCTGCCACAGAATCCCCCTTTCCCGCACACTTTTCTAAGCCCGCATACGGCTCATTTTCTCATAAAAAGCGTCTCCTTCAGAGAGCAGTACTTATCGGCCAGGCATACGATCAACGCTTCACGGCAGGTCGGCACGGCCGTCAGATTCAGCGGCCACATATGGGTCCGGATGATTTCCTGCTCGATGAGGCCGATCCGAAAAAACTTTCTGGCATTCCGCAGCGACTCCGCAGCATGCGTAAATCCATGCGGCAGGCGCTCGGTTCGCTCGTGACAGTGCCAGTCATAGAGGTACAGATCATGCAGCATTGCCCCTACAGCCAGGGCCTGCTCATCCGCCTTCAGGTGCAGCCTGCGGTTCAGGAAAAAACTGGCTCTTGCGACGCGTCTGCAATGGTCATAGGTACTTACCGTTCCATGCTGCATGTACTGCTCCATGCGCTTCGTCACCGGATCCTGCAAAATGTCCTTCAGATATTCTCTTAATTCTTCCAGTTCCTTTTCTGTCAGTCCCATGCCGGCTGTCTCCTGTTCATGTTTGTATTCTATCGTAGCCACGCGGAAATGTCATCTTATTTTTCAGCGTCGTACGCCTTGTTCTTGCGACCGACAAATGGTCTTTTCATGCGAGCGTGCATCCGCCGGCCGGTTTTTCCCGCAAAAAACCGGCAGAAGGATCTCCTGCCGGTTTACAAGATTTGTATTGGAAAGAACTTATTCCTTGACTGCACCCACATTGACGCCCTTCACGAAATACTTCTGAAGGAAAGGATACAATACCATGAAAGGAAGGATCGCACAGACGATGGCTGCATAATACAGCGTGCTCTGCGAAACCTTGTACGCAGTCGTCGGCGTATCTCCGTCCATGACCATGACGCGCAGCATGTACTGGAAGTTCACCTGATCGCGGTCCGTGATATAGATCTGGACCGTGCTGTAATCGTTCCATACGGTGACGGCATACATCAGACCGATGGAAGCGAGCGCCGCCTTGGAAAGCGGAAGCACAATGCGGAAGAACACGCCCATCGGAGAGCATCCGTCGATGCGGGCCGCCTCATACAGAGAGCTCGGGATCCCTTCAAAGAAGTTCCGCATCAGCACCAGATTGTACACATTCATGCCATGCTTGACCACCAGGATCCACATGCTGTTGACCAGACCCAGCTGCTTCATGACCAGGTACTCGGGGATCATACCGCCGGAGAAGATCATGGTAAAGAGCAGGAAGTAGGAGAACAGTTCACGTCCGGGCATATCCTCCTGGCAGAGCACATAGCCGCCGAGGGTGGACATGACCAGACCAAGCAACGTTCCGATGATCGTGGTGATAACGGAATTCAGGAACGGTTTATACAGCTTGGAGGTCGTAAAGATCGTCAGGTAACCTGCCGCCGTCGGCTGTGAAGGCCAGAACTTGAACTGGTAGACGCCCACGGCGTTAAAGGAATCCACGACCACCTTCCAGATCGGGATCATAACGATCAATCCGACGATGATAAAGACAATGTAATTGACGATATCAAATACGCGGATCTTCTTTTTGGGCTTTTTATATGCTGTCTTTTCGTTTGCCATCTCTTCAGCCCTCCTATATGATTCCGCGTCCGCGGACACGTTTCGATGCCTCGTTGCAGATCAGGACCAGGATACAGCCGACCACGCTCTTGAACAGACCGACGGCGGTGGTATATCCGTAGTTCGGTATCGCACTCATGAAGGACTCACGATAGATATAGGTAGAGATAACATCCGCCACCTTGTAGACACGAGTATTGTAAAGAACGAACACCGACTCGAAAAGGTTCATAACCTTGGCGAGGTTCAGGATCAATACGATCAGGACGGTATTGGCCAGCGCCGGAACCGTGACATTCCAGATCTTCTGCATGCGGGAAGCGCCGTCGATATCCGCTGCCTCATACAGTTCCGGATTGATGCCGGACAGGGTGGCAAGGAAAATAACGGTGCCCCAGCCGGTCTCCTTCCAGATATTGATGATATAGTAGATCGGCCTCCACCAGTCCTTACTGTGCAAGAAATCGATGCTCTTCGAGATCACGCCCCAGCTCTTCAGCGTCTCGTTGATGAAGCCGGAAGAGGACTTGGACAAAAACAGCGTGAAAATGGCAGCGACCACTGCCCAGGACATAAAGTGGGGCAGATAGATGATCGTCTGCAGCGTCTTCTTTGCAAACATGTTTCCCATCTCGTTCAGGAATACAGATACGAGGACGGAGGTAAAGGTCGTTATAAGCAATTTAATGACGGAGATCTGAAGCGTATTGGAAAAGGCTCTCCAGAAATCCTTGGTGCTGAACATGGACTTGAAATTCTCCAAGCCGATGAATTCGAAATTCTTAATGGAATAATCGTAGAATGCATATCGCACACCAAGCATCGGCCAGTAATAAACGATCAGGACGTAGATAAATACCGGAAGGAACATGAGATAATACCCTCTGGCATTCCACATTCTGGTACTCAGTGGTTTTCTCCTGATTGGTGCCCCCGTTGATGTTGTAGCCACTTTCTGCTTACCCATAGCATCCCATCTCTTTCTAAAAATTGGTTAATGTTCCGGTTTCTTTCAAAAGAATGTCCTGCCCGGTGGCGTCTGCCGCCCGGGCAGGACTTTGTATTTATTTTAGTACAATTTTACGGATGTGGCAACCGGAAAAGACGATTACTGGTTCAGCTCGGAGAGGATCTGCTCTACCGTGTCGCCCCACTCGTCGTTGTAATCAGCGATTGCATCTTCGGGAGTCATCTCGCCTGCAACAACAGAGTTCATCAGAGCCTTCTTGTAATCCACCAGATCGGACTGAACATTGGTCAGGGTCTCACAAGCAGCTGCTGCGGGAGCATCGACACAGTTCGTGGTGAAGAACTGGTTGCCCTTGGTTACCAGATCGTCATTGTCAACATAACCGTTGGTCAGAGGAGCAATAACAAGGACTGCATCCAGATGGTTCTTCTTCCATACGGTGTTAGGATCGTTCGGGGACTGCTTCAGATGGAACTGGCCTTCCTCATAGGAGTAATCCTTCTTCTTCTCAGGATCATCCGCATTGGTGGTGAACTCTTCTGCATGGATGGACCAGTGAACATCCTCTGCACCATAGGTCCACAGAGTCTGTACTCTGTCGCCGTCCAGCATGGTCTCAAGGAGTGCATCGAAGATTGCCTGCTCACGAGTATTGTCGCCATCGCCGTCATCGGTGATAACCCAAACGGGAGCCTCACGGTTGATGTAGCCGCCCCAGGTATCCTTGATCTCCTTGATCGGAGGAAGCTGAACCAGTCTGTCATCGCCGAGATCGTCATCGACTTCGTTCTTGGACATGTTGTTGGTCAGAGTTCTGAGCCAGGTGCCTGCCCAGTAGGTGAAGACACCTTCGGAAGTGCTCTGGTCGTTGGAGAAGAACTTCTCACGAGCCTGCTTGGTGCCGGCTTCCTCGGTATCGGGATCGATGACGCCGTCAGCATAAGCCTGTGCCAGTCTTGCAAGAGCATCAATGGTAGCCTGCTCGGTGAAGCCGTCTACCCACTGACCGTCCTTCTGATAGAAGGAAGGATAAGCGCCCTGCCAGAACTCGGGCATGTAGTTGATGAAAGGAGCCTCGTCGAGCTTACCGAAGCCTGCAGCGATCACACCATAGGTGCCATCGGAGCCGTTGCCGTCGGGATCCTGCTCGGTGAATGCCTTCAGCATGTTGTAATAATCATCAAAGGTCTTGATGTCGTCAACGCTCATGCCGACTGCATCGAGCCAGGACTGCTTGATGTAGGTAACACATCCGTTACCATAGGTAGGAGCGAAACCATACAGCTTGCCGTCAGCAGTCTTCATGTTCTCGTTGACGGAAGGAAGGGTTACGCGGGACTGGAACTCAGCATTTGCGTAAGCATCTGCCATATCCCAGAGGATGCCGGTGGTGGAATACTCACGGAACATCGATGCGCTCATGATCATTGCATCGGGATATCCCTCTTCACCGGGAGTGGAGGTAGCCAGCAGCTGAGATACGGTGCTGGTGTATCCGGAGTGATCGATCTGATTGATGTGAAGGTCAATGGGATGACCGAGCTTCTCACCTACAGCCTCCTCCCACTGAGCTTCGAATTCTGCCTGGCCGCTGTCAACCGTTGCGGTCAGAGTACCATCGACTACGATGTAGAGGTTGTCAAGAACAAACTCCTCAGCCGCAGCCGGTTCGGTGGTTGCCGCATCACTGCTGCCGGTATCCGTGCTGGTCGCAGCGGAATCGGTCGTGTTGCTCGCTTCGCTGCCGGTAGAAGCCGCATCGCCGGAACCTTCCTCAGAGCCGCAGGCGACCAGAGAAAGAACCATGGCAGAAGCAAGCAGTACAGATAAAACTTTCTTCTTCATTTTTTTCCTCCCATAGAATAATGAAAAATGTTTCTTATGAAAGCGCTTTACTTTCATATCTGTACTCTAACATTATTGACGAAAATAGGCAAGCGTTTTACCGAAATTTTTGAAAGCACTTACAACTTTTTTATTTGTTACTTTTTTCACATCGAAATTATTATGAAAAATGCGCAAAATCAAGGTTTATATGTTGTGCAAAACTGTTAAAAGGAAAAAGAAGAGAGAGGTCTTTCCTGAAAGAAAGACCCCTCTCTTACATTTTTGCTTCCACGATTTTTGAAAATGCTTTCATCGTTTTTTCATTTTCTGTTACCGTTTCGTTTAGATTTGAAATCCGGCTTCCGTCTCCTGCGAGCATGCTCTCCGCCAGGCGCAGATCCTCCGGCGTCGTCACCTTGAAATTGTCGTAGGAGCCCTCCGCGAGTCGCACGGGCAGATCGCCGAAAAGCTCCATTACCTGCGCATCATCGGTGATCGGAAGGGTGCGCCCGGCACATCTTTCCTCCTGCACCCGTACCATCATTTTCTCATAAGCCTCCCGTATTTCGGCAAAGCGGAAGGTCTGGGGGGTCTGCATATTCCATACCCGGTTCCGATCCGGTGTCTGAACCACGAAACCCCTTTCATCAGCAATTTTAACAGTATCCTTGGCACGAACCGCCGTCACCGCCGTGCCGCACTCCAGCGCTGTCTCGTAATTCCTGCGCAGGATTTCTTCCGTCAGAAACGGACGCGCGCCGTCCTGGATGAACACGTAATCCGTCCGCCCCAGCCCCGCATCGCAGCCGGACTGAAGCTCCTCCAGCATACGCAGGCCGCTTAAGACCGATTCATAGCGCTCCGCTCCTCCCGGAGCCATGGCCAGAACCTTTCGGAATCCGTATTTTTCCAGCACCTTCGTGCGCATAAGTTCCATGTCCTCGCGGGCCGTCACCAGGATGCAGTCGTCCAGAATATTCGATTGCTCCACCGCCTGCAGGCTGTACCAGATGAGCGGTCTGCCCGCGAGCGAAAGGTACTGCTTCGGCACATCCGCTCCCATGCGGGTCCCTTTTCCTCCGGCCAGCACAATGGCCGTACAGTGCTTTTTCATCGGCTGACTCCCTGTTTTTCCCCGATCCGCAGTCCGGGCACGGCATTGAGATCATACCCCGCGCGGTAGCCGTTTCGAAAATCATAATATCCCGCCACACCGATCATGGCGCCGTTGTCCGTACAGTAAACCGGCGAGGGATACACAAAGCGGATCCCCGCCTCCTCGCAGGCCGTCTGCATCGAAGCACGCAGCGCGGAATTGGAAGCCACACCTCCCGCGATGGCCAGGGTTTTCACCCCCAGATCCTTCGCTGCGGACAGGCTGTGCTCCGTCAGCACATCGACCACCGCCCGCTGGAAGGACGCCGCCACATCCGGCCGGGAAAAATCTTCCCCCTTCATCCGGCAGCCGTTCAGATAGTTGAGCACCGCGCTTTTCAGTCCGCTGAAGCTGAAATCGTAAGGGCTGCCCTCCACCTTTCCTCTGGGAAAATCGATGGCATTCGGATCTCCCTCGCGCGCAGCCTTATCGATCTTCGGTCCGCCCGGATAGCCGAGGCCGATGGCCCTGGCTACCTTGTCAAAGGCTTCCCCCGCCGCATCGTCCCGGGTTCTTGCGATAATCTCGTATTCCCCATAGTCCCGGACCATCACCAGATGGGAATGCCCGCCGCTCGCGACGAGGCACATAAAGGGAGGCTCCAGATCCGGATGTTCGATGTAATTGGCACTGATATGCCCCTCGATGTGATGCACTCCGACCAGCGGGATCCCGGTCGCAAAGGCGATCGATTTTGCCTCCGCAACGCCCACCAAAAGCGCTCCCACCAGTCCCGGTCCGTAGGTGACTGCGATCCCGTCCAGTTCCCGGAGCGAGATCCCCGCCTCGTCCAGTGCTTTCCGGATGACCTGATTGATTTTCTCGATGTGTTTTCTGGATGCGATCTCCGGCACCACGCCTCCATACAAGGTATGCAGGTCGATCTGGGAATAAATAACATTTGAGAGCACCTCGCGCCCGCCCCTCACCACGGAGGCGGCGGTCTCATCGCAGGAGCTCTCAATTCCCAGTACCAGGGCATCCTCTTTCCATGCCTGTTCCATGTTTTTTCCTGTCTGTATCATGTTCGTATTTCGCAGCGAAACGCTTCCGCCCTTACTGGGCAGAGCGATTTGCCTGTTCTCCCTCGGGGATCCCGTCCCCGTCGAGGTCCACATTGGACTCGAGATCCCAGCCATAGATCTTCCACCGCTTGGACGACTCCTCCTTGCGCAGCAGATAGACCATGCGCTGGCTCGTACTGACACCGTTCTCGTTGATATTCATGACGCATACCATCCGGGCGAAGGAGTAACCGTCAACCGAATAATAATCCACATTGGTGCTGGCCGCCGTGATGAAATTGGTCAGCCTGCGGCTGTTTTCCTGATAGTCCTTCACTTCCTGCCGCAGCAGGATCAGATTGGTTCCCAGCTCGTTTTGGGCAAGCAGCTCCGCGTCGTAGAGATCCCGAAGCTTCATGCCCAGGTCGTCCACCTGGTCCTCCGTCGCCTCCCCGCCATAGAGACATTTCTGGATGTCGCCGTAGTATTTCATGACTTCCTTGGGGGTCGGCGGATAATCATTGACCAGATCCCGGCTCAGCACCAGCTCCAGAGCCGTCATCTTCTGCTCCGTGGTCCGGTCCCTGGACTTACCCGACAGATAGGCATAGAACCCCACCAGGGCCAGGACCAGAACAGATATGATGATTACGATCCGAACCTGTTTGCTCTTCATGAAATGTGAGGCTCCTCCTTTCTGTCGTATTTTCCGTGCTTATTCTTCCGTAAAGTTCAGTTCCGTGCTCCGGCCGTCCCTGGGGATCACCGTCTTCGGGAAAATCCTCCGGATCTCCTCAAGATACTGATCCGGTCGTCCCATGGCCGGGCCGAAATGCGTCAGCCACAATTCGGGGACACCGGCCGCGCTTGCGATTCCTGCAGCCTCCTGCATGGTCATATGTTTCTTCTGTCTGGCCTTGTCCTGCTCCTGCGGGTCCCCGTACATCCCTTCGAGGATCAGAAGGTCGCTCCCTGCCGCATTTTCCGTGATGCTGTCCGTCGGCCGCGTATCCGTGCAGTAGGTCACCTTCAGGCCCTTGCGGGGCGGTCCCATTACCAGATCCGGGGTGTAGACCTGTCCGTCCATCTCGACCATCTCCCCCTTCTGCAGCGGATTCCAGCATTTCAGCGGGATCCCGGCGGCGCGGGCGCGCTCCGGATCGAACCGTCCGGCCCGGTCCACCTCCATCGTATATCCGTAGCACAGGACGCTGTGCTGCACCTTGAAGGCCTTCAGGCGAAATCCTTCAAAGGAAAACGTCTGCTCCGGCCCCTCGATCTCCACACACCGGATCGGAAAGGGAAGCTCGGGAGCGATCACCCGCAGTCCGCTTACCACCCGGCCAAGTCCCTTGGGCCCGATCATAAGGAGTTCCTCCGTCCGGTCGGAATTGCCCATGTTCAGGAGCATCCCGGGCAGGCCGCTGATATGATCCGCATGATAATGGGTAAAGCAGATGATGTCGATGTCATGCGCGCTCCAGCCCTTCTCCCGCATGGCGATCTGGGTACCCTCGCCGCAGTCGATCAGAATGCTGCTTCCGTTGTAGCGCATCATCAGGGAGGTCAGCCAGCGATAGGGCAGCGGCATCATACCTCCGGTTCCGAGTAAACAAATATCTAACACAGATTACCTCTTCCAATATATAATCGCGTCTTCCTTCGGAAGATCGTAAAAGCCGGGGCGTATGCCTTCGGAGACAAATCCGGCCCCTTCATACAGGGCGATGGCCGGTGCATTGCCGGCGCGCACCTCCAGGGTAAAGGCGGTGCATCCTGCCTGCGTCCCCTCGCGAAGAAGCTCCGCAAGGAGGGCCTTGCCGATCCCGCGGCCGCGTGCTTCCTTTGCCACCACCACATTGTCGATATCGCCTTCCTCCAGGATGATGCGCATCCCTGCGGAGCCCAGGACTTTCCCGTTCTCCTCGGCCACCAGATAGAGCGCATCCGTCTCCCGCACCATTCGCAGAAAATCCTCCGCGTGCCACGGCATGCTGAAAGCCTCCGCCTCGATCACCGAAAGGGCAGCCGCATCCTCTTCCCGAAGTCTGCGTATCTTCACGTCCATGCTACACCTCATAGCTGTGCGGGCGCTCGCGCTCCGCCTGACTCTTTCTCAGATATTCCGGCGCATGCGCGTCGGAAGAGATCGCGCGCCCCATGGCAAAATACCGGCATCCGAGCGAAGCGATGCTTCCCGCTCTCTGGCGGCTTAAATGCTCCGGTGCCAGTGCGTAAGGAACCTTCAGTTCTTCCCGGATCCGATCGAGACAGACCGGAACTCCGTCGCCGAGGAAGATCACTTTCCTTCCCATTCCATTCAGCTTCGCGATCAGGTCCGTTACGGCGATGGCCTCCTGCTGCGCCACCACATGCAGCGTAAATCCTTCCCCGCCATCCGGGCAAAATTCATAGATGCCGGTGTAGACCTGCTCCCTGCGGGCATCCATCATCGGACAGATGAGTCCGTCCGCGCCCCAAAGATTCCATGCGAGCCCCTCCAGTGTCGGCACCTCCACGATGGGCCGGTCCAGTGCCAGTCCAAGCCCCTTGGCCGTCGCGGAGCCGATCCGCAGCCCGGTAAAGGATCCCGGACCGGAAGCGATCGCGATCGCATCCACCGTCTTCAGGTCCAGATCCAGATCCTGCCGCATACGGTCCAGCATGGGAAGCAGCGTCTGGGAATGTGTCTTTTTATTGTTGGTCGTAAATTCTCCGAGCAGTACACCATCCGCTGCAAGTGCCACGGAGGCCACCAGTCCGGAACTGTCGATTCCGATGATCTTCATGTCTCTGTAATCTCTATCTCCCGGTAGTCAAAGCCCTTCTCCGGAACCTTTCTGATCTCCACACGCATCATATGCTCCGGCAGAAGCTCCCGGATGAGATCCGCCCATTCGATCAGGCAGACTCCCTTCCCGTAAAAGGCGTCCTCATAGCCGATCTCTTCCATTTCCTCCGGATCCGCAATGCGGTATACATCGTAATGATACAGCGGGAGCCTTCCCTCCTCATAGATCTGAAGGATGGTGAAGGTCGGACTGCTCACCGGCTCCGTGATGCCCAGACCGGCTGCCACACCCTGCGTAAACACCGTCTTGCCGACGCCGAGATCTCCCACCAGGGAAATCACCGTGCCGGGCCCGGCCGTCTCTCCGATCGCTCTGCCCGCGGCAAACGTCTCCTCGGGCGCGTTTGTAATGATCTGTCTCGTCTCCATATCAGGTTCGTATCTTCACTTTCTTCGGATCCATGTGCGTGTGGATCATCTGAATCACCGGCGTTGTCTTGTCTCCCATCTGACTCCTCGGGAAAATCGTTGCGTTCGCCGGCCCGGTGTAGAGGAAAATCCCCCGCCCCGTGGAGGTTGCCCTAAGCACCCCGTCCCAGGGGACAAAGGTACTGTTTTCCCCCTGGCTCACCGTAAGTCCGTTGTCGTCGAGCACATAGTGCAGCGGCTCCCGGAACACGGGGCTCAGCGCCACCGTCTGCTTCGACTGCAGAAAGAGATGCACCGGCAGATACAGCAAAAGTATGGCGCCGACGATCAGAAGCAGGTAATACCCGGTCGCAAGCCCGTAGATCACGCCCACCGCGCCCACCGCGCTGCTCAGGTAAGTAGCCGGGCGGGAATAGGCATGCTTTAAGTTGAAATCATACAGGTCGCCGGCGGTGATCCGCACATCCATCTCGATCATGCAATGCTCCTTCGGCGATGCATCCGTACCGGAAAAGAGGGTGCAGCACACAATCGCCCTAATATACATACTTAATCAATTTATTGTAGTCGATTTCGTGAAAATATTCAAGCGTGCAGGGGTATTGACGAATCGCCCGCATATGCCTATAATGCCCTCTGTAACCAATCTTCAGGGCAGGGTGCAATTCCCTACTGGCGGTACAGTCCGCGAACCCCGTACAGATTCACTGGCGGGGCCGACCCGGTGAGACTCCGGGACCAACAGTACAGTCTGGATGAAAGAAGGAGGAAAAATGAATAACCATCTTTTGGAGTCCGTTCAGGACAACGCAGGCTATGTAGTCGGCTTTCTGCTGGTCATAGCCGCCATCTTCGCGATCGCTTATATGCTCGAGAAGATGTCGCAGTTTCGCAACGAAGGTCCCCACAAAATATTCAACACACGTAAAATCGCCATGATCGGGATGTTTTCCGCCATTGCGGTCGTTCTCATGATGTTTGAGATCCCCGTCCCCTTTGCGCCGAGCTTCTACAAGCTGGATCTGAGCGAGCTTCCGATCCTGATCGGAACCTTTGCCTTCGGTCCCGTGTCCGGTGTGATGATGGAGTTTGTCAAGATCCTTCTGAAGCTCCTCATCAAGGGAACCTCCACCGCCTTTGTCGGGGAACTCGCCAATTTCGCCGTGGGATGCACTCTGATCCTCCCGGCCTCCGTGATCTATCATTTCCATAAGACCAGAAAGCAGGCATTGATCGCCGTCACGACCGGAACGCTGGTCATGACCTTCTTCGGCACGTTCTTCAACGCCGTGTATCTGCTTCCCGCCTTTTCACGGCTGTACGGTATGCCGCTCGAGACGCTGATCGGGATGGGAGAAGCCATCTTCCCTTCGATCGCCGGAAGCATCACCCGCTTTGTCATCTTCTGCGTGGCTCCCCTGAATCTCATCAAGGGCCTGATCAATTCCCTTGTCACGCTGTTCGTCTATAAAAAGCTCAGCCCGATCCTGAAAGGAGAGCACGCGAACGCGCGATCTGCCCGTAAGGCAAAGGCCTGATGCTTGAAAGTATTAAAATACCATGAAGAAGGCCGGATTTCATTGATTTTTACGGATTCAGATGCTACATTGAAAGTGATAAAGTCTCTGAAGACTCTAAAAGGATGAATGTAACATGGATGATCGTAACCATCAGACAGGCGAAGCAGCCTTCGGCAGTCGGGTGCCACAGCGCACGGATGCCATGGCCGTCGCCTCTCTGGTAATGGGAATCGCGGCACTGCTTCTGGTCTGCACCGGTGTCTTTGCCGTCTCCGCAGGCGCGCTCGGACTGATCTTCGGAATCCTCTGCACGCGCCGCCGGGGGCCCGCTTCCCAGCCCGCCGTCATAGGCATCTGGCTGTCCGCGCTCGGCATGTTTCTCGGCACGGCCGCACTTGTTTATTCTGTATATACCATACTGACGGATCCCACGATCCTGCAGCAGATGGATGAGGTGTACCGGCAGCTCTACGGAAACGAAGCAGGCTTTGATGCCTATCTGCAGTTGATGCAGGATGGAGCTTCCACTCTGTAAGCGACGCCGCACGCCGCTCTTTGCTCCGGCAAAGCGCTGTTTTGATCTCACCCGAAAGGAGGCACGGCAGATGAATATTTCTCCCGGATATACCGGTTTGAATCAGTCTCTCTACGCACAGCTTGGCCGCGGCCTCTATGCGCCCGGTCGTACGGCTTCCCCTCTTCGGGAGGAAGAACCCGACCCGAAGAAGGATCCGATCCGTGCGCTCTCCGATCCGACCCTGAGCCCGCAGGAAACGAAGGAGCGGGATGAAAAGCTCGTCAAGATGGGGCTGAAGGAGAAGGAATACGATCCCCATGACCCCACCTGCGAATGCGAAACCTGCAAGCGCCGGAAGTACATGGACGGCTCCAATGAAATGGTTTCCTTCAAATCCGCGCAGCACATGTCTCCCACCGAGGCAGCGACCCGTGTGCGCGCACACGAGCAGGAGCATGTCGCGAATGCGTATGACAAGGCCAAGAAAGACAATGGCAAGGTCCTCATGGCCGCCGTACAGATTTACACCCGCGTCTGCCCGGAGTGCGGCCGCACCTATGTCAGCGGCGGCACCACCACGACGCAGATCAAGTATTACAATGAGGAGAACCCCTATCAGAAGGATCTGAAGGCCCAGCACCACGATCAGCTGGCAGGGGCAAACGTCAACTATGCAGTATAATTATTTATCCGCGTCCGAGATCCGGGACAAGGCAAAGGAAATGTTGAAGGGCAATTACGGGAAAGCGATTGGAATCACTGTCTCGCAGTTGCTCTTTCACTATTTTGCGAATTTCTTCAGTTTTGAAGTGGAGGACGGCATCCAAAATCTCTTGGCCGGCCCGGGCGGAAGCCTTCCGGTCACGAAGGATCTGATCGTCTCGCTCGGCGGCTACCTTCTCTTTTTGCTGTTCCTCGTGCTGGCAGATATCAGCATGGCCGGGATCGCCCTCTTCTATCTGAAGACTGCCACCGGCCGCGGAGGGCAGCTGGCGGATTTCTATTACGGATACCAGAATGACACCGGCCGCTTTTTCACCATCAGCTGCGTGCTTCTGCTTCCGCAGTTCGTCGCCTCGCTCCCCTTTTTCTTCCTGTACCGGTGGTATCTGAACGCGCCGGGATCCGTATCCCTGCCGGCTGTGATCGCTGCAGCGGTGCTTGCAACACTGATCCAGCCCCTGGTGAGTCTTTTCCTCGGAATCGCCTTTTACCTGGCGATGGATTTTTCCCATCTGTCCGCAGGGGAAGTCCTTCGGGAGACCTGGCAGAAAATGAGCGGACATCGCCTGCGGTTCCTGCGGCTGATGATCGGATTTCTTCCGCTCCTTTTGCTTTCCCTGCTCAGTTTCGGCGTAGGCTTTCTCTGGGTAGTTCCCTATTATCGCATGTCCGTCGCCGTCTTTTATCTGGATCTGATGAAGCCGAAGACGGTCACGTCCACCTGGGAACGCACGGCCTGATCCCGTACAATGCTTCGGCGCTCGTCATCCATGACTCGCTTCTGCAACAAAAAGGTGTGGTACGATTCTCCTCGTACCACACCTTTTCTTTTTCTTCGCTCTTACTTCTCTCTATCAGACGTCATCGTCGCCGCCGACTTCCGCGCCGCCGATGCTCTTCCACTTCAGATACCCGGTGATGAACGCATCGAGCTTGCCGTCCAGCACACCGCTTGCATCGCTGGTCTCCACGCCGGTTCTGCGATCCTTCACCATGGTATACGGCTGCAGGACATAGGAACGGATCTGATTGCCCCATGCGATATCCCGCACCTCTCCGCGGATATCGGAAAGTTTTTCCGCATTGGCCGCACGCTTAAGCTCCAGGAGCTTGAATTTCAGCATCTGCATCGCCTTGTCCTTGTTCTGGAACTGGCTGCGCTCGTTCTGGCAGGTGACCACCGTGCCGGTGGGGATATGGGTAATGCGGATGGCCGAAGAGGTCTTGTTGATGTGCTGACCGCCGGCGCCGCTGCTTCGGTAGGTATCGATCCGCAGATCCTTCTCATCGAGATCGATGTCGAGATCCTCCTCGATATCCGGCATGACATCGAGACTGACGAAGGAAGTCTGCCGCTTGGCCTGTGCGTTGAAGGGAGAAATGCGCACCAGACGGTGCACGCCCTTTTCCGAACGCAGATATCCGTAAGCATTCTCTCCGTTTACTTCGAAGGTCACGGACTTGATACCGGCCTCATCGCCCTCAAGCATATCCAGGACTTCCACGGAAAATCCCTTCCGCTCCGCCCAGCGGGTATACATCCGGTACAGCATGCTGCACCAGTCGCAACTCTCGGTACCGCCCGCGCCCGCATTCAGCTCCAGAATGGCGCTGGCACTGTCATATTCCTCGGACAGAAGCGTGGAGATCCGCAGCTCCTCGTAGGTCGACACAAAAGCATCCAGCTCCTGACGCACCTCGGCGACCATATCGGGATCCTCGTCCTCATTGCCCAGCTCGATCAGTGTGAGGATGTCCTCATACTGCTGCTTGAGCGCGCAAAAGCCGTCCACGGTACCCTTCAGGGATTTCAGATCCTTCATCTTGGCATTGGCCCTGTCCGGATCGTCCCAGAAGCCGGGCGCTTCCATCTCGCGCTCGAGCTCTTCGATGCGCTTGCGCTTGTTTTCAAGATCCAGGGAGTCCCCCACTTCCTTCAGCGGTTCCTCGTACGCCTGGATGTCCAGTTTCATCTGATCAAGTTCTACCAAAACAACCTGCTTTCTCTAATCCAATCGCCAGTGACTCCGCCGCAGAAGCGCTTACACACCGGCTCCGCCGGGCTTGTCCAGCTTCATGTGGCAGTTCTTGTACTTCTTGCCGCTGCCGCAGGGGCAGGGATCGTTAGGATATGCCTTGACGCCGGCTCTCCGCTTCGGACCCTGCACCACGGTGTCGTCCTTGTTGGTGCCGGTGACCTTTGCCACCTGCTCGCGCTCCACCTTCTGCTCGACCTTGATATGCATCAGCATACGCACGGTCTCTTCGCGGATGTTCTGCGTCATCTCATCGAACATGTCATAGCCCTGCATCTTGTACTCCACCAGGGGATCTCTCTGGCCGTACGCCTGCAGACCCGCGCCCTGGCGCAGGATCTCCATGTCATCGATGTGGTCCATCCACTTGCGGTCGATGACCTTGAGCAGGATGACACGCTCCACCTCACGGATCTGCTCCGCCTCGGGAAATTCCGCCTCCTTCGCCTCATACAGCTTGACGGCTTCTTCCTTGAGCTGCTGCTTCAGGCTGCTCTTCTTCGGCTTGCTGACACGCTCCTCGGTCACGGGCTCGAGCGGGATCGTGGGAAGCAGGATGCTGTTCAGCTCCGCAAAATCCCACTCGGATACGGGCAGATCGTCATTGATGCAGGTGTCCACCGCGCTCTCCGTGATATCGGTGATCATCTTGTAAATATAATCCCGCATGGATTCGCCGTCGAGCACCTTGCGGCGCTCCTCGTAGATGATCTCACGCTGCTCGCTCATCACGCGGTCATAATCCAGCAGATTCTTACGGATGCCGAAGTTGTTGCTCTCAATCTTCTTCTGGGCCGATTCGATGGCTCCGCTCAGGGCACCGGCAGAGATCTCCTGCCCCTCGGGAATCTTCAGGGCGTTGAAGGTGGCGATCAGACGCTCGGAACCGAACAGACGCATCAGATCGTCCTCGAGCGAAATATAGAAACGGGATTCACCCGGATCTCCCTGACGACCGGAACGTCCGCGCAGCTGGTTGTCAATACGGCGGGACTCGTGCCGCTCGGTACCGATGATCATCAGGCCGCCTGCCGCTCTCGCCTCATCGTCCAGCTTGATATCCGTACCACGACCTGCCATGTTGGTGGCGATGGTCACGGCTCCGTGCCGGCCGGCCTGTGCGACGATCTCCGCCTCCATCTCATGATATTTCGCATTCAGGACATTGTGCTGGATGCCGCGCTTGCTGAGCATCCGGCTGTTCTCCTCGGAAGCGTCGATATTGATCGTACCGACGAGGACCGGCTGTCCCTTGGCATGGGCTGCCTCCACCGCGTCAAGGATCGCGTGAAGCTTCTCCTTCTTGGTCTTGAAGACCGCATCCTGGTGGTCCTGACGGATCACAGGCTTGTTGGTGGGGATCGCGATGACATCCATTCCGTAGATCTCGCGGAACTCGTGCTCCTCGGTCAGCGCCGTACCGGTCATACCGCATTTCTTCTCGAACAGGTTGAAGAAATTCTGGAAGGTGATGGTAGCGAGGGTCTTGCTCTCGCGCTTGACCTTCACATGCTCCTTCGCCTCAATGGCCTGATGCAGGCCGTCGGAATACCGGCGTCCCGGCATGATACGGCCGGTGAACTCATCGACGATCAGGATCTGGTCGTCCTTGACGACATAGTCCTGATCCCTGAACATCAGATTGTGTGCGCGCAGCGCCAGGATGATATTGTGCTGGATCTCCGTGTTCTCGGGATCCGCCAGATTCTCGATATGGAAGAACTGCTCCACACGCGCCATGCCCTGTGCGGTCAGGTTGACAATCTTGTCCTTCTCATTCACGATGAAGTCGCCGGTCTCTTCCTGTACCACACCCATGATGGCATCCATCTTGCTCATCTCATGCATGTCTTCGCCGCGCTTCAGCTGTCTCGCCAGCACATCGCACATCTCGTACAGCGCGGTGGATTTGCCGCTCTGACCGGAGATGATCAGCGGCGTACGTGCCTCATCGATCAGGACCGAGTCCACCTCGTCGATGATGCAGAAATGCAGGCCGCGAAGCACCAGCTGCTTCTTGTAGATGGCCATGTTGTCTCTCAGGTAGTCAAAGCCCAGCTCGTTGTTGGTCACATAGGTGATATCGCAATTGTAAGCTTCCTGCCGCTCCTCGCTCGTCATGGAATTGAGCACCACGCCGACCTTCAGGCCCAGGAAACGGTGGATCTCTCCCATCCAGTCGCAGTCACGCTTGGCC
>JAFYEE010000025.1 GCA_017544405.1 Lachnospiraceae bacterium
AAGGCAAAGTGGGCAGCATAACCATTTATCCCAAATGAAGCCAGAGTATGGCAACTCTGCCCTTTAATAAAGTGCGCAAAAGCGCACAAGTATCCTTGGTCTGCTTGACTATAGAATAACGGTCAGGAAATATCAGTCAACCCCAATGCCGCTCCGCGTTGCGCTATGCGCAGGGTTGACAGTTATTTCCTGGCAGTTATAGTAGTCAACAAGCAGAACAAGGATAAATATGATGTATTCAATCATCGACACCGCAAAAAGGTGATCACTCTACGTGACCACCGGTGCGTTTGATGTACTTGTGTTTGTTATGTCTGTCTCCTTGACAGACCCCAGATCAAATTGTCCGTCTCCTCTCTGTATGATTCCATTCTTTTCCCGATTCTTCCGTTATTGCTTCCCGCCGGCCAGAATTCTCGCGCAGGTAAATACCGCCGGCGAATTCCAGTAGATCGTGATCTCGTTGAGCGAGAAGCAGCTGACACTATCCGAAAAGCATTTCATGGGCGGGAGATTTTCCGGGTAATCCAGGAATTGCATGTCATGATCGCAGGGGCGTCCGTTCGGTCCGCCGGCCACATAGCCGGGGATGCACGCTTCGATCCCGTCTGCGTAGGCGGGGCGCAGGTGGGGATTCTCCACCCTCGTCGCACCAAAGCCCGTAACGTAACACGCGCCCGGCGCGTTGACCCCGAGCAGGCAGTGCAGCTGCGCGGCCGCCCGCTCATAGTAGCGGTCCGTTCCTTCCAGATAATCCGCGATCCCGAAGAGCATTCCGTGCTTCATCAGGACCATGTTGCTGCCCCAGCAGTAATCATGGCGGAGCATCGCCGCCTCGTATCCGCAGCGCTCCGCGATCCCGGACCGATATTCCGCCTCCGCCGCAAAGGCTCCGCGAAGCCGCTCCTTCAGATCCGCATCCGGCGTCCTTCCCTTTTCTTCCGCCAGCAGATAGGCAATGCTTCCGAATCCGCCGACCGAGCCATAGCCGAGATCCGTCAGGGAAAACGCAGCCATTCTCTCTTCCCAGCCGATTTCCTGCCCGGACGCCTCCAGATCCTTCAGGCGCTGCGCCGCCTCATCACGCTCCCGCAAGAGTTCCTTAAGATCCCGGTGATAGCGCTCTTCGCCGGTCGCCGCATACATCTCCGCTGCCGCCCAATAGCGATTGTCCCGGTCGCCGCCCTCTCCATAGCCGCCGGTGCCGGAATCCGGGGGATTTTGAAAGCCGAGGAATTCCGGATGCTCCTCCAGCCAGGCGTAGGATTTTTCCGCAGCTTCGATCAGAAGATTCGCGTAAGATACGTCAAAGGGCCGGTAAATGACCGAGGCATTCGCGCAGATCGCCGCAAAATCCGCCGTAGCCATAGAGGAAACCGCATAGAAATACAGCTGCTCCAGGTCCTCCTCGGGCATGATAAAGGGTGCGTGGAACGCCGTCGTCTCCTTATGCGAGACACCGCCATCCGGAAGCTGGAGCTTTAACATCCAGTCCAGCTCGTATTTGCATTCCGCCAGCAGATCCGGCAAAGGGCCGCCGCTTTCCGGGATATTCCAGGTGCGCCCCGTCCGTCTGCCGTCCTCCCCGGTGACCTCAAAGGCCTCCGGATACATGCGCCAGGCCAGCAAAAGATGCTGCAGCGCGCAGGCCCCCGCGGTCACATAGCGCCCATAATCGCCCGCATCGTGCCAACCGCCGGGGGCGTGGATCTCCGTGCCGTGGTCCCACCACAGCTTCGCTTTTCCCAGGTGGCAGGCCTTGTGTGTGAACTTCCCCGCATACTGCGGCTCCAGATCCATGCCGCAGCGCAGGTAATAGAAGGCCTTCATCATCCCTTCAAATACAAGGTCCAGCGCCTTCTCCCCGATCGCAAATCCGGCCGAACGCTCGCCGCCGTCCGTCTCGATATAATAGCTTCCGCTCTCCCGAACCTCCGAGAAATCCGCCGCGTACAGCGTATCGCCGGAGAGCTCGTCCGGTCCGGTGCAGACCGCCTCCTTCTCCAGCACCGCTGTCCCGTTCGCACGGCAGAGCTTCATACTTTTACAGGGAGCTGCGATCCGCGCGATCTTCCGCATCCCGGGCAGATACCCGCACTGATCGATGCGGACGGCATAGGTGCTGCGCATCGGCGGCAGTTTCGTATTTTCGTATATTTTCATAAAGTCTCCCTTTTTTTCACTCCTCGTCCCGGATCTGCTCCAGTGCGCGGCTGATCTGCACTTCTTCGTATTTAAACCGCATCAGCGTCACCACCCAGGCCAGCACATAGACCATCACAAACCCAAAGGCCACAAACCAGAACTCCCGGAGATTCGTATACCACCGAAAAAGGGAAGCGGCTCCGAGCACCACGCCGGCCATCAGCACAAAATGTGCGATCACCCGCAGGCGAAAGGTACGGTTTGACGCATCGGGCTGCAGCAACAGCACCATGGAGATCACGCAGCATGCGACGCTCAAAAGGATCACGGCAAAAGGCGTATACCAGTTGAAGGACAGCTCCTCTCCCGCAAAATGGTAGATGGTCGCCTCGATCCCCATGTAGAGCGTGACAAAAAAGGTGACGGTTGACACCTGGTCAAAAATCAATTTCAGCTTATTTTTCATCGCGCACCCCCTATAGTCCCAGCTTCCGCTTGAGTTCCCGGATATAGCTGCGGCTGATGATGATCTCCTCCCCGTTTAGGAGAACGCCCTGCATGCGGGCATTGGCCACCGTCTTCACGCTCCGGATCTTTTTCACATTGCAGATCATCGATTTCGAGCACCGGAAAAAACGGTAGTCGAGCATCTCCTCCAGCTCATAGAGGCGCTCGCGCACCTCGAAGCAGTCATCCTTCGTATAGACAAAGCATTTATCGTCCACCGATTCTATATAGTAGATTTTCGAGTAGGCACATAGGACCTTCTCTCCGTCCCGGTAGCCGGCCAGCGTGTTTTCCCCGTTTTCCAGGATGCCGGACGCCAGCCGCACGGAGTCCGAAACCTCTGCGGTGCGGATCAGCGCCGACTCCTCCTGCCCGGAGGGTATTTTTTCAATCGTTACCTTCAATGCTCTGCTCCCCTGTGATCGGTTTTCCTTTCCGGATACCATCAGCCCAGCTTGTAATTCTTCCGGTACAGCGCTGCCAGCACCGGAATCGTTACGGCCAGTACTATCATAACATAGGATGCGCTCCCGGCGGCAGAGATTTCTTCGCCCATCCAGGAAGCATGCAGGCAAAATCCGTCACGGATCCCGTTTTCAAAGAGTCCGCGCCCCATCTCGGGGAGCTTGTCCGCCGCCGCGCGCAGCGGTGCGGTGACCAGAAGATTGCGGATCAGGACGGTCACCTCGGTGGCAGGCACGAGATTGCACACGGAATGAACCATGTCGGAGAAGCTGCTCAGCGGGATATACGCACCGATGACAAACCCGGACACTGCGGACAGAAGTCCCATAAATGCGCCGCTCGCGCTCATGCTCCGGAAGAACATCAAAAAGATGCACAGGACCGAAGCAGAAGAAACCGAGCCCAGAAGCAAGAGCCCCGCCATCCGCAGGAAATCCGCCGGAGTATACGAAGCGCCGCCTGCCATGAGGATTCCCATGCCGATCGCGGCGATGGCGCAGGTCATGAGAAAGGTGCAAAGGGCCGCGGAGGTCAGATAGGACAGGATCACGGTACCTCTCCCCACCGGCGTCGCCAGAACATCCATCACCACCTTGCGCTCCCGGTCCGCGACCATGAGGCTGAGCACATTGTAACTGATGGTCAGAAGCGCGCACCCGAGGATTCCGGACAGGAAGACCGCATCCGCGATCAGGGA
>JAFYEE010000026.1 GCA_017544405.1 Lachnospiraceae bacterium
CCGCTATCTGCTTGCGACGGATGATGCGGGCAAGGCCTTTGAGCTGAGCCCCGATCCGATGATCACGGCGGTGCAGCCCGTGGCAAAGCAGTTCGCGCTCGGGGATACGCCTTCCGTTTCGGAGGTTAAGACGAAGCTGGGCACCCTTCTGGAAAATGACCGGATCTTCGGTGTCAATCTGGAACAGGTCGGCCTGGCGGATGCGGTGGCTGCGCACTTTGCGGCGATGCTCGCAGGCCCCGGCGCCGTGCGGGAGGAGATCCGTAAGGTGCTGGCATCGTAAGAACCCGTGGGATCCTTTTCGTCCGTTCCATATTGCAGAAGCAAAAAGCCTGCCCTGCTCCTTGTTCGGAGCAGGACAGGCTTTTAAGATGCGATGGTTTCGGGACGGGCTTACGATTTTCTCCGGCGGAGCTTGTTCTTCTCCTCGCCGCCGAGGTGGTGCGCCGCATCCTGGTCTCCCGCGAGGATCGCGTTGACGATCTGCATGCGGAAGCCGGCATCGATGAAATCACAGTGCTTACAGAATTCATAGTTCTGGCGCCCTTCCGCGATCATCTTGCGGATCGCCATGAATTTCGGGCTGGCCCAGCCTTCCTTTACACTGACCTTGTTCAGATCGGCCATCTCGGTGACTTCGAAATTGTCGCAACAGCACAGTCCCATCTTGCCGTTCGGCATGATCCACATATCCGTGAAGGGCAGCAGGCAGGTCTCGGTGATCACCTTCTCGGTGGCCTTCTTGTTCGGAGCGCTGCCCGCGCGGTTGGTCAGGACTTCCTTGAGATAGCGCATCTGGATCTGGATATCGAGATCCGCGAATTCGTCCGGATGCTCCTTCACGTAGTCGACCACCTTCTGCACATTCTTGTGGAGAACCATCTCCAGCGCATAATTGTTGATGATCAGCTGATTGATGTAGGGGTGGATCTCCTTCAGGCGATCCACATTGAGCATCAGGCCGTTCGTGGACATGAAGATGTAGCTGTCGGGGAGCTTTTCCCGCGCGTACTTGTGCAGCTCCACGATCCGCTTGTCCAGCCAGGGTTCGTTGTTGCCGTAGAGGGTCAGGTGCCCCTTGTAGCCCCAGTCGGCGAGCTGGTCGATGATGGAGTGATAGAGATCCTCGCTGATCTCCTGAAAGGGGCGACATTCCGCATGGATATTGGCGGTGCAGAATTCACAGGTGGAATTGCAGCGGTTGATGGTCTCGATGTTGACGACATTGGGCATCGGGATCTCCGGCTGACTTAAAAAGTAGTCCACATATTTTTTCTGGGAGCGGCTGCGCGTGACAAACTGGAGCTTCAGGTAGGCATTGCTCGCCAGATTCGGAAGATATTTCCGGGCATTCCAGCCGAATTTCCCTAGAAAATTATTGATCTTAACAGGCATCTTGCACTCCTCTTTTGCTGTTGAAATGGTGACATCCCTGACATTATAGCATAGAAATGATCTCCATGGCTCTTGCGGGATCGCTGGTCTTGATGATCATGGAAGCGCCGGAGGTGGAGGAGGAAGATGCGTACATATACTCCACATTGATGCCTGCGGAGGAGATCTTCTGGATGATGCCGGAGAGAGATCCGACCTCCTGCCGGAGCGGTGCGGAGATGACCTCATTCAGAGAGGATGTATAGCCTGCCGCCTTCATCGCCGCTTTGGCCTTGTCCGGATCGTCCACGATCACGCGCAGCAGTCCGAATTCCGAGGTGTCCGCAAGGGAAAGGGCCTCGATATTGATGCCGGCCTGCTTGAGGATTTTCAGAGCCTCCTCCAGAGTGCCGGGCTTGTTTTCCAGAAAAACCGAGAGCTGTTTGATCAACATAAGCGTACCTCCTTTTTCGTTATCGTGTTATACAAGCTTTCTCTTATCCTCGACATGTTTGGTCTTGCCCTCGGAGTGCGGGAGCGTGTTGGGCTCAACGAGCTTGACCTTGGCCTTGATGCCGACGACCTGATGGATCGCTGCCTCGACATCACTTCTGAGCTTCTCGAGGACACGGACCTCGTCGGAGAAGAAGCGCTCTTCGACTTCGATGGCCACATCAAAGGTATCGTTGTTGTTGACACGGTCGACCGTGATGAAGTAATTGGGCGTCGTGCCGGCCACGGTGAGCAGCGCGTGCTCGACCTGGGACGGGAAGACATTGACGCCGCGGATGACAAGCATGTCATCGGAACGGCCGCGGAATCTCTGGATACGTGCCATGGTTCTGCCGCAATCGCACTTTCCGTATTCCAGGGAAGTGAGGTCGCGGGTGCGGTAACGGATCAGGGGCATCCCTTCCTTGGTGAGCGTGGTGATGCACAGCTCGCCGAGCTCGCCGTGCGGCAGCTGCTCGAGGGTTTCGGGATGGATGATCTCGGGATAGAAATGATCCTCATAGATGTGGAGGCCCTTGCGGTACTCGCAGTCGCAGGCCACGCCGGGTCCCATGATCTCGGTGAGTCCGTAGATGTCGAAGGCCTTGATGTGCAGGCGCTTCTCGATCTGGTCACGCATCGCATCGGTCCAGGGCTCTGCGCCGCAAATAGCGTACTTGAGCTTGATCTTGTCCACGAGACCCTGTGCTTCCAGCGCTTCCGCCACATGGAGCAGATAGGAGGGCGTGCAGGCGATGGCCGTCACTTCACAGTCGATCATCATCGTGATCAGCTTCTGCGTATTGCCGGTGGACATGGGGATGACCATCGCGCCGAGATTCTCCGCGCCGTAATGCGCGCCGAGACCGCCGGTGAAGAGGCCGTAGCCGTAGCCGACCTGGAGGATGTCATCCCGGGTAAGGCCCGCCATGGTCATGGCGCGTGCCACACACTCGGACCAGATGTCGATGTCCTTGCGGGTGTAGCAGAGGAGCTTAGGCTTGCCGGTGGTACCGGAGGAAGCCTGTACGCGGACGATCTCCGTGCGGGGCACGGCCAGCAGTCCATAAGGGTAATTGTCCCGCAGATCCTCATAGGTGGTAAAGGGGAGCTTGACGATGTCGTCGATGGTCTGAATGTCGCCGGGCTCGATCCCGAGCTGCTGCATTTTCTTGCGGTAGAATTCCACATTGTGATAGACTCTGCTGATTTGCGAGTGCAGACGCTTTCCCTGGAGGTTGGCGATCTCGTCACGGCTCATGCACTCCTTTGTCTCGTTCCAAATCATGACCTTTCCTTCTCCTTTTTGCTTAATATATTTTTTCTCCCGCGTTTTTTACGTATTCCGGGAGGTGAAGTTCTTCGGCCGGTCAGAGCTGCTTTTGTGCTTTTATCCGCGCTGATATCCCACCTCAAAGGCTCTGGTATTGATCTCGATCGTCTTGGGCGGAACGGTCCGCTCGATGACGCGGATCCACTGCTCCTTGTCAAAATCCATATGTCTGGCTGCCATGCCCAGCACGATCAGATTGAAGACGCGCTGGTTGCCGAGCGCCTTGGCCTCCGCCATGGCATCGATGGCGTAGACGGTTACCTGCCCCTTCAGCTCCTCGAGGATGCCTTCCGGATACACCGCCGCGCCGGTGACGACCGGCATAGGATCGATGCGCTCATCGTTGACGATCAGGACGCCGTCCTTTTTCAGGAAATGCGCATAGCGTTTTGCTTCCAGACGCTCGAAGGCGATCAGGACATCCGCCTGTCCCTCCTCGACGATGGGCTCCGCCACGTGCTCACCGTAGCGGACGTAGGTGACGACGGAACCGCCGCGCTGCGCCATTCCATGGACTTCGGATATCTTGACATCATAGCCGGCATCGGCCATCAGGCCGCCCAGAATGCGGCTGGTGAGCAGGGTTCCCTGCCCGCCGACACCGACGATCATAATATTTTTTGTCTCCATGACCTGTATTCTCCTTTGCCTTCTTCAGATCTCGTATTTTTCCAGTGCGCCGAAGTGGCACAGATTCGCGCAGAGACCGCAGCCGTTGCAGAGCGTGTCATCGATCTCGATGGTGCCGTCCGCTTTCTTCTTGACGGCAGGGCAGCCCGGCTTCAGGCACATGCCGCACTTTTTGCACTTCTCGGGCAGTGCGTGCACCTTGTAAGGGAATTTCTGTCCCTTGAGCAGCGCGCAGGGAGCACAGACGATGATCACGGAGAGCTCCTCGCGGGCGGTCTCTTCCTTCACGACCTTCTCGAGGGTGTCAATGTCGAAGGCGTCCACCTCCACGACATGCTCAATGTTCATCGCCTTGCAGAGCTTGTAGATGGAAATCGCGGGAACCTCGGTGCCGTCCAGCGTCTTGCCGGTGGCGGCGTGGTCCTGGTGTCCGGTCATACCGGTGGTCGAATTGTCCAGGATCATCACGGTCGCGGTGGAGCGGTTGTAGGCCAGGTTCTCCAGGGAGTTGATTCCGGTATGCATGAAGGTGGAGTCTCCGATGACGGCCACCCAGTTGCGGATAAAGTCCTTTCCCTTCGCCTTCTCCATTCCGTGGAGCATGGAGATGGATGCACCCATGCAGACGGTCGTATCGACGACATTCAGCGGATCCACCGCGCCGAGGGTGTAGCATCCGATATCGCCGGAGGCGTGGATCTTCAGCTTCTTCAGGACATAGAAGGTGCTGCGGTGCGGGCATCCGGGGCAGAGGATCGGCGGACGGCCGGGAACCTGTGCACCCTTTGCCGCGGGCGGCTGCTGCAGGAGCCGCTCGCGCAGGAGATTTGCGGAATATTCGCCCTGCAGGGTAAAGAGCTCCTTGCCTTCACAGGGAATGCCCCAGCTGCGGACGTAGGTCTCCACGAAGGGCTCGAGCTCCTCGAAGATGATCAGGCGCTTCACTTTGGAAGCAAAGTCGCGGATCAGCTTCTCGGGCAGCGGATAGACGAGACCGAGCTTCAGGACGGAAGCGTTCGGGAAGACCTCCTTCACATACTGATAGGCGATGCCGCTGGCGATGAAGCCGATCTCGGTATCCCCCATCTCCACCCGGTTGATGGGCATCGTATTGGCGTCCTCCGCCATGCGCTTCTCGCGCTCTTCCACGTACACGTGGCGCCCCTTGGCGCTGCCGGGCATCATGACATTCTTGCCCATGTTGCGCTCGTAGGGCTTGTCCTCCACCTCCGTGCGATCCTCCACGACCACCTTGCCCTGGGAATGGCCCAGACGCGTCGTGGTGCGCAGGATGACGGGCGTATCGTACTGCTCGGAAAGATCAAAGGCAAGCTTGGTAAAATCATGTGCTTCCTGCGAATCGGAGGGCTCGAGCACGGGCACATGCGCGGACCGGCCGATCAGCCGCGTATCCTGCTCATTCTGGGAGGAGTACAGTCCCGGATCATCCGCCACACAGAAAAGAAGTCCGCCATTCGCTCCGATGTAGGATACGGAATAAAGCGGATCACTCGCCACATTCAGGCCGACATGCTTCATGGACACCATGGCTCTGGAACCGGTGATGGAGGCACCGATGGCCACCTCGGCCGCCACCTTCTCGTTCGGGGACCACTCTGCATAAACTTCCGGATATTTTACAATATTTTCCGAGATCTCCGTGCTCGGAGTCCCGGGGTACGCCGCCGAAACCTTCACGCCTGCTTCCCAGGCACCTCTGGCGATCGCGGCATTTCCCAGCATGATTTTTGTCTCTGACATTTCCGTCCTCCTGTAATGGAATGCTTCATTCATAAAATGCATTTTTATAAATGATATTTTTTATCATACCTTTTTATAGGAAAATGGTCAAAAGATTTTACGCAAAAATGCGATGAAATTCGAGCACTTTGTTTGACACCGGTTGCGGGGAAACATATAATTTTATTTTGGGTAATCCGAAAGGAAGAAACGCGGAAGCTTCCGCATCTGAGCCCAGGTCGCTGGGGGATGGACATATGAGGTGATCGGATGCTTTTCAACACCTACCAATTCTTATTCTTTTTTCCTGCCTTTCTGCTGGTACATTTCCTGCTGAAGGAGGAACACAGATATCTCTGGATCCTGCTTTGCAGCCTGTTTTTCTATGCCTGCTGGAATCCGCTGCATCTGATCTATCTGTTCTACTGCATTGTCGTTTCCTACACGGCCGGTCTGCTGCTGGAAAAGCGAAAGCAAAAGCCGCTGCTGGCCCTGTTTGTCCTTCTGGACGCGCTTCCTCTGCTGGTCTTCAAGTATTCTTATTTTGTGGCGGAGAATCTGGCCCGTCTCCTGCGGCTGGATCTGTCCGCGGCTTCTTTCCCCCGCTTTTTGCTGCCGGTCGGGATCTCTTTTTATACCTTCCAGACACTCAGTTATATAGTGGATGTATATCGGGACGACGTGGAAAACGAGCGATCCTTTCTTTACTATGCCCTGTTTGTCTCCTTTTTCCCCCAGCTCGTGGCAGGTCCGATCAAGCATTCGAAGGCGCTCCTCCCGCAGCTTCGCAAAAAGCGCCCCTTTGATTACGATCAGTTCCGGGAAGGGATGCTTCTGATGGGATGGGGCATGTTCCTGAAGATCGTGATCGCCGACCGGGCCGCGCGCCTGATCGATCCCATCTATGCCGATTACACCGGGATGGACGGAATCTATCTGATCCTGGGAACCGTCCTTTTTGCCTTCCAGCTCTTCTGCGATTTCGCGGGGTATTCCACGATCGCGCTCGGAGCCGCCCGGATCATCGGGATCACCCTGACGGACAATTTTCAGGCGCCCTACCTGTCCACCGGAGCAGGTGAATTCTGGCGCAGGTGGCATGTATCTCTGGGACAGTGGTTCAAGGACTACCTCTACATCCCCATGGGCGGGAGCCGGAAGGGACGGCTTCGGACCTGCCTGAACAAATTCCTCGTCAGCCTGATCTCCGGTCTCTGGCACGGCGCCTCCTGGACCTTCGTCGCCTGGGGCGCGATCAACGGCCTCTATCAGGTGATCGACGAGCTGGGGAAAAAGCCCCTTCAGAAGATCCGGAAGGCAGCGCTTGGGAGGGTGCTTCTGATGATCCTCATGTTCCTCGGGTACTGCGTATCGCTGGTCTTCTTCCGCTCCGGGAGCATGGCCCAGGGAGTCGGGATCCTCTCCGGCATCCTGCACCGCACGCACCTCGCAGGGCTCACGGGCGAGATGTTTACCTGGGGACTGAGCGCCGGCAATCTTGCGGTTCTGGCCGCGGCGATCGGCCTTCTGATCTTCGCCGATGTGTGCAAGAAAAACGGGATCTGCATCCGAAAACGGATCCTGGCACTTTCCACGCCGCTTCGCTGGCTTGTCTACCTGTCTCTTTTCCTTGTGCTCCTGATCTTCGGTGAATACGGGGAAAACGCGGCACAGTTCATCTATTTTGTCTTCTGACGGGAAAACGCGATGATACGAAAAAAATTGATGCGAAAGTTCATAGCGTTTGCGGGCATGATCCTCCTTTCCCTGATCGCGACCTCCTTCCTGTTCATGAAGGGGATCCGGGGGATCAACGACCACAATGCCTTTTATGGTCTGGAGAAGGATTCCCTGGATGTCCTCTTCGTCGGGGCCAGTCATTCCTACTGCGCCTTTTCGCCGGAGGTCCTCCTGCGCGAATACGGCCTGGAAAGCTACAACCTGGCGAGTGCCAACCAGAGCATGCTGAGCAATTATCTCTGGGCGAAGGAAGCACGGAGATCCCAGAAGTACCGGACCCTGGTCGTGGAATGCATGTCCGCGACCATGAGCCACGGCGATGTGGAGAACGACATACGCTCCATGCACAGCGCGTACGGCTCCCCGGTCTACCTGGAGATGGCGGGCGTATACAAAAGAAAATCCGCCGAAGTACTCTTCCCGATCCTGGTACTTCACGGCGGATTTGATAAAGTCAGTCTGTCTGCCATATGGAATACCCCCGGCGAGGCCAGGGGCTATGTGACGCTCCCGAGCAGGTGCGGTTCGGACTATACCGCTTCGATCCTGAGCGGAGATGCGTCCGCGACCACCTATCTCAATTTTACCTATCTGGAAAAAATCCGGGAATTCTGCGAAGAGAACGAAATCCGGCTGATCCTGGTGAAGACTCTGATGGCGAGCAATGAAGTGAATGACTGGAACGACGGGTGCCACAACGAGATCGCGACCTACGCGCGGGAGCAC
>JAFYEE010000027.1 GCA_017544405.1 Lachnospiraceae bacterium
AGCATTACTATTCGTATCTGAATGATCTCGCCGTGGTGGAGGACGGAGTGCTGGTATCCTCCAATGTCGGCTCCAAGCTGGGCTATGCCGTCGGTGACAGCATCACCTTCTACAATGTGAAGGACAAGAATGTCACCTGCAAGATCGTCGGATTCATCGATTATTTTCCGGGCTATTCCCCGGTGGAAAACGGGCTGAATCCGGACGGGACCGCTTTTGCCAACGACAATTATCTGGTGGTGGCGCATTACGATTATCTGAACAACAAGTGGGGAACCTACCCTTACGAAGTGTGGATGAAGCTGAAGGAAGGATACAGCTCGCTGGATGTCTATCGCTGGATAGAGGACAACGATGTCAGCCTGAGCAAGTTCGTGGACGGGGAGGCCAAGATGAATGCCACCCTTTCGGATCCGCTGCTGCAGGGTACCAATGGCGTGCTGACCATGGGCTTTGTGGTCACGATCATTCTCTGCGCGGTCGGCTATCTGATCTACTGGGTGATGTCCATCCGCGAGCGCGAGCTGATCTTTGGCGTGCTCCGCGCTTCCGGTCTGCACAAGCGGGAGATCTTCCACATGCTGATCAACGAGCAGATTTTCTCGGGACTGTTCTCGGTGCTGGCCGGCATCGGGATCGGGAAGCTGACCTCGACGCTCTTTGTACCGATCCTCCAGCAGGCGTATGCCTCCGAGAATCAGGCACTGCCGATGCGTCTGTATGTCGTCGCTTCCGACATGTACAAGCTGTACGGCGTGATCGCGCTGGTCATGCTCACCGCCATCGGTGTGCTGATCGGTATCCTGTCCCGTATGAATGTAACCAAGGCACTGAAGTTAGGTGAGGAATAATGAGTACAGATCTGGTAATCAATGCGGAGGGGATTACCCGGGTATTCCCCGTACCGGGCGGTGAATTTACCGCATTAAAAGGAATCAATGCGCAGGTGCCGAGAGGAACCTTTGCCATTCTGAAAGGACGCTCCGGTTCCGGCAAGACGACGCTGATGAACATCATCGGAACGCTGGACGATCCCACGGAAGGAGCCGTGTATCTGAACGGTATCGCGATCCGGGATCTTGGCGCGAACGAACGCGAGAATCTGCGCAGGAAGGACATGGGGTTTGTCTTTCAGTCCGTGTCCCTGATCCCCTCGCTCAACGCGTTCCAGAACGTGGAATTTTCCATGCGCATGGCGGGGATCGCGCCCGGCCGAGAACGCAACCGGCGTGTGGAGGAATGTCTGAATCTCGTCGGGCTGCACAAGCGCATGAATCATATGCCGGCCGAGATGAGCGGCGGTGAGCAGCAGCGTGTGGCGATCGCAAGAAGTCTTGCGCACAGCCCGAAGCTGATCCTGGCGGACGAGCCGACGGCGGAGCTGGATTCCGCGATGGCGACCCGCGTGACGGAGATCTTCAAGGAGATGACGCGCAAGGAGGGGATCACGGTGCTGATGACCACGCACGATGTCGGCCTAATGGATGCCGCGGACATGATCATCGAACTGGAAAACGGGGTACGGATCAATGGCTGAGACAGACAAGGAAGTAATGATTCAGGCCGATGGTCTGGTAAAAATCTATAAGACGAAGGAGACCGAGGTCCTCGCGCTGCAGGGGCTCGACCTCACGGTGAACACGGGGGAGCTCACGGCGATCATCGGCAATTCCGGAAGCGGCAAGTCCACCTTCCTGAACATGATCGGCGGACTGGACAAGCCCAGCGCCGGCGCGCTCTGGGTGGCGGGCAAGAACCTGTTCACCATGACCGAGCATGAGCTGATCGGCTACAAGCGGGACACGGTCGGATTTGTGTGGCAGAACAACGGAAGAAATCTTCTGCCCTTTCTTTCCGCGCTGGAAAATGTTATGCTTCCCATGAGCCTTTCCAGTCAGAAGCAGAAGCGTGAAAAGGCGCTGCAGTTGCTGGAGATGGTCGGCATGAGCCACAAGAAGAACAGCCGCATGAACATGCTCTCCGGCGGTGAGCAGCAGAGAATCGCGATCGCCATCGCTCTGGCAAATTCGCCCAAGCTTCTTCTGGCGGATGAGCCGACCGGAAGCGTGGATTTCAAGACGGCGGATTATATTTTCGATGTCTTTACCGAGCTCAACAAGAACGGCCAGACGATCCTGATCGTCACCCACGATATGGCCCTCTCCAAGAAGGTGAAGCGTGTGGTGGCCATCCGCGACGGCAAGATCAGCTCGGAGCGCGTGCTCAAGGAGGCCTATACCGACCGCCTCCGGGAGAGCGGCATCGACTGGCGGCATGAGGATACCCAGGAGGAATTCGCCGTGCTCGACCGTGCCGGCCGTGTGCAGATCCCGCAGGAGCTCATGGAGACACTGAATCTGAGTGACAATAAGGTCAAGATCCTGACCAGGGACGGAGACATTATCATTCAGAATCCGAACAAGGAAGAGAAATAATCAGCAGGAGGAAAGCATGGAAAAAGCAAAAGCCAGATTTCATTTGCCGGGGCTTCGGTTCAACTATCCCTTAAACATGATGTGGTCGAGCCTTCTCGAGGAGAAGCCCGAGTGGTTTCGGGAGGGAGTCGAGATCGGATCCTTCTTCGGATGCTTTCCCGTCGCGCTCTGGAACGGCGGACGTCTGATCCAGCACGATCAGTGCGACCGGGCCTTTATCGAGAACGCGGTCAAAAATATCAATGCCCGCGGCATCCCCGTCCGCTACACCTTCACCAATCCGCTGATCACAAAGGCGGATCTGGACGATCCGTACTGCAATTTCTGCATGGACGTGGCCAATAACGGCATGAACGAGGTCATGATTATGAGCCCCGTGCTGGAGGAATACCTCCGGGAGAAATATCCGAATTTTGCCTACAACAGCTCGACCTGCAAGGAGCTGAAGAGCGTGGACGATATCAACCGCGAGTTCGAGAAGGACTACAAGTATGTGGTCCTGGATTACAATCTCAACAACCATTGGGAGTACTTGAGCGCACTGACGCATCCGGAGCGCCTTGAGGTCCTGGTCAACACCCTCTGCGAGCCGGCCTGCCCGCGCCGCGGGGAGCATTACCGCCAGATCGCGAAGGACCAGAAGACGGTACTCTTAAACCGCAAGCTTCCGCCCGACAAGCAGATCCCCATCAAGGAATGGTTCTGCAAGTACGGCGAGTTCAACTGCGTCTGGACGATCCAGGATTACCCGACCTTTATCAAGCCTGAGGACATCTGGGAAAAATACATCCCCGCGGGCATCGTCAATTTCAAGATCGAGGGGCGGACCGCGAACCTGTTCTCCCTGGTCGACACCTATTGCTATTTCATGATAAAGCCCGAATACTTCGGGGAGGCAAGGCTTTTCCTGCTCAAGAATCTGCAGGCATCCCGCGTGATCCATGTGTCCAGACCCAAGCCGGCCCCCTTCGTATAAAGGAGAAAAAACATGTCTGTTATCGCCAAAAATCCCATTCTGCCCGGGTTTTATCCGGACCCTTCCATCTGCGCGGTGGGGGAGGATTTCTATCTGGTCAATTCGTCCTTTGCCTATTTTCCGGGGCTTCCCATCATGCACAGCCGTGATCTGGCGCATTGGGAGCAGATCGGAAACGCGATGAACCGCAATTCCCAGCTTCCGCTGGAGAAGGCGGATGTGTCCCAGGGCCTGTTCGCGCCGACGATCCGCTACCATGACGGCCTGTTTTACATCGTCTGCACCAATATCAGCCATGGCGGCAATTTTGTGATCACGGCCGAGGAGCCGGAAGGTCCCTGGTCGGAGCCGCATTACCTTGCGGGCGCGGACGGGATCGACCCTTCGCTCTTCTTCGACGAGGACGGCAAGTGCTATTACACCGGCACCCATCCGAACAAGGACGGCTGCAGATACAACGGCGATTATTATATCTATGTGCAGGAGCTGGACCTTACGACCTTCACGCTCGTCGGGGAGCGCCGGGATATCTGGAACGGCGCGATGCGGGACTGCCAGTGGCCGGAGGGACCGCACCTTTACAAGGTGGACGGGGTCTATTATCTGATCCACGCGGAGGGCGGCACCGGACCGAACCATGCCGTCTGTGTCGCACGTTCCGGGGAGGTCTTCGGACCTTACGAGACGAATTTCAACAATCCGATCTTTACGCACCGCCATCTGGGCAAGCGCTATCCGATCCAGTATGTCGGACACGCCGATCTCGTCCAGACGATCGAGGGGGATTTCTACATGGTCATGCTGGCGACGCGCCCGGTGCGCGGCAAGACGACCATGGGGCGGGAGACCTTCCTCGCACGCGTGGAATTTGAGGATGGCTGGCCGGTGGTCAATCCCGGGCTCGGCATATTGTCGGATGAGCTGGTGGTGAACCTTCCGGAATATGAGCCGGTCTGCGATTACGGCCTGACGCCGATGTCCTTCAAGCAGTACAATTTTGCCAGGCTGCAGAGCCTGCCCTTCTCCTTTATGACGCTCCGCAATCCGGCCGGGGATCTCTACCGCCTGGATGAAAACGGACTGAACCTCAAATGCGAGCGGGGGAAGACCTCGATGCTCTGCATCCGCCAGGACTCCCATACCTTCGAGGCGTCCGTGGTGCTGAACGCGAAGGAGCTCTTTGACGGTGCGCTGGCGGGACTGATCCTGTTCCAGAACACGGAGAACCATCTCCGGATCGAGTATGCGGGCTTCCGGGCCACCGCGCTCCTGACGCAGGGCGGGTGGAGACCAGGATCGCAAGTGAATTTGTCACCGATACCACCGCAACGCTGATTATCTCCGTGAGCGGAACGCAGGCGGAGCTCCTGGTGGGTGCGGGGGATCTGGTGCATACCCTGGCGGAGGAGGTGGATGTCTCCCGCCTCTCCACGGAGGACGCGGGCGGCTTTGTCGGCTGCACCATCGGCATGTATGCCTCCATGGATCCGGATGTGCCTTCGAATCCGGCCGTCTCCGGGGATGTCTATGCATGCTTTAAGACCTTCTCCTATCGGCCGTTTGAGCCTTCTGCGGAGGAGGACGGGGAAGAGGAGACCGCAGGAGAGACGGAAGCGTGAGCGGCCCTTTCCTGAGGAACAAGTTTTGGAAAGACGGGGATAACTATGGGAGAATCCAGAGAAGAGAAGCAAGCGAGGGAGGTCTATTGGCATCTGCCCGGATTTTGCGTCTTTTTTTACCTGAATCAGATCATCATCCATCTGATGCGGGAGCATCCGGAAAAATTCATGCCGGGCTATCATGTCGGCAGCGTCTACGGGACCTTCCCGGGCGCGATCTGGAACGGCGGACGGGCCGTGATCGGGTTCTCGGCGAAGGGGGATATGGAGAAGATTTTAGGGACCTACGACAGGCTCGAGGTGCCGGTGCGTTTTACCTGGACCAATTCCCTGATCGAGGAAAAGCATCTGAATGACACCTACTGCAATCTGATCATGGAGCTTGCGGACAACGGGCGGAACCAGGTGCTGGTCAATCGTCCGGTGCTCGAGGATTATCTGCGAAGGACCTATCCGAACTACAAATTCATCTCCTCCACCACCAAGCGGATCACCACGCTCGAAGGGGTTCTGGAGGAGCTGAAACGCGACTATCTCCTTACGGTACTCGACTATGACCTGAACAAAAATGAGGAAGTGCTGAAGGCGCTCGAGCCCTGCGCGGACAAGATCGAGATCCTTGTGGACGAGATCTGCTATCCGGGCTGCAAGAAGCGCGCGGACCATTACCGCGCGGAATCCCTCTGCCAGCTCACCTTCGACAAGGGAACGCCCTTCCCCTGCCCGAACCGCACCCAGCGCCCCTCCTTTGAGGAGGCAAAAAAACGTCCCGCCTTTCTGGGGCGGGAGGATCTGCCGGCGTACATCGACCGGGGCTTTGTGAATTTCAAGATCGTCGGGCGCGGCCTGCCGATGGATATGGTGCTGGACTCCTATCTGTACTATCTGACGACGGATGAGGGGAGAGACTGGGTGCGGGAGCGCACGGAGAAGGACCTGACCCGGCTCGGCGTGCGGCGCTGAGGCCCCCGCCGCATTTACTCGGTCAGTGTCAGATCCAGGACCACCGGATTGTGATCCGTGCAGGCAAATTCCAGATCGAGATTCTCCAGCCGGTCCACCTGCACATTCGCGGAGACGATGAAGCCGTCGATCACATAGAACTGGAAATTCTTTTTATTTTCCCCGGTATAGGAACGGTCGAGGGAGCGGCAGCTGGGGTGCGAAGCATCCATATACAGGCCGAACGAGCCTGCAAAGTCCGCTTCGTCTATGATGCCGGGCGCCCAGAGACCTTCCTGCGCCGGATAAGCGCTCAGATCCACATTGGAGAAGGTCTGGTTGAAATCCCCGCCGGCGATGATATAATTGCCCTTCCGATTCTCGGCCTGCAGGACATCCAGCAGCATCCGGGTCTGGGCGATCTTGCCTTCGCCGCTGTCATAGGCCTCAAGGTGGAGGTTGATCAGCACCAGTTCCCGGTCGCTTCCCTCGAGCGGTACGCGCGAGATGAGAAGACATCTCTTCAGATTGGCGGTGCGCACCGGCCAGGAGAACGGGCAGGGGAGCGTTATGCGCTCCGCGGAGGAGATCCCGTAATCGGAGAGCGTCATAATACCGGACTCCACCTTTCCGATCGGCGGAACCGGGTAGGGAACGACTTTTACTTTAAAATTGTACGCGAAAGCGGAAGACGCATGAGAGAGCTCGTCCGCAAAATAAGACTTTTCATTGATTTTCCGCGAGCGCGAGGAGCTCACATCCGTCTCCTGCAGGAAGATGACCTGTGGAGCAAGGTCCTTAAGCTTTGCCGTGATCCCGGCGAGGTTCTGACGGATCCGCGCTTCATCCGCGGTATAGACGGAGGATCCTCCGTCCATGAAAAAGTCCGCGTTGTCGCCGAGGGCTCCGTAGCCGACATTCCAGGAGACGATGCGGAGACTGTCGCCGACGGACACAGCCGCGGGAGCCCGGTTTCCCGTCTCGACCGCAAGGTCTTCCGTGTCATCCGGGCGGTATTCCGCGATGGTCAGATATCCGAAGAGCAGGACGGCCGCCAGGACAACGGTGCCCAGCAGGATGCCGATCACTTTTGCGATGTTTTTCAGAAGCTTCATGGTTTTCTCCGTTCTTTGTGTTTTGGCAGCAGCGCTGTTTTGCGGCGCGGGGAGCTGCCGTTTTTTATTGTATCATGCCATGCGCCTTTGTGGGAAGATCCTGCGTCCGGGAAGATGTGCGGGCGCAGGAAAAAGCAGCAGACAGTGGCAAACGAGGCGGCGCGGGGCGACTTGTGCAAGTGGTCCGAAAATGCTAGAATGAGCGCGGAAGTATGTGAAAAGGAGGCAGGTCATGGTGCAGTACAGAAAAATCATACTCGGAGATCCGCTGGAGACGGAAGCGGTGGTAGAGCAGCCGGAAGCGGAGCAGTGGGAGGAAGCAGGCGGACTGCCGGGCTTTCTGCTGGGCAGAGAAAAGAAGATCCTTCGCTACAGGATGCGCGATTCCCAGCTGGTCTACGGCCTCGGGGAAACGGTCCGCGGGATCAACAAGCGCGGCTGGAAGTATATATCCGATTGCTCCGATGAGACGAATCATACCGAGGACCGCAATTCTCTGTACGCAGCCCAGAATTTCCTGCTGATTTTTGATGAGCAGGGGGCACAGGCTCTCTTTGTGGACACCCCCGGCCGTGTGATCTTTGATATCGGGTTTACCCACGCAGCCTCGCTGGAAATCACCCTGGATGAGCTGGATGCCGCATTCTATTACGCGGAAGGATCCGATCCACTCGAACTGATCCGGGAGTTCCGCCGTATCATCGGTCCGAGCTATCTGCCGCCGAAGTGGGCCTTCGGCTATGGGCAGAGCCGCTGGGGATACAAAAATGAACAGGATATCCGCCGTGTGGTGGAAGGGTATGAGAAGGCAGGCATTCCGCTTGACATGGTCTATCTGGACATCGATTACATGGATCATTTCAAGGATTTCACCGTCGATTCGGAGGCATTTCCGGATCTTCCCGGCTTTGTCCGCGAGATGAAGGAAAAGGGCATCCATCTGATCCCGATCATTGACGCGGGTGTCAAGATCGAGGAAGGCTATCCGGTCTATGAGGAAGGCGTAAAAGAGGGATATTTTTGCAAAAAGGAAGACGGAGAAGAGTTCCGGACGGCGGTCTGGCCCGGGCTTGTGCATTTTCCGGATGTCTTAAATGACAAGGCGCGGGAATGGTTCGGCAATCAGTACCGCACCCTTCTGGACATGGGGATCGACGGCTTCTGGAATGACATGAACGAGCCGACCCTCTTCTATACCGAAGAGCATCTAGAGGAGGTCTTCCGGAGGCTGGAGGAGCTGCGCGGGCAGGAGATGGACATCTGGAAATTCTTCGAATTCGGCGATCTGACCGGATCGATCTCGAGCCGCGCGGAGGATTACAGGACCTTCTATCATGATTTCCGCGGCCGGAAGGTGCGCCATGACAAGGTACACAATCTCTATGGATATTACATGACCCGCGCGGCGGCGGAGGCTTTCCGGAGACTGGCGCCGGACCGTGAGATCCTGCTTTTCTCCAGAAGCTCCTATGTGGGCATGCACCGCTACGGCGGCGTCTGGACCGGGGACAACAAGTCCTGGTGGAGCCATCTGCTCCTGAACCTGCAGCAGCTTCCCGCCCTGAATATGTGCGGCTTCCTCTACAGCGGCGCAGACACTGGCGGCTTTGGCTCCGACTGCACCGAGGATCTCATGATGCGCTGGGTGGAGCTAAGCATGTTCACGCCCCTGTTCCGCAACCATGCGGCGCTCGGGACCCGCGTACAGGAGCTCTACCGCTTTGAGGAGCTCGCGCCCGATTTCGCCAACCTGATCCGCCTGCGCCACGCCCTGATCCCCTATCTGTACGAGCAGTTTGTCAGGGCACGCGAGCAGAACGACCTGCTCTTTACCCCGCTCGCGCTTGCTTACCCGTCGGATCGCCGCGTCCGCACCGTGGAGGACCAGCTCCTGCTCGGCGACGCGCTCATGATCGCGCCCGTCTACATCCAGAATGCCGTCGGCCGTTACGTCTACCTGCCCGAGCCCATGACCCTCTGCCGCTTCCGCAGCGTCACGGACTACGACCGCCTGGAACTGCCGGCCGGCGACCATTACATCGACCTCGCCCTGAACGAAGTCGCCATCTTTGTCCGTCCCGGCCATACCCTGGAAGTGACCGGCGATACGATCAGTATCCGCTAAAGGGGGCCCGTCCGGAAAGTTTGTTCTTTCCCTGTTGACATAATCCGTAAAGAGGTCTAAAATGACTGTGTTATGAAGGTAATGAGATTAAGAGTGGCTTGCGAGCCACTCTTAATTCGTGTTATGGCTTCATGCCGAAGGAGAACCCATGTCAGAAGCATCCAGGATCGAGGAGCGCACCGAAGCCCTCCTCACTCCGATCGCCGAGGCCCATGCCGTCCGCATCTACGATGTGGAATGGGTGAAGGAAGGCGGAGAGTTTTATCTGCGTGTCTACATCGACAAGGAC
>JAFYEE010000028.1 GCA_017544405.1 Lachnospiraceae bacterium
AAGGAAAATCCGTAGACTTTTCCGCTCTCCTGCGTGGCTTTTTCCGACACAAGCGCCATAAACGGATGCTCCTGATGGGAGGATTCCCCTTTGATCGAGCCGACGGAGGTCTTGCCGTACCCGATCGGACGGCGGTCCAGCTGGCGCTCTCTCGCCCAGGAGCCGTGCAGGGTCAGAAGCTCGTAATCCTCCTGCCACATATCCATGCTGAAGGTGAGCGCCTTGGTGAGCGTCAGCGGGCGGTCTTCATCATTTTTGAAGGTCTGGCTGCGCGTGATCGCATCGATCCCGTCAAAGACGGAATAATAGGCGATGGAATGGATCATCAGCGTCGGATCCTCCATGCGAAGCTCCAGCGTCCATGCGTCCTCCTCGGTTCCGAAGGTCGCCGGCATCCAGCCGCGAAGCTTCGGCTTGCCGCGATAGATGCGGTGACCGCGGTAAAGCATCTGAACGGCGCTGTGCCCGTTACAGTCCACGATCTCCAGCGCGCTGTCGCGGTAGTCTCCGACCTGGTTGCCGGGGAATTCATGCATGAATTTATCCATGAAAGAGCCCCGTTCACGATCGGTGCGCGCCACCGCGTCGGGCGGATTGCCGAGATTCAGAAGGTATCCCAGATCGGTATCCTCCACACGGCTTCCATAATAAACATGGGCGACAAAATTCTCCTTGCCCACGACCTGCATGATATAGCTGCTGTTCGGTGTATCCAGCTTAAATACACGATTCTTCTCGTCGTATGTGATCCCCATCTGATTTCCCTCTCTCCGATTTGTTCCGGTCGCACCATGCGGCCTGTTTCTATTTTACGCAGGAATTATCCGTTTGGAAAGGTAATTTTTCTACAAATTTTAAGTATATTTTTGTCATTTTAACCGAAAGCAGACTTCCTCCGCCGGAACCGGGAAGCTCTTTCTCCTGCCGGGTAATTTTCTCTGCAGGTAAATCGATTTTCCTTTATTTTTCGGTGTTTTTTTTCTATTTTCCATGGCACTGCCCTCTTCCTCCTGTTATAATATTTCCTGAGCACGGCCGTCGGCGCTTCATATGATTTCTCACCAAATCCGGGCTCCCATCAAAGTTAAGGAGGCATTCCATGAAGCAACAATACTTCAAGAGCGATTCCGGGAACCTGAAGGAATTCGCCGGCAAGCTCGGCTCGCCCGACCTCATCGTCATGATCTCCGAAAAGGATCATTTCCGGACGCATGTCAGTGAACTCGAGGCCATGTATCCGGGCGTTCCCAGCATCGGTACCACCGGGCATTTTTACGGCAAGACCCTCAAGGAAGGCGGCGTGGCCCTCACCGCATTTTACGGTGCGAAGGTCAAGACCGGCGTACTCCGCAGCGTCAGCACGATGCCGGTACGCGATATCGGTACGCTGCAAAGCCATGTGCGCGAGATCGCGCCCGGTGCGAACGATACCGCCTGCATCGACCTGTGCACCGGCAATGATGCCGCGGTACTGACCACCATGTATTCCATCCTCGGCAAGAATCATATCTGCCTCACCGGCGGAACCGCCTTCGACGGCATGGTCTCCTGCTGCGGGCAGGTCTATGAAGACGCCGATGCTTACGCGCTTCTCAAGAACACCTCCGGCAAGATCCGTTCCTATAAGGAAAATATCTATCGTCCCAGAGAGGATCTGCGCCTGATCGCGAGCAAAACCGACCGCGCCAATTACTATGTGGGCGAGCTGAACGGCGTTCCCGCCAAGAAGCTTTACATGGATACGCTTGGGATCTCCGAGCGTGAGATCGCGACGCAGACCTTCAAGAATCCTTTTGGCAAGATCACGGGCCGCGATGTCTGCATCATCTCCCTGAAGGAAGTCAAGGGGAACGGCCTGTGCTGTTACCGCCAGGTGAACGACTCCGATGTGCTCACCATCCTGGATCTGCAGGACATCCCCTCGATCGTGGATGAGACCCTGCGCTCCATCTCCCGTGATTTTTCCAGGATCGGCGGCATCTTCTCCGTCAACTGCGCATTCCGTTACCTGCTCTTCACCCAGGAAGGCTTCATGTCCTCCTACCTGAATCAGATGTCCGGACTCGGCTGCCATTGCGGCTTTGTCGGCAACGGAGAGCACAGCGACGCGCAGTTCGTCAACCAGTCGATGTCCTGCATCGTGTTTGACTAAAAGGAGGGGATCACATGTTTGGAAAAAAGAAAAATGAGACCGAGATCGCGCAGAGCGCTGCAGCGCCTGCCGTCAAAAACGATTATTACCCCATCCGTCACATCGCTGACAGCGTCCTGGCTTACCAGTCCGAGCTGGTGAAAAAGGAAGTGGCTTCTCTCGAAGCACTTCAGGGCATCAAGGATACTTTTACGGATGTGCTTGCGCTGGACGCGCAGGTCAGGGACACCCTCGACTCCTTCCGTGGCACGCTGGCCGGTGTGGAGGAAGCGGCCGGGGAATTTGACTCGGTCAAGGACAATATCGCACAGTCCATCGAGGAAGCAACGGAAAAGGTGGATCAGCTGCAGAGCAGCTCCGGGGATATTCAGAAAAGTGTGGAAGAGATCCGTCATATCTTCGCGGATTTCAGCGCTTCCGTGGAATCCATCTCCGAATCCATGAACCAGATCACGGCCATCGCATCCCGCACCAATATTCTGGCGCTGAACGCTTCCATCGAAGCCGCCAGAGCCGGGGAAGCGGGAAAGGGCTTTGCCGTCGTGGCGACGCAGGTGAAGGATCTCGCGGCACAGATCCAGACGCTGGTCTCCGCCGTGCAGGGGAGCATTTCCACGGTTCAGGCGGGAAATGCCCGGATGACGGACAGCATCGATCAGACCAACCGGACGCTGGAGGAAAATCTGCAGGAAGTGCAGGCGGCGAAAGAGACCTTCGATCGCATCCTGGAAGTCTCCGAGAGCACCTCACAGGTGCAGGAGAATATCCGCAGCGCCGCACGCAATACCTCCGGCGAGGTGGATACCATCGCACAGGCGCTCGACCGTGTGGAAGCACAGTACGCAGCCGTGGGTCAGAGCATCGATGCAGCCAATGAGCTCGGCACCACCAAGAGCATCCTCTTCGAGGACATGGACAATATGCTCTCTCAGGTGGATCCCTATCTGAAGACGCTTTCCTGACGCATCCGCTCCGGACAGGAATGAAAAAATGCGGGAGGCATGTAACGTGACATGCCTCCCGTTTCTTATTTTTCTTTCTTTTGCGTGTGCCGGATCTGCCATCAGGACAGCTTCCAGATGTCGCGGTTGTACTCCGCGATGGTGCGGTCAGAGGAGAAGAAGCCGGCCTTGGCGATGTTCACCAGCATCATCCGCTTCCAGCGGTCGCGGTCCTCATAGGCGGCGAACATGCCGTCCTTGACCTTGATGTACTCCTCGAGGTCGATGAGGGTCATGAACCAGTCCTTGTTCATCAGTTCGTTGCGCAGGCGCATCAGTCTGGTGCGATCGCCGATCTTCAGAAGCTGCGCGCTGATGATGAAGTCCACCGCCTCGCGGATTGTCTTGCTTCCGCGATAGTACGCTCTGGAGACATAATCCCCCTTCGCATAATGCTCGATGACTTCGTCGGAGCTGACACCGAACTCGAAGATATTGTCCTTGCCGACGAGCTGTGCGATCTCCACATTGGCACCGTCCGCGGTTCCGAGCGTCACCGCGCCGTTTAACATGAACTTCATGTTGCCCGTGCCGGAAGCTTCTTTCGAAGCCAGGGAGATCTGCTCGGAGATATCGCATGCGGGGATCATCTTTTCCGCGTAGCTGACATTGTAATTTTCCACGAAGACCAGCTTCATGTAAGGGCTGACCTCGGGATCGTTGTTGATTATCTCCTGCATGCACAACAGCAGGTGGATGATGTCCTGCGCGATGATGTAGGCGGGCGCCGCCTTTGCACCGAAGAGGAAGGTCAGCGGGCGGACCGGCTTGGTGCCGCGCTTGATCTCCAGATACTTGTGGATGATGTAAAGGGCGTTCATCTGCTGGCGCTTGTACTCATGCAGACGCTTGGACTGGATGTCAAAGATCGAATCGGGATCGAGCTCCACGCCTTCCTTTTCCTTGATGTAGGCGCAAAGCTGTTCCTTCTTGGTCCGCTTGACCGCCTCGATCTGATCGAGCGTCTGCGCATCTTCCTTGTACTTCAGCAGTCCTTCGAGCGCATCCGCATTTTTCAGGAAATCGTCCCCGATCTTCTCCTTGAGGAGCGCGGTCAGCTCGTGGTTGCAGGATACCAGCCAGCGGCGGAAGGTGATGCCGTTGGTCTTGTTGTTGAATTTTTCGGGATAGAGCTTATAGAACGCGTTCAGCTCCGAATTCTTCAGGATCTCGGTATGGATCGCAGCCACGCCGTTGATCGAATATCCGTAATGGATGTCGATGTGCGCCATGTGCACGCGGTCCTGATCGTCGATGATCTGTACCTTCGGATCGGTATATTTTGCAGCGATGCGCTTGTGGAGCTCCTGGATGTACGGAACCAGCTGGGGCACCACCTTCTCGAGGTAGGACAGCGGCCATTTTTCCAACGCTTCCGCAAGGATGGTGTGGTTCGTGTAGGCGCAGGTCTTGCTGACGACCTCGATCGCTTCCTCCATCGCAAAATTCTTCTCCTCGACGAGGATGCGGATCAGCTCGGGGATCACCATCGTCGGATGAGTATCGTTGATCTGGATCGCCACATGCTTATACAGCTCGTGAAGGTCGTATTTTTTCTCCTTCATCTCCTGAAGGATCAGGCGCGCGCCGTTGCTGACCATGAAGTATTCCTGGTAGATGCGCAGCAAGTTGCCCGCCGCATCGGAATCATCGGGATACAGGAAAAGGGTCAGGTTTTTCGCGATGGCGGTCTTGTCAAAGGAGATGCCCTGACGGACCAGGCTCTCGTCGACGGTCTCCACATCGAAAAGATGCAGCTTGTTCACGCCGTTCTCGTAGCCGACCACATCGATGTCATACATGCGGGAGATGACCTTGCAGTCGCCGAAGGGGATCTCGTAGGTGACATCCGTCTTCGTCAGCCAGCTCTGATCCTCGATCCAGTCGTTGGGTTGCTCGGTTTGGGCATGGTTTTGGAAGACCTGCTTGAAGAGGCCGAAATGGTAGTTCAGACCGATGCCGTCGCCGGGCAGGCCAAGGGTTGCGATGGAATCCAGGAAGCAGGCTGCGAGTCTGCCGAGTCCGCCGTTGCCCAGGGAGGGCTCGGGCTCGATCTCCTCAAGCGCTGCCAGCGAGTGTCCGTTCGCCTTAAGCACTTCGTCCAACTTCTCATAGATGCCGAGATTGATGAGGTTGTTGCTCAGAAGCTTGCCGATCAGGAATTCCATGGAGATGTAATAGACCTTCTTTTCGCCGGCATTTACCGTGGAGGACTTTATCAGATCCTTGGTCAGCTTGAGAACCGAGAGATACAGCTCACGGTCGGTGCAGTCCGCAATCGACTTACCGTGATCTGCCTGCACCTGCTTTTTCAGCTCCGCTTCGACATTTTGGGTTAACAGGGTCTTTTCCAGATTTTCGCTCATTTTTTACCTTCCTTTCCGAATCAGACTATGATATCCATATACTCCAGTCGTACCAGCTCATGCGGCATGATGACGGCTCTGCCCTCTGCTCCCGCAAGGAGCTTTACGACTTCATTCACCGCCTCGGCGGCGATCTCTTTAAAGTTCTGACGCACGGTATTCATCTGTTTTCCGGCATATCCCATCAGCGTGATGCCGTCGAACCCGCAGACCGGATGGAACACATCCATATCCGTCAGGGCCCGCATGGCTCCGATGGCCATCAGATCGGAGGCACAGACGATGACATCGTTGACCTCGCCGTACTTGAGCGTGATCTCGCGTGCTCTGCGCTCGCTGAATTCTCCGCTGTGGACGCTCAGGTTAAAGTCCAGTTCCCGCGCCAGCTCCAGCATTCCCTGCAGCCGCTCCTCGGAAATGTAACCGTTCTGCTTGCCGGAGATGTAAAGCACGTCCCTGCTCGGTCCCTGATTGTCCATGATCGTCTTGCGCGCCACATCCTTCTGGGCCTGCTTCTGATCGACGCTGATGTAGGAGGTACTGGCATTCACGATCGGGACATCGACCAGCACATTCTTGAAGTGCTCCCGCGCCACCAGACGCTGCAATACGTAATCATCCTTGGACATGCCGCAGATCACGATGCCGCCGACTCCCTGGGAATGCAGGTAGGTCTCGACCTCCTCCACGGACTTGTCCTCCAGCATGGAGAAAAATACCGGCAAAAGTTCCACATGAAGCTCCCCTGCCTTGAGCAGTGCACCGGCCATGTACTGCATGGTAATCTCATCGATGGCCTGTGTCTGCGTGTTCGGATTCAGCAGGAAGGCGATTCTGCCCGCCTGCTTGGAGGAAAGGGAGGAAGCGATGGTATTCGGAACGAAATTCAGTTCCCGGATCGCTTCATTCACCCGGCGGATCGTATCCTCGGAAATATTGGGGTAATGGTTCACCACCTTCGAAACCGTGGACACCGCCACCCCGGCACGCTTGGCCACATCCCGTATGGTCGTCATGAACGCTCCTTTCTTGGATTGTTGGTTTTGGCTTGTTTGTTTTGTCTTCCTGTTTTTGTCTTTCTGTAGAAGGCCGGAAAACGCTTTCGGAAATCGTTTTCCTTATCGTACCCCATTGTGTTTCATTTGTAAAGTACTTTTTTTGGGTCTGAGGGACAAACGTTGAAGCTTCGGCACCCCTCGCAGAAAAATGCTTGGGCCAGGCGCGCAAAAAAGCCCGCGCCACCACCCCTTTTTCCCCTCTTGCGGAGAGTTCTGGGTTTGTGACGCGGGTCACAGAGCAATATTTGTGAGGATGGGCACCCTTCGACAGATTTCCTTTGGGCCTGTGGGACAAACGTTGAAGCTTCGACACCCCTCGCCGAAAACTGCTTGGGCCAGGGGGACAAACGTTGAAGCTTCACCCCCTCTTTTGCATCAGGCCAGGTTTTCCATCTGGGCGGTGTACAGCCGGTAGTAGTATCCTCTCTGCGCCATGAGCTGCTCATGGGTGCCGGACTCTACGATGCCGCCGTCATCGATGTACATGATCTTGTCGCAGTTTTTGATGGTCGAGAGACGGTGCGCGATGATAAAGGAAGTACGCCCTTCCAGCATCGCGTTCAGACCCTTTTGCAGGTTGCGCTCGGTCTGGACATCGATGGAGGAGGTAGCCTCGTCGAGCACCAGGATCGCAGGATTCGAGAGGAGCGTACGCGCGAAGCTGATGAGCTGCTTCTGGCCCTGGCTGAGCAGGTCACCACGCTCATGCACCTCCGTGCGGTAACCGTCGTGCATGCGCATGATGAATTCGTCCGCACAGACCGTGATGCTCGCCTTCCGGATCTCCTCAAAGTCCGCATCGAGCTTGCCGTAGCGGATATTGTCCTCGATCGTTCCGCTGAAGAGGAAGCTGTCCTGCAGCATGATCCCCATCTGCGAGCGAAGGGATGACAGCGTCACCTTCGAGATATCCACGCCGTCGATCAGGACCTCGCCGCTGTCGAGATTGTAGAAACGGGAGATCAGATTGACGATTGTGCTCTTGCCCGCGCCGGTGGGTCCCACCAGGGCCACGCTCTCGCCGGGCTCCACGCGGAAGGAGACATCCTTCAGCACCTGCTTGCCCGCTTCGTAGGAGAAGTTCACATGCTTGAATTCCACCGCGCCTTTGATCGGCGGCATCTGCGTCGCATCCGGCGCGTCTGCCACACCGACCGGCTCATCCAGCGTCTCAAAGATACGCTCGAGATACGCGATGTTGTTGATAAAATTGTTGAAAATATTGCCCAGGTTCATGATGGGCTGCCAGAACCGCGCCGCATAGGAGGTGATCGCCACGATGACACCGAGCGAGGTATGGCCGATCCCGAAGAGCAGCAGTCCGCACAGGTAGACCATCGCGCGGATCACCACCGAGATATCGTCAATGCCCGGCCAGACGAGGTTGCTGTAGAGCACAGCCTCATGCCATGCGCTGCGGCTGTCATTGGACAGACCTTCAAAAATCTTCGCGTTCTCGTCCTCTCTGGCAAAAATCTGCGTAATGCGCGCGCCGACGATGTTTTCCTGCAGATACGCATTCAGGTTGGAGTTCTTGTTGGAGACTCTCTGCCAGGCCTTGCGCTGCTTATTCTTGATATAGAGCATGAAGACCATCAGCACGGGTACACCCGCCAGCACCACCAGACTCAGCCGCACATCCACGGAAAACATGAAGATCACGATAAAAATCAGGTTAATGACCTCGAGCACCACGTTGATCAGTCCGTTGGTCAGCATATCCGCCACGGAATTGACATAGTTGACGACACGGATCAGAATCTTGCCGTGGGGCCGGTCATCGTAGTACTGGAACGGCAGCGCCTGCAGATGCTCAAACAGATCCTTGCGGATATCATAGATGATATGGTTGGCCACCCGGATCATGATGCGGGAGCGCAGCCAGGTAAAAAGCATCGCAACGGCATAGATCCCGATGCTGGCGACCACCAGAAGATACAGGCCGTGAACATCCTTCTGCGGAATGGTCACATCGAGTGCATGCTGGGTGATCTTCGGCGCAAACAGGCCCGTGACACCGCCCAGAATACTCAGCACAAGCGCAAAAACCATCTTGCCTGCATATTTTTTCACATAGACGCCGGCGCGGAGCAGATGCCGGAAATTAAACGGCTCTTCGAGGATTTCATCCTCTTTGTAGGTATTTTTACGGGCGCGGCCGAAGGCACGCTTTCTTTCTTCTTTCTTCTCAGCCATGAACCAGCGCCTCCTCTCCCATCTGCAGCATTGCAGCCTGATAATAATAGCCCTTCTTCGCCAGGAGCTCCTCGTGCGTCCCGGCCTCCTCGATCAGACCGTTGCGGAGGATCAGGATCTTATCCGCATTCTTGGTCGTCGAGATCCGCTGCGCGATGATGATCTTGGTACACTGAAAATCCAGGTTGTTCAGACTCTCCTGGATCTGCTTCTCGGTCTCAAGGTCCACCGCCGAGGTCGTATCGTCCAGGATCAGAATGGACGGGCGGATCGCCAGCGCTCTGGCGAGGGAGATTCTCTGCTTCTGTCCTCCGGAGAGTCCCACACCGCGCTCGCCCACGACCGTGTCATACCCGTCGGGCATCTTGGAAATAAAGCTTGCGGCCGCCGAATACTTGGCGAATTTGATAATGTCCTGATGGGACAGATGGCTGTTGCCGTATGCGATATTGCCGTCGATCGTATCAGAATAGAGCAGCACATCCTGCGTCGCCATGCCGATATTTTTCCGCAGATCGTGCAGCCGGTACCGGTTCGTCTCCACCCCGTCGATCAGGACCTGCCCGTTGGACGGATCGTAGAACCGCGGGATCAGATGCACCAGCGTGGTCTTGCCGCAGCCGGTTTCTCCCATGATGGCGATGGTCTCGCCCGGATTCGCATGGAAGGAGATGTCTGTCAGCACGGCGCCCTGCGCATTCTCGTCGAGGTATTCGAAGGACACATGGCGGAACTCGATCTCTCCGCGCAGCCGCTCCCCCACGGGTACCGGATCCTCGGGATCCACGATGTGGGGCTCGGAATAATAGATCTCCATGATCTTGGCCGAAGCCGCGGAAAAGCGCTGGAACTCGTTCATGATCGATCCGAGCTGGCGCATCGGGTTGGCCAGACCCCAGATCAGTCCGGAAAATGCGACGAACTCGCCCATCGTGAGCTCTCCCTGCATCAGGAAGAGACCGCCCACCAGCAAAAGGACGACCGGCATCAGGTTCGCAAAGGTCTCTATAAACGGAAAATATCGCAGCCACGTCATGGCCGTTTCCTGGTTGGTCTCGGAATAGTCACGGTTCTTGCGGTCGAATTTTTCGATCTCGTACGGCTCCCTGGAGAAGGCCTTCACCACACGGTTGCCCGCGATATTTTCCTGCGCGGCCGTGTTCATCTCGCTCATCTTCTCACGCAGCAGCCGGTGCTTCGGCGCCACATTGTTGCGGAACAGGACGATGATCAGGAAGATGAACGGAGCCACGATCATCAGGCTGATGGCCAGCTTCCAGTTCATCGACCAGAAGTAGATGATCGTCGCGCCCATCAGGGAAAAAGCCTCCACGATCATGCGGACCACCCATGCGATCATATGGCGCACGGCGTCGAGGTCACCGGTGACTCTCGTCATCAGGTCGCCCGTCCGGTAGGTCGCGTAGAACTGCATATCCTGCTTCTCGATCTTGCGGAACAGGATATTGCGCAGGCGGTACAGCACGCCCTGCGACACCTTCTCAAAATCCATACAGACGACGTACACGATCACCGTCCGCAAAAAGGTCATCCCCACCATCCCCGCGAGCAGCATGTAGAAGAGCTTGCGCTGCGTCATCAGGTTCTCCGCGGCGTTCTCTCCCGTCAGGAAGAGGTCCACGATGCGGGACGCAAAAAAAGGAACCGTCAACTGCATGATATTATAGACAACCGTTCCGAGGATTCCGAGAAAAAAGAAGACCCGGAGCCCTTCCATGTTGGCCCAGAGCCATTGCAGCTTCGTCAGCGGAAACTGCTTTTTTTCCTTTTCATTTTTCATAGATGTCCCTCCATGATGCAAAAGCAAATCCATTGCCACATATCGTGTGATTCCGGACTTTTCCCGTGCAGCAGACCGGGAAACGCTTGTGATATTCGCATATTTTAGCATGGGACGGATATACCCTCTAATTAGAGTTTGTCACGAACTTCTCATTATTTGTCCATGACGCTTGCAATCGATTGCCGAATAAAATATGATACCCTTATGGACAACCGAAGTACCTATGAAAATGTAGATTTATACAATTACGGCGTCAACATGGTGAACAGCTACAATTCACCGACCCGATATCCGATGCATTGGCATGAGGTGGTGGAGATGGCCTATCTTCCGCTGGACGCAGACCGTTCGGTGCCGCATATCGTCAATGTGCTCGGCAACGAGATCGCGCTAAGCCCCGGGGACGTGGCCTTCTTCTGGCCCGGACAGCTCCATGAGATCACGAAAAATCCGGATCTGAAGCTGGTGGGACTTCAGTATTCGCTGAATCTGATCACGGAATTTCTCGATTTTCTGCCCTATCTGACCGCTTACCGCAGGATCAACCACCTCTCGCATGACGCATATCCCGAGGTGACGGAGGGCATCGGAGGCAAAATCCTGGAGATCATTCAGGCGCACAAGGACCGCGGACCGTTCTTCGGGGTAGAGATGATCAAGCGGGTCTATGATATTTTCATTCTCCTGGCCAGATATCTGGATGAGAGCGCCGCTGCGGATACCATGAATCATTCGCACAGTGTGGACACTCTCGAGAAGGTCAACGCTTCCTGCACCTACATACGCGAGCATCTGCAGGAGGATCTGACGCTCCCGATGATCGCCGAACAGGCGGGCTTCAGTGTTCCGTACTTCTCCCGGACCTTCAAGTCGGTCATGGGGATGAGTTTTTCGAGTTATGTCAACTACCAGCGCATTCGTCTCGCGGAATCGCTGCTCTCGGAGGGGCGTCTGACGACCACGGATATTTGCTACAAGTCGGGCTTTGCGAGCATCGCCACCTTCAACCGCACGTTCCGCAAGGTCACCGGCTCTTCCCCCCGCGAGTTCAAGAATTATCACCGGATCTAAAGCAAAGCCCCGGCCGGAGAAGCGTCAGCACCCCGGACCGGGGATTTTTCAGGATCCTCGGAGGTTTCCCATGGCAAAAAAAGAAGAAAAAACAAATGTCCAGCGGCTGCTGGAGCAGAAAAAAATCGAATACACCTGCCACAGCTATGCGGACACGCCATCCACGAACGGCGTAGAGATCGCGCATCTTCTGGGCGAGGACGAGCGCAGGGTCTTCAAGACGCTGGTGACGATCGGAAAAAGCAGGACATATTATGTGTTCATGATCCCGGTTGCGGAGGAGCTGGACCTGAAAAAGGCGGCCAAAGCCGCCTCCGAAAAGTCGATCGAGATGATCCCGCAAAAGGACCTGCTGCCGCTGACCGGGTACGTCCACGGGGGCTGTTCGCCGATCGGCATGAAAAAACAGTTTGCCACGTTCATCGACGAAAGTGCCGCCGGTTTCGAGACGATCTTCTTCTCCGCGGGCAAGGTCGGCTACCAGGTGGAGCTCCCCCTCGCCGGCCTGCAGCAGATGGTGCGCGTAACGAGCGCGGATCTGACCGCGGACGCGTAAGCCGTCAGGAGTTCTCCCCTGCGGAGGCATCCGCTTTTTCGCTCTTTTCCGGCGCCCTGAGGAGGACCTGGCCGTCCTTGTACTCCACGACGAGCTTGTTGTCGGCGAGCCCCATGTGATCGAGCATCTCTCTCGGGATCTGGACACGCCCCGCGCGGTCCATGACGACGAATTCTTCCTGGGTATCTTCATTTCTCCAGTCGATGGAGGATTCCTTGATGCGGTCGCTGTAGCTTTCCCGCAAAATGCGCTCGCTGGAGATCTTGCCGTCGCGGATGGCCACGACGCGGCGCACCTTCTTGCTCAGGGAGATATCATGGGTGACGACGAGGATGGTCTGTCCGTTTTTGTTGAGTTCGGTAAAGATGTCAAAAATCAGGTCCGCAGTCGCAAAGTCGACACTTCCGGTCGGCTCGTCGGCGAGGAGGAGCTTGGGCGAATTGGCCAGGGCGATGGCAATGGCGATTCTCTGCTGTTCACCTCCGGAGAGGGTGCCGAGTTTATCGTTCTTGTGGCTGCTCATACCGACCATCTCGAGGAGTTCCAGCGCCTTCTGGCGCTTTTTTCTTGCTCCGGAGATATCCATGGGCAACATGACATTTTCCAGAGCATTGAGATACGGGAAGAGGTTCCTGGCATTGTTCTGCCACACGAAGCCCACCGTCTCGCGCTTGTAGTCGACGAGCTCCTGCTCGGTCATGGTGAAGAGGTTTTTGCCACCGACCACGAGCTTTCCGGCGCTGGGGCGGTCGAGTCCTCCGATCATGTTGAGGAAGGTACTTTTGCCGCTTCCGCTGTTGCCGATGAGGGCGGTGAATTCCCCTTCGCGGACTTCCAGGTCAAGGCCCTGCAGAGCGAGGACTTCGAGTTCTTTGGTCTTATAGATTTTGACGAGGCCCTCGGCTTCGATCATGAGAGGGCTTTCCTTTGTTTCCGTTGGCATGATTACTCCTTTGTACGGGGTGTAGCGTAGTTTATTTATCTGCGAGTGACGCGTCCCTCGGGCAGTAACCCCGCTGCTGGCGGGCTCGATCACTAAGCGCGCAGCACGCATCCCGTCAGTCGCTCGCTCCGGGAAATGGTTTCCCTGCGCTCCCTCCTGGGATACGCACTGCTTGCTAAGTGACGACCCGCAGGTCCGCAGCCGGGGTTGTCCGCCGCTCGAGACGCTCACATACTTTGCAGAACCATCATACAAGTTGTCCCTGCACCAGGCCAGGTGCCTGGGGAAGATATATGTCTGCCTGACGAAATGCGGGTCGTCACTTAACGAGCGGTGCGAAATGCGCAGTGGCGAACGGGCATTGTCTGAGCGAAGCGAGTTCGCCCGGACGACACTTGCATTGGCATGAGCAGCGGCGAGTCTAGTGATCGAGCCCGCCGTCAGCAGACATATACTTCCCGCAGACACCGGAACTCGTGCCAGTCCTGCTCCGGACCAGGTGCCTGGGGAAGATATATGTCTGCCTGACGAAATGCGGGTCGTCACTTGGCGAGCGGTGCGAAATGCGCAGTGGCGGACGGGCGTTGTCTGAGCGAAGCGAGTTCGCCCGGACGACACTTGCATTGGCATGAGCAGCGGCGAGTCTAGTGATCGAGCCCGCCGTCAGCAGACATATACTTCCCGCAGGCACCGGCACTCGTACCTGCCCCTGCACCATACCGGCGGGGTTGCCGCCCGAGGGACGCAGCACTTATATGCTTCCCGAGACCCCCGTCAATGGCAGAAAACAGGATCCCCGCCGGCTGATATGCCGGGCGTCACTCCCGCGGATTTTCCGTGATGCCCAGGACCTTGCCGCCCTGCAGCTCGATCACGAGATCCCCCGCATCCATCAGGCCGACATCGTGCGTCGTCATCAGCACCGTCACATGCTCCCGCCGCGTCATCTCCTTCAGGATCCGCGTCACCTCCGCCGCCATCGCACTGTCCAGCTCGGCGGTCGGCTCATCCGCAAGCAGGATGCTCGGATGATGCGCGATCCCGCGGGCAATCGCCACACGCTGCTGCTCACCGCCCGACATCTCTGCCGGCATGTGATTCATGCGGCTTCCCAGACCGACCATCTTCAGCGTCTCCTCTACACGCGGACGATAATCCCCGCGGATTCCCGCCATTCGCATTGCAAATTCCACATTTTGAAACGCGGTCATCGTCGGGATCAGCGACACCGACTGGAATACGAATCCGAATTCCTTCCGCCGCAGATCCTCGCGCTTTCGCTCCGACAGCTCCAGCAGATTACGGCCATCCAGCAGGATCTCTCCGCTTGTCGGCGTATCCAGCGCTCCGATCTGGTTCATCAGCGTCGTTTTCCCGGAACCCGAGCGTCCCCGCAGGATCGCGAAATGATCGGCCGGAATCGATACATTGATATCCGTGAGCGCCTGGAACTGCTGCATCCCCACCCGGAAGATCCGGTTCAGATTTTTTACTTCGATCGTAGCACCCATTATTCCTCTCCCAGCTTCAGAGCCTTCGTGATATTCAGATGGAAGATCAGTCCCGCCAAAACCGCCAGACAGACGACCATCGTCAGCACCACCACCGTATAGAGCCTTGCCATGTCAGAGCTCTGCGTGATCATCACCATCGGCAGCACCTGACTCGTCGTCGAATACGCCATCTGCAGCATCGGAACGTAGAGCCGGTACGAGATATTTCCGATCAGGATGCCTGCGCCGATCGAATACACACCCGAAAAAATCTGCTCATTGATCAGCATGTGCAGCAGCTCATCCTTGTGCATTCCGAAGGCACGCAGGACGCCAAGCATCATTTCCCGCGAGCGGATCGACAGGATCCAGTAGATCAGGTATCCCACCGCACACAGGATCAGCATCACGATGAAGCTCATCGTAAGTACTCCGTTCATGCCCTGCAGCAGCGGATCCACCGTCACGGCCTCCAGATCCTTCGAACGGTCCACATACCCCTTCAGCTTGATATTTTTCTGCTCCACCCAGTCGTAGAAAAAGTCCGTGGTCGCGCCGTCTTTCAGCTTCATCCACACCTCGTACGGAGCCAGTCCGAATTTTTCAAAGGTGAATGCGTAATTCGCCACGATCATGTAATTCTGTTGGATGAAGGTTTCATTATTTTCATCCACCGTGCGGCTCTCCGGCACATACGTCGGCCAGTAATCGAAAAATCCCACGATATCCGCGCTGACTTCGGTCGCCCCGGAATTCTTGAAGGTAATGTGATCCCCTTCCTTGTACCCCAGCTTGTCCCTGAAATTCGCGCTCATCAGGATCCCCTTGGGCTTCAGGGCGAGATCGTTGAGCATCTGATAATACGGCTCGCTCAGGAGCGAATCGTCCAGCGAGGTGATCTGTCCGAATTCCCGCGTGTGGATCCCCAGCAGCGTCGCGTGAATGCGGTCCTTGCGCGTCACCTGGATATACGCGTCGTCGATGTAGACCTTGCTGTAAACCTCCGGCTCCTCAAAATCCGCGAAGCGCGCATAATCCGGCTCAAAGTACATGAATTCGATACTCGGATCGATGGCCACCGCGTTCGAGTTGTCGCTCCACTGCTCCTGGATCCGCAGCGATGCCGCATCCAGGTACTCCGTATTGTTCCTGGTATTCTGCAGGATGGTACGCGCGGAGACGGCATCAAACATTCCCAGCGACACCGTCAGGATCATAAACAGCATGATGTACTGCTGCTTTCGCCCGTTGCGCATGGTCTCCAGGAAGGACGCATAGGCGGCCGGACCGCAAAATTTTCTGCGCACCAGGTACACCAGACGCACCAGCAGCGGCTGCAGACGCAGCAGCAGCATCCCCGCGCCCAGGATGAACAGCGTGGAGCTCACATAAAGGAGCGGATCCAGCGCTTCGTTTTTCAGTGCGCTCTCGATCAGCTGGTCCGTGTTGCGCGAGTAATTGTAGTATCCGTACAGGCTGATCCCCAGAAAAATCAGATCCAGGAACGAAATCTCCCACCAGGAGCGGCGCTTCTGCACCTTCTGCGACTTAAGATTTACGATGGTCACCTTGCTGTGCTTCAGGGCCGGAATACTCATGATCCCGACGGAGATCAGGGCCGCGCCGAAGGCAAAGGCGAGCACCTCAAGGGTGATTCGTACCTCCAGAGAGCGGCGGACCCGGAACTCCAGGAAATTGCTGGCGGAACCGAGGATCCGGCAAAAAAGCATTCCGAGGGGAAGACCGACCAGCAGACCGCCCAGGGACATCACGGAGCTCTGCAGCAGATAGAGCAGAAAAATCTGCTTCCGCGAGGCGCCGCGACTCTTCAGCACGGAGATATCGTTGCGCTCCAGCTCGTAAACCTGCCCGGAGATCATCAAAAGGAACGCACACAGCAGCAGCAGGATGGGCACCTGCAGGATAAAGAGCGTCGTGTTGATCCGGGATTCTCTCGTCTGGTAGGACTTCAGCGTATCCACATACTCCGGATCCTTGACCAGGATCGAATTCAGAGAGTCTCCCATGAAGGAATCCGTGCGCCGGAGCAGCTCCTTCACATATCCGGCGTCCAGGGCCTCGTAATCCACCAGATCATAGATCTTGCAGACCATCGTATAACCCGGCAGCGAGGTGGTTGCGAACTTCTGACGGAACACATCCTCCCGTACCATCAGATTGTTGGTATACAGATTCATTCCCTTCTGCCAGAAGGGTTCCGTGGGATCCGCTTTGGTATAGACACCGACGACCCGGACACGGACCGGATCTCCGTTCTCATCGTGAAGCTGCTCAAAAGTGAAGGTATCGCCGATGATGATGCTGTTAATCAGCATGCAGCGCTCGTCGATCAGCACCTCCAGACAGCCGTCCTCCGTGATCCCGGTCTCGGAGTACGTCGCCCCGTCGATCAGGTTCACATGGTCCGTCAGATCGCCGATGAAGGATACCCGCAGACTGATGGTCTTGATCCGGTCACGGGCCAGCTCCGGCACCGCGTCCGCGCTGGAGATCGCGTAATAATACAGCGTGTCCTTCTTCGCAAGGCCCAGCTCCGCGTAGGATTCCGATGCCATCTTTTCCGCGATGGCGATGGCTCCGACGCCCGACTGATTGCCGACGGAATTGGTATACTCCAACACCATGGGCCATTTCCCGGTCTCTTCCAGAACGGAATTCATCTCATCCTGCAGCATGCGGTTGAAGACCGCGTTCCGGTACATCGGAAAGCTGCAGGCCGTAGCCACCAGCAGGATGCTGCCCAGCAGCATGCAGGCAAACAGCCACTTCTGATGCCATATTTTCTGAAATCCTACTCGTAACATACTGTCATACCTTCCTCCAGGCCTTCCACGGCCCAGTAGTACTCGACATCTCTTCCGCCCGCGATAAAGGACGTCACCGTGACGCTTCCGTCCGCTTCCTGCACGGCCACGCAGGTCTGCTGCCCCAGCAGGAAGACCGCCTTGACGGGTACCAGCACCACATTTTTCTGTACATCAAAATGCCCTTCGATCCCAAAGCTGAACTCCATGAAGGAGCTCGGATGCTCCGCGATCACCTTCTCGCGGATGTATTGCAGATCCTCCTCCGGCAGCTCCAGATAGGCCTCGCTGCCGGCCATGGAGGCCGTCATGCCGCCGGAGCCGAGGGTCACCACTTTTCCTTCCGTCTCAAAGAGCACATCCTGCTCATCCATGTAATGCACGGAGACGGTATTGCCGTAGTTAAGGGTTCCGTTGGGATTCGGCAGACGCAGGTAGCAGAGGGACTCATCCACCATGAGGGCCAGAATATCCCCCTCCTGCAGCACCGCTCCGTCGGAAAGCGAAGTGACTTTCGTGATCAGGCCATCTTCGGGTGCCACGATCTCCGTCATCCGGTAGCAGTTCTCCATCTCGGAGATCGTCTTCTGCAGACGCGAGATCTGCGTATTCAGGCTGTCCCTGGAATTGATCAGGCGCTGGTAGGTCTCCGATTCCTGTCCCCAGATGGCGATCTGATAATCGATATCCTCCTGTACCTCGGCCAGCTTCTCATAGAGCCGCCGGAGGGCCAGCTGCTTTTCCTCGACCGCGATCTCGTCCCCCTGCACGGAGATCCTTGCGATCACATCTCCTTTGGCGACCCGAGTCATTTTCTCCGCCACCATCTCCACCAGCGTCACCTGCCCATACTCCAGATCCGCGGTGATCCTGGTCTCCCGGGGATAAGCCAGATACCCGAGGCTGGTATATTTTGTCTCAAAATCGCCGCGCCCCAGCACTGCGGTTTTGGTTCCGTAGCTCTGATAGCTGTTCAGCTGTATCTCGTCCCCGTAGGAAAGTCCCTCGGTAATCTGGGTGTAATTGCCGTCCGTGTAACCCTTGGTCACATGGGCTTTTTCGACGACCCCGTTGTTTAGCCGGTTGACATAATATCCGAGTTCGTCCCGGTGGATCGACTTGGCGGACACCGAGAGCGCGTCCTTGGCCTCTCCCGTGATCAGCACCAGAATGCCGGGGGTACCGAGCGGGATCTCCTCCGCATCGCCCAAGATCCGGAAGGTGCTGTGCACCGCTTCCCCCGCGCTGATCAGCGCATTGTACTCCTCATGCGTATAGGGGATGAATTCCACCTCGTACTTCTGCCCACGCAGGCAGATATACGCCCGCACCACCTCGGACATCTCCCGAGAATTCTTGTATTCACAGATAAAATACCGCTCCGTCTCATCGACGGTGGCCACAACGGATTTTTCCTTGTGCACCATGTCCCCCTCTGCGGCCTGGGACACTGCGCCGACGATGCCGCCTTCCTTCGCCGTGATCCGGTTCTCCGCATCCTGCTCCCGCAAGTGGCTTAGCTGGCGCATCTTGTACGCGCGGTCCAGATCGTAGAGCGCGCTGCGGCTCTGCACCTCCAGATCCACGCGGTCCCGGTCGAACATCAGCCGCTGGCAGGCGATCGCCTGGGCGTCCTCCTTCAGCATTTCCTCCGTGTAACGGTCGATGCTTTCGGTCAGATTCCGCCGTCTGACCTCATAGACCTCCATGTCGTCCCGGTAGCTCTGATCGAGATCCGCGATCTCCTGCTCCAGCCCTTCGATCGTATCCCGGAGCGCGTCTCCGTTAGCCTGGGCGAGCACCGTACCAGCCGTCATCTGCTCGCCCGGATAGTGGAGATATCCTTTCAGCGTGGCATCCTCCTCAAAGGCGTACTCCGTGATACCCGGGTACACCACGCCGCTCAGGACCTCATAGGTCACGATATCACGGTAGGTGGCGATCTCCGACCCGATGGCGGCGCTGATCGGCTCCACAAGCTCGATATCCGCGCTCGTAAGTGCCGGGGCATCCTCTGCCCGGTCCGCCCCCTTCGGCGCCCCGCAGCCGGAAAGGAGCGCCGCAGCCAGAAGGAGGGCCTGCAGCGCGGCTGCTTTCGACTTGCAGTTCCTTATCTGATTTTTCCTTTTTCCTGCATTTATCATGGTTTCTTCCAAATCCGTTTTCTTTCTTCCTGCAAGAGAGCTTCTGAGATCCGCCATCGCGCCGTCACTTGGCCGACGCGGCCACACGCTCCCCCTCTTCGAGTCCGGAGACCACCTCCACATAGGAGTCGCCGTAGAGTCCGGTCTCGATCGGACGGACGATCCGGTAGCCGTTTTCATCGATCACATAGACATAGGTGATATCCCCGGCCTGATGGACCGCCTTTTCCGGAACCGCCAGCACATGCATCCGCTTTCCGAGCTCCACCGTGATGGAGCCTCTGGTACCGACGGCGATCGACAGATCCTCCCCGCCGTCCGCGAAATTGAACTTCAGCGTCCCCGCATCCTCATCAAAAACCGGCACCACCTGGTAATCTCCGGCGCTCAGTCCGCCATTGATCGTCAGGGTGAGGATCTGTCCCTCGCTCAGATACTGCCCCATCTCCGGCTTATCCGCAAAAAAGTAGCATTCCGAAGGGTCCATGACCGTCACCACCGTGGAATCGATCTTGGTCTGGGAGCCTTCCAGATCCGCCCGCAGGTAAGTCACCACTCCGTCGAAGGGCGCGTAGATCTGCTCGTCATTCCCGCCTTGTTTCAGCTCCTCGAGGCGCTTTCTTGCGATGTAAAGGGAGTCCTGGTAATTCTGGATATTGTTCCGATAGGAGTCCTCGATGCGCTCGAGATGGTCCTCGTGCACCTCCTCCGTGTAGGAGGTGTTGCCCGGATCCCGCACCGCATATTCAAAATTCTCCTCGAGGATGTCCTGCGCCTTGCTCTTTTCCAGCGCGTCCAGCTGCAGCTCCATCCGCCGGATCTCGTAAGTTTTGGCATCGATCTCATCCTGCAGATCCTGCGTGCCGAGGGAGATCAGGAGCTGTCCCTTCGTCACGGTATCGCCGCGCTCGACGAGCACCTCCTCAATCGTCCGCCGTTCCACCTTGAAGCTCAGCTCCTCGGATACCAGCGATTTATACTCGAGCAGGATCTTCATGGTGGAGACCACATCCTGGTAGGTGACTCCCACCACGCCGGCGACAGACTCCTCCTCTTCCTCGAGGATGATCATCTGCTCTTCCTCCTCCGCCTGTCCGCAGCTGCACAAAAGCAGCGCTGACAAAAGCAAGACCGCCGCATATTTGCTTTTCTTTGTGTGTTTTCTCATCGTATCGGTTTCCTCACGGGTAACGTCATCCTGCCTATTTTACTCCACTCCGGTAAAATCAGCCAACCCGTAATATTGTAAAATATTTACCATAGATATTTGTGTTAAATGCCCGAAAATCCACTGTTTCAGCCATTTCTGAAACAATCCCGCTTTGCTCGGGAGGGCATGGAAAAAGCCCCGGCCTGCAGCAGGGGCTTTTTTGTGTCCGGATGATTACAAGCAAGGAGCGTCACTCAGCGCTTGATATCGTAATTCATATTCATCAAATTCCGGATGCTCTCCACATCGTCGGTAATGTTCGCATCTCCGCGGATCGTGTGCTTGATCACGGAACTGGCCACCGCGAAATTCACCATTTCCATCGGCTCATAGCCGTGCATCATCGCGTAGATCAGACCGCTTGCGAATGCATCTCCGCCGCCCACACGGTCCAGAATGGTAAAGGTAAACAGTTTACTTTCATAGGTATGTCCGTCGTACCAGAGATAGGCCTTGAGGCTGTTCTCGCTGCCGCTGTGCGCATAGCGCACGTGCCGCGCGATGCAGCGTAGATTGGGATATTTTGCGACAAACGCCCGGTTCACCGCATCCTGCTGCTGCAGATCCGGCTGCAGGGGGATATCATCCTTCACATCTCCGCGGGAAGGATCCGACGCATCCTTCGGGAGATGGTAAGGCTCGATCCCGAACAGCACATCGACGTAGGGAAGACACCGGGTGCAGAAGTCCCGCGCCTCCTCCCAGCTCCAGAGCCTGGACCGGAAGTTCCCGTCGAAGGAAACGGTCATCCCCAGGCGTCTGGCCGTCTCGAGGCAGCGCATGGTCAGTTCCGCACAGTTCGGCGCCAGGGCCGGCGTGATGCCGCCGAGGTGCAGCCAGGTGTACCCTTTCAGCAGCGCTTCGACATCCACCTTGGAAAAATCGTACTCCGTGATGGCGGAGTGTTTGCGATCATAGATCACCTTGCTCGGACGGATCCCGTACCCGGTCTCCAGGTAGTAGCAGCCGAGACGGTGCGTCGGGGTCTCCTCCGGCGTACTCAGGATCACGGGGGAGCAGTGCACATCGTTGCTGCGCAGCATCCGGACGGCGCTCTTGCCGAGCGAATTGTTCGGAACCACCGTAAAAAAGCTGCTGTCCACGCCGAGATTTGCCAGCGCGAGGGCGATATTGGCTTCGCTTCCGCCGTAACTGGCCTCGAACAGCGTCGTCATACGAATTTTTTCATAATTCGGCGGCGTAAGCCGCAGCATGATCTCTCCGATGGTAATAAATCTGTCCTGTCCCATAGCTTCCCTGTCCGTCCTTCCGATTCGGTCCGGACAGTGCAGCGACTCAGGCCGTTCCTCTGTCCATAAACCGTTCTTCAAATTCCCTGAGCGAGATCGGCTTTGCGAAATAGTACCCCTGGAACATATCGCAGCCCATCTCGGTCAGTGCATCCACCTGATGCTTTTCCTCCACGCCCTCGGTGATCACCGGCATATCGAGGCTCTTGGCCAGATTGATGATCAGCTCAAGGATGGCTCTGGTTCTCTGAATATTGTCCGTCTTGGACAGGAAGAGCATATCCACCTTCAGAATGTCCACCGGCATATCCTTGAGCATATTCAGGGAGGAATACCCGCTTCCGAAGTCGTCCATCTCCAGCAGGAAGCCTTCCTTCCGCAGCTGGTTGATTGTCTCCATCTTGCGCTCCATGTCGCGCATCATCGTGGATTCCGTGATCTCAAGGCGAAGCAGTGACGGATCCACTTCATATTTTTTCACAAGGCCGGTGATGACCTCGTAGACATCAATAAAATAGAAATCCTTCGGCGAGATATTGACGGAGATGTACATTTCCTTCCGTCCCTCTTCCTTCCAGCGGCGCAGCGTCTTGCAGGCATATTCCCAGATGTAGGTATCGATCTTGACCACCATTCCGTTGCGCTCGAGGATCGGCATAAACCGCCCGGGTGTCAGGAACCCTTCCGTCGCATGGTTCCAGCGCACCAGAGCCTCCGAGCCTTCGATCTGTCCGTCGCGGTTCACCTGTGCCTGCAGATAGGGCACGATATCCCCATGCTCCAGCGCGTCGTCGAGCGTTCCGATGATCTTCTGCTCCCAGAGGATATCGTCGCGCAGCTTCTCGTCATAGTAGGCCAGACGCACCTGCAGCTCATTTTTCACGGAGGACAGCGCCATGAACGCCCGGTCATACATGGCGGAGGCACTGAGCCTCGAATTGGTCACCTCGTAGACACCGATGTGCACCACCAGCGGATAGGAGTGCTCATCGCCCACATAGGAGATCAGCCGGGTTCCCTCCAGGAAGATCTCCTCGTTGAAATCCTGTTTCTTCATGATAAGACCGAACTTGTCATTGCCGATCCGGCCGAAAACATCCGTCTCCCGAACGAATTCCTGCACAGCCTTCGCGATGCGGATCAGGATCTCATCCCCGGTCTCCCGGCCGAAGACGTCGTTGACCATTTTGAATTCACGGATGTCGGACACCACGATCACATACCGGGTCTCCGGATTCCTTCGGATGGTCTGTTCGGTCAGACGATACAGCTCCTGACGGTTGTAGATCCCGGTCAGCTCATCGTGGGTCGCCCGGTAGGTTTCCTCCTCGATCCTGCGCTGCTCGTCCGTATGATCCTCCACATTGATGAAGAATCCGGTATAGATCATCCGGGAGTCATAGACCGTGTGGTATTCGATCTCGTAGATCCGCTCCTCCCCGTTTCTCTGTATATGGCGGGTCTCCTTCACGTAGTCGCGCGTGTAGCGTTCGTTCACACTCATCAGCTCCTCGACCGTACGCTCCGCAGCGCGCATATCCTGTGGCGAAAGCTCAAACATCTCCTTCGCGCTCTGGTTGTAGAAAAGGCAGTGCCCCTCATTGTCAAAGCAGAATATGCCGTCCGTGACATTCGCCACCACCGTGGAAAGCATGCGGTCCGTAAGGAGGTACATGTGATAGTGCATGACCGTGTAATAAAACAGTACGCCGCACAGCCCGTAGCCCACCATCGAAGTGTCAAACGCGGAGCTGCGGAGAATCGAGTACGCCTCCCAGACCGAGGTAAGCGCCAGGATCATAAGCGGAATGAGGTATTTTTCCAGATAGACCGTAGAGCTCTGCAGGATCTTGCGGATGACATAGAAAAAAATCAGGAACACCAGGCCGAAATTCAGCGCCAGATGAACATAGTGATACCAGTGGGATGCAACGGCATAGTACACGGAGCCGTCGCGCAGGGTGGTCGCCTGCACGCCAAACACATGATCCGCAAACGGATTCAGAATGATGGAAACCGTATCCGCTGACATAAGCGCGATGGCGGCGATCCTCATACGGGTCCCCAAATAGGCATAATTGCAATATTCCTTGACAAAACGGAGCAGACACAGAAGCATCCAGTCCGTTCCCAGGAAAAATACGACATAGCCGAACCGTGCGACCAATTCGTTGCGGGCCAGCACGAGTATGACATTTGCGGACAACGGGATGCAGACGGTAAAAAGGAGCTTTGCCAGGATCTGGGCATTGCTCTTTTGCTTAGATCGATAAGCTCTCGCTCCCGCGAATATGTTAAAGATTATAAAAAGGCATAAGGCCAGGATATATCCGACTCTCATAGCACACCTCGTCTTTATCATCTTACCTTATTCCCCGGACAGGTGCAATAAACTCCCCCTAAAATTTCCCTCCAAACGCAAAGAAACCGCCCCCTTCGGAGACGGTTTTTTGCTTGCGCCGGTTGCTGCGCACTTACATCACAAATTTCGCGAGGATGCCATTCAGCTCGTCCACGCACTGTCTGCACTCGTCCACCTTCACCTGGGTATCGCTCATGCCGCAGACAATGTCGGTCGTCTTGCCGGCGATATCGGACACACCGGTCGCGGACTCGCCGACGGTCGTGTTGATGGCGGAAACGGATTCCACGATATGCGCGATCGTCTGGGTCAGGTCATCCACCGCCAGCTTGATGCTGACCATGCTGTCGCGGAACATATCCGCGTCGCTCTCGTACTGGGTACTGACTTCCTTGAAGGAGTCATAATCCTTCAGAACCGTCTCCTCCAGGAAGTCGGTCATCTCCTTCAGACAGCCGGCCATCTGGCTGACGGCCCGGTTGACTTCACCGACGATACCGTTGATATCCGCCACGGCCGTGGAGGTCTGGTTGGCCAGATTGCCGATCTCGGTCGCCACGACAGCGAAGCCTCTGCCCGCTTCCCCGGCACGGGCCGCCTCGATGGAAGCGTTGAGTGCCAGCAGGCTCGTCTGGGAAGAGATGGCCATGATGGTACCGGTCAGTTCATTGATCTTGTCCACCGCCTTGGAGCTCTCGATCGCCTCATCCGACTTTTCCTTGACCGAGTCGTAAATCCTGCGGGTGCTGTCGGAAGCCTCATCGGTGCTGCGCGCCAGTTCCTTCGCACGCTCCTTGACTTCATCCGACATGGTGGTTCCGTCATTCGCCATCATCTCGATCTGATGCGTTGCATTCTGAATGCCTCCGATGTCGTGACCGATCGACTCCACGGATGCCGCAGCCTCCTCCATGGAAGCAGCCAGCTCCTCGGTGGTAGCCGAGTTGTCCGTACACATGGCATTGACAGCCTCCGTGGTCTCGTTGAGCTCGACGACATCCCCGCCGACCACCGTTGCCGCATCGCCGATGGAACGGACGATATCGCGCAGATCCCTGCGCATGCCGCGCACCGAATTACCGATGAGTCCGAGCTCATCCTTGCGGGCACAGATGCCGTCCGACTTCGGATGATGCCGGAAGTCGAAACGCGCCGTACCGTCGATGATATCCACGATATCGTTCACGGGACGGAGGAAGAACCGGATCAGGAAATAGTAGACCACAAAGGAAATCAGGAAAACAATGACGGCCACCAGGATCATCTGCCCGGTCAGGCTGTTCACCCCCGTCATGATCTTGTTGTAATCTCCCGTCACGATCACCATGCTTCCGCCGTGCGTGAAGGCGTAGCCGGCATATTTCAGGGCACCCTTGAATTCATAGATGATGGATCCGGAACCGATACTGGAAGGCGACTCACCGCTCTGCAGGCGGGCCACCAGCCCCTTGACCGCGGCGTTCTCCACCGAAGCACCGATTTTCTCCTGGGTAGGATGATAGATCATCAGACCATCCGCACTGACCATGTAGGCGTAGGAACCGTCGATCCCGGTCAGTTTCACGGCTCCCAGCGCAGGATCGAGCGAGTTGTACACGGTTTCCCGGTTCGCGTCCGGATCCTCCTTCAGCATCTGAATAAACTGCTGCTCCACGGTCGTCCCGTCGCCGGTCCCCTGTATGTCCGCATTTGCGATCTCATCTACGATCAGATTCTCGCTGACCGCCACAGCGGCAGCTTCCGCCACATTCTGCGTGTAACGGACATAGATATCCTCAACCGTATTTTTGGAACTCAGAGAAGCGATCAGGGTCAGCAAGGTCACGATCGCCGCGATACTGAATCCGTAAATGCCTGTGATCTTGGTCGGCAGAGATTGCCGGAACGATACCTTTTTTTCATTTGATGTAGTCCGTGTGTCAGCCATAGAGGTCCTTCCTTTCTGATAACGTTAGTTATATTTGGCAGTTATTGTTTAGTTATCTCTTTCCTTGCCCCAGAAGAAGACTGCGACGGTTCCCGGACCGGTGTGTGCACCGATGGTCGTTCCGATGCTGGTGATCATCGGCTCCCCGTCGAGATTCGGGAACTGCGCCGTGATCAGATCCGCAACCGCCTTCGCGTCCTCATAACAGCCGGAATTGCTGATATAACACTTGCCATTATAATTCACGCCGTTCTCCGCGCGCTCTGCCATGACCTCTACCGTACGCTTGAAGGCCTTCTTTTTCGTGCGGATCTTCTCTCTCGGGATCAGCCGTCCCTGGAAATCCACATTCAGAAGCGGGCAGATATTCAGCGCATTGCCCACAAATCCGGCCGTCTTGGAAACACGCCCGCCCTTTACATAGAAGGTCAGGTCCGTGGAAAAGAACCAGTGATTCAGCCGGAGCCTGTTCGCCTCCGCCCAGTTGCGGAGCTCATCGATCCCCATGCCCTGCTTCCTGCGCTCGGCGAGTGCGGTCATCAGAAGGCCGTATCCCGAGGAGGCAGCCAGGCTGTCCACAATATAGATCTTTCGATCGGGATAACGCTCCAGAAGAAGATCCCTGGCCACCAGCGCAGAATTCATAACGCCCGTGATCCCAGAGGAGAGGCACAGATGCAGGATATCCTTGCCCTCCAGCAGGAAGGGCTCAAAATATTCCACAAACTCTTCCGTGTTGATCTGCGAGGTGCTGGTATCGGCGCCATCCGCCATCGCCTTGTAAAACTCTTCAAAAGGAATGGATTTCCCCAGGTCGTCCGGGTACTCTTTCCCGTCGAGGAAATAGTGAAAGCAGATATAGTGGATGTCATATTCCCGGAACATCTCCTCGGGCAGATCTGCCGTGGAACAACAGCTGAGTACATAAGAATTCATGACACGACCTCCAAATAGATAAGAATAAGATAGGTGAGAGATACTCCCCTCCACCTATCTTATCACAGTACGGACTTTTAGGATATTCCTTTTTCCGGCTTATTTTTCGTTGTCACATGACTCTGAGCAGCACCATATAGCAGGCAGTGCCCAGGATGATGGAAAACAATGTATTTTTCCTCCAAAGATGCACGACCGCCGTCACCGCCACCGCGATCAGCTCCGGCAACCCGTGCGGAGCCTGCGTGATGTGGATCTCGCGGATACAGTAGATGATCAGCATCCCCATGACTGCCGGCGGAAGCAGGCGCGTAAAACGCGTCACCCAGGCCGGCGGTTCCTTCCCTTCCGGGAAGATCAGAAAAGGAAGACTCCGAAGCAGATACGTGACCGCACCTGCCACCAGTACGATCGCAATTGAATGGCCCATCATCTGTCACCCCCTTTTCGTCCCTCCGGGGCTGTTTCCCGGTCCGGCGTTTCCTCTCCTGCGCGCTCCGGATGGAGCCTCGCATCTGCCAGACCGTAGATCGCCAGCAGCACCGTCAGCACCAGCATTGCCGGGATCAGGAAGTCCTCCGGTCCCAGGAGCAGCACACATGCGATCGACGCCACGATCCCGATCGCGCCCAGCGGACGATTTTCCTTCTTCATCATCTGCTCGACAAAGATCGTCACGAAAAGCGCCGTCATGGCAAAATCGATCCCCTCCGTGTTGAATTCCCTGAGCAGACCGCCGATCGCCGTACCGAAGGTCGTTCCGATGATCCAGTAAATATGATCCAAAAGGGTGATACAGAAATAATACTTCGGCTTGTCCACGCCGGCCGGCGGATCCTTCACCGCCAGCGCAAAGGTCTCATCCGTCATTCCGAAAAGCAGATACGGCTTGTACTTCCCCATACCGCGGGACTTTTCCAGCAGCGTGATGCCGTACAGAAGGTGTCTGGCATTTACCATGAACGTCATCAGGACGGTGGAGATTAAGGAAGCCTGCGTGGCCAGAAGCTCCACGCCCACAAACTGCATGGATCCGGCATACATCGTGATACTCATGAAAAGCGCCCAGAGGGGCTTGTGCCCCGTCTCCTTCGCCAGCAGGATACCGAAGGCCGTTCCCAGCGCAAAATACCCCGCCAT
>JAFYEE010000029.1 GCA_017544405.1 Lachnospiraceae bacterium
CTACGGCTAACTCGCACCTTCGGTGCTCAGACAACGCCTTCGCTGCACATGAAAAAAGGTGTGTCTCGCTAAGTGCTGACCGCTAACCGCTGCGGGGCAACATTCCTCCCCGGCGGCTGTCACTTTAACCAGATCAAAAGAGCAAAAATGACCGAGATTTCAGCAAAACTCAGGCGGCTCAAACCGAGCGTCACCCATTCTTCCCCCGGCGGCTGTCACGTTAACCAGATCAAAAGAGCACAAATAACCGAGATTTCAGCAAAACTCAGGCGGCTCAAACCTATCGTCACCGGTTCGGAGGATCAGACAAGCCGGTGACACTCGGTCGGAAAAAAATACGAGCCCGGTCAGGGGGATTCCTGTGTCGAAGCGGCTACGGGTCGACACTTGGCGAAGAAGGATTTTCCGTTCCCGGCGGAGAGCAGTGTCTGAGCACGGACGAGCAGCCTTTGCTCGTGCGTGCGAGTTGCTCGGAGCAGGGAACGCATGGAAAAACCTTCTGAGCTTAGTGTTCGAGCCCGTAGCGAGACATAGGAACCCTCTGGCCGGGCGTAACTGTCATACCATTCCTGACTAGATCTTACAGCTGGTAGAACCCCACCTTCTTATACACCTTGCGAAGCGTCTTATTCGCCACATACGCAGCGCGCTCCGCTCCATCCCGGTAGACCTGATCCAGATAAGCCTTGTCCTTCATCAGGCGCTCGGCCTCCTCACGGATCGGACGCAGATGCTCCACGACGACCTCCGCGACGGCCGGCTTGAACTTGCCGTATCCCTGTCCGGCGAACTCCGCCTCAATCTCCTCGTAAGACTTGCCCGTGATCGTCGAATAGATATTCATCAGATTCGCCACACCCGGCTTATTCACTTTATCAAAGTGCACACAGTTCTCCGTATCGCTGTCCGTGACGGCGCGCTTAAACTTCCGCGCGATCTCGTCCGGGCTGTCCATCAGAAATACGCAACCCTCGGGGACGGACTTGGACATCTTGTCCCCGGGCGTCGACAGACCGTAGATCCGCGCTCCCGCCTTTGCGATCAGCGGCTCCGGGATCGTGAAGACATCCCCGTAGATGCTGTTGAAACGCTGCGCGATGTCACGCGTGATCTCCACATGCTGCTTCTGATCCTCGCCCACGGGCACATAATCCGGCTGATACAGCAGAATATCCGCTGCCATCAGTACGGGATACGTGAACAGACCCGCATTGATATTGTCCTTGTGCTGCGCGGACTTGTCCTTGAACTGCGTCATGCGGGACAGCTCACCGAACATCGTATAGCAGCTCAGAACCCACGACAGCTGGGCATGCGCCGGCACATGAGACTGCAGGAAAAGCACATTTTTTTCCGGGTCCAGACCGCAGGCGATGTACTGCGCCAGCTGCTGAACCGAACGCTTCCGAAGCTCCGCCGGATCCTGACGCACCGTGATCGTATGCAGATCTGCCATGAAATAATAGCACTCATACTCATTCACGCGGTCCGCCCAGTTCTTGATCGCCCCGAGGTAATTCCCCAGATGGAGCTCTCCGCTGGGCTGGATGCCCGACAGCATTCTTTTTTTCTTATCCTTCGTCTCTTCCAAGATGACCTCCCCCGGCGCTGCCGCGCCTGATTCCTGACCTGTCAAAAGGGTCTTTTCTCCATATCTTACATATTTTTCGGAAAATGTCTACCTTTTTTCAGGTTGTACTTTCTTCCTTTTCCGTCGCTTCCCGATAATCGTTTCCTTCCATCAGGGCCTCGAACTGCTTGCCCGTCAGACGGTTCTCTTTCACCAGGACGTCCGCGATGGACCGGATCTTCTCCTTCGCTTCGGTGATGATCTCGATCGTATTTATCATCTCGCGGGTCAGGATCTCATTTACCTGCTTCACATATTCGGAAGCCAGCTCCGATTTGAGCACTTCCTCGCGGGACAGCACCACCAGCTGCTGATCCTCCATTCCGTAGGAGCACAGGATGCGGAAGGCCAGATTCGTCGCATGCTCCAGATCACTCGAAGCGCCGGTATTCAGAGCTTCCTTCTCCCCGAAAAATACGATCTCGGCCGCTCTGCCGGCCAGCGCGGTACGAATCCTCGACAGGAGCTCTTCCTTGGTATAGTTTGGAATCTCCTCCTGGTTGGAATGCTGCATATAGCCGCCGAAATTACCGCGCGACTCGATGGTGATGTAGGAAGGCTTATCCCCGCTGATATAGGACAGGTACGCATGCCCGGTCTCGTGGATGGCCACACTGCGGTAATACTCCGGCGTGTGTTCCTTCTTCTCGCCGTAATTGTACTCCTCCAGCGCTGTCAGGAGATCCTTGTCCTCCATCGGGCGGCTCTCCTTCATCGCATGACGGAAGGCGAGATCAATCACATTCTGGAGAATCGCAAGGCTTTGTCCGGTCGTCCGCTCCGCAATGCTCTGCGCCGTCTGTTCCGACACAGTCGTCACTTTCTTGTGCTCCAGCGTGCGCAGGATAAAGATCTTACGCTCTTCCTCCTTGGGCAGATCGACATAGATCTTGTTGTCAAAACGGCGGACCAGGGCCTCATCCAAGGCGGCTATGCCGTCGGATTCCTCGCCGACACCGTAATTGGTCGCCGCCAGCACGAAGACGGGCTTGGAGGTATTGTCGGAGCTGGAGAAGCCCTCCATCTCCGTAAGCAGCGCGTTCAGCATGCTCTCCGTCGTGCCCGCGTTGATACCGCCGACACGCTTTTTGCCGATGGCATCGATCTCATCGATAAAGATGATCGAGGGAGCATATTTTTTCGCCTTGGCGAAGATCCGACGGATATTGGCCTCGCTCTCACCGACATACATATTCATGAATTCCGAAGCACTGGTCTGGAAGAAGGAGACCTCGGATTCCCCGGCCATCGCGCGCGCGAGCATGGTCTTACCGGTTCCGGGAGGGCCGTAGAGAAGCACGCCTCTCGGTGCCTTGCCTCCGTTCATCAGGAACTGCTTGGGATTCTGGAGATATTTCACATAATATCTGAGATCCTCTTTTGCATTCTCCGCTCCGATGACATCATCGAAGTGCACATTCGGGCGCTCCGCGTCGGACAGGATGGAACCGCGGCTCTCGAGATCGACCGCCTTTTTCTTCTTCAGGTCATAATACCGGATCTTGAACATACCTTCTCCGGCGGAAGTATCCTGCTTGGTCTTGTAGTCGATGACCCAGCCTCTCTGGCTGAAGATCTGGCTCTCGCGCTCCATGTAGAGCTCGTCCATGACCTGCTCGAACTGGCGCTTGAAGCTGCCCTCCTGCTCGGGCTTAAACGTGAGGATCCCGCTCGCGCCCTCCTGGAGGAAGGTGCGGCGATCCACCTCGGAAAAACCGGGATCGCGCTCGATCATATAGATCGGAAGATCCGTGGTCTGCTCCGTCAGATCCCGGAACAGGCGCACTCCGCCGGTATTGTAATCCGCGATGGACAGAACCGTCTCATGCGCTCCGCTCTCACCGAAGAAGGGATCGATGAACACGGCCGCCAGATCGCGGGACAGATATTCCTTCGCCTCTTCAAAGGTATTGGCACGCAAAATGACATACTTGTCGGAGCTGGCAGATTCGGGCCACGCTCCGATCCGGTCGGTAAAGAAGAGCACCTCTTCCTTTTCTTCGTTGATGAAAAGTCTCCGCAGATCCGGATCCATTCCCTCCCATTCGATGTCGATATCGATGGAACTGACTTCCCCGCTGCGGTGATTGTTCTCCAGCTGGCGCAGCAGCTCAAAGATCTCGTCCTTCAGGAACTTGCTGCTCTGTCCGCTCGCGATGCGGGCATCGATCTCCCCGCCGCGATTGTACAGAAAGAGCAGCGGCAGATACTTCGAGCAGGTCACGCTGACATGGTAGGCTTCCGACATGCCCTCCACGATCTGCTCAAAATAGTGGCTCACCATCCCGGCGAGATGCCGTGTGGAGAGATGGTTGAACATGACGATATTGCCGGATGCGATGCGCGAACACATCTCCAGCGGAAGCACAGGGTCCCCGTTGGAATTCTTCTCGCGCTCGATGGCATCGATCAGCACCTTCTCCGGCAGCGAAGTCAGGTCGACGCTCCGGTCCGAATACAGGGCCTTGGCCACATTCGAGGTGAAAATGATGGTCGTGTCGCGGAAACTGACCTCCTCATCGCGGTAGACATTGTTCAGATTGCCGGATCCCAGGATCTGCAGGAACAGACGGATCACGTTGATGTGTGCCTTCTCGATCTCATCAAAGATCAGGAGACATCTGGGATTCTCCCGGACAAATTTGACCAGCGTTCCTTCCTTTGCGGAGGAATAGATCTTGGAGATACCGATCAGATCCTCATGGGCCTGATGCGCGGAGTATTCGCTCATGTTGAAGGTCTTGTGCGGAATATCCAGCGCTTCCGCAGCCGTCTCGGCGAGCAGCGTCTTGCCGACTCCGGGAGGGCCGAAGAAGAAGAAATAGGATCTGGGCTTTTTGCTCTTCTCGGTGGCTCTCAGAAGCTCGCCCTGGTTGTAGCCCTGGACGAATTTCAGAACGGCATAATCCTGGCCCTTGACCACTTCGAGCAGCGCGCCGGTCAGGCGGCGGTACTTCTCGGAGAGCTCCGCCAGCGTCAGCGGCTTCTCCTCCTCCTTCGCCCTGGATTTGCCGGAATCGCTTCCTTTCCCGGCAGGGGATTTGCCGCCTTCGGCGCTTCCCTTCTTCGCAGGGGTCCGGCCGGTCCCCTGGAGCATCTCCTCGACCTCGGCGTCATCCTTATCTTCCTCTTGCCCGGAAGTGTCCTGCTTCTTCTCTTCCTCGGAGGAATCCGCTTTCTCTTCTTTCTCTTTTTCCTCGTCCTTATTCTGCTCTTCCCAGGTCTTCTTCAGCTCGTCGCGGCAGGAGAAAATGTCCTCCATGGTACGGCCTTCGGCAAATTCCTTCACGATGTCCGGAATGCAGTTCTTCACCGCAACTTCCAGAACCGTACGGGAATTCGATTCCTCGGCATCCTTCTCCAGGAATTCGTAATAATCCGTATATTCCTCCTGACGCGCTTCCCCCTTGGGCAAAAACGGCGCCAGCAGCGGAATTCCGGTCTTGATCAGATCCAGATCCAGCTTGTGCTCGGAAAAATATGCGTGCGCCTGCTCGAGATCCGCAAAGTCCCCGTCGTCCGCCAGCATATAGCGCACGGAGGCTTCGTCCATCAGCAGCAGCTTGGCATAGCCCCAGACCAGATTTTCCGGGGTCGGCTTTTTGTCCTTGCAGCAAAAATCAAGGACAGCGCTGAGAACGGAATTGTAACTGCTATTGGCCATATCTGTACCCCCTTATTCGCCGCAAAAGCGGCTGTATTTAAGAGAGGCGCCGCGTGTCGCACGGCACCTCGATTTCTTTCCATATCAATGACCTTGCATAAACAGATCTGCTTATTTGACCAGCAGATAGACAAAATATCCGACATAGCCCGCCAGCATGACGGCTCCCGATACCCGGTTCAGCCGCTTCTTCGGGAGTGTGCACACCCAGAGCAGCACGGCCGCCGCGACGGCGATGATTCCGTCCACAATGAAATTCGATGCAAAATGGATCGGAATGATCAGGGCCGAGGTGCCGATGACAAACAGGATGTTGAACACATTGCTTCCGACGATATTGCCGATCGCAATATCCGCACTCCCCTTCTTTGCTGCGGTGACGGAGGTAAAGAGCTCCGGAAGAGAGGTGCCGAGCGCCACGATCGTCAGTCCGATAAAGCGCTCGCTCATGCCGAACGCCGCTGCAATGGTGCTTGCGGCATCCACCGCCAGATCGGATCCGAGCACGATCGCCACGATACCGCCGATCGTAAAGAGGATGGATTTCCAGATCGGCATATCCTTGACCCCCGATCCTCCCTCGGACGGGCTTTTCTTCGTCATGACGAAAAGATAACACAGATACAGGAGAAACAGTCCCCAGAGGATCACGCCGTCCAGGCGTCCAATCTCCCCATCGATCCCCATGACGATAAAGATGACCGTGATGACGATCATGAAGGGCATCTCGATATGCACGGTGGATTTCGCCACACCGATCGCAACGATGACGGCAGCGAGACCGAGGATGACCAGAATGTTCATGATATTGCTGCCGATGACATTACCGATGGAGATGTCCGCATTTCCCTTGGCCGCGCCCGTGATACTGACAGCCGCCTCGGGTGCGCTGGTTCCCATGGCCACGATCGTCAGTCCGATCACCAGCTCGGGGACCTTCAGCTTTTTTGCGATGCTTGCCGCACCATCCACGAAGAAATCCGCCCCCTTGACCAGAAGGACAAACCCAATCAGCAGGAGAAGCAGCTCCAGCAGTAATTTTCCGATTCCGATACTCATTTTTTTCCTCTCATCGCTTTGTATTTTGCTCCCCCTCAGAAAAAACAGCACAGAGATTATTATACTACAAATATTTTTTAATCATAGACTCGAGTTCTTCCGGCTTGAACGGCTTGGCCAGATAATCCGTGAATCCGATCTTCAGATATCCCTCCATGGCACCGCGGATCGCATTGGCCGTCAGCATGATCACCGGCGTCTGTGCGTTGGGGCAGTTCTCCATCGCCTGCATCCGGCGCAGCACCTCGACGCCGTCCATCTCCGGCATCATATGATCCAGGAAAATCAGGTCATAGTGTTCGGAAGCGATTTTTTCAAGCGCTTCCTGCCCGCCAAGCGCCGTCTCCAGCTCCAGCTGCGTATTCTTGAGCAGCACACGGAGCACCTTCAGATTCATGTCCACATCATCGACCGCCAGAATGCGGCCGCGCTCCGTGGTCAGGATCTTCTGCTCCGCCTGCGCGCGAACCGGCTCCTTCCGGCGTTCTCCGATGGAGAATGCCCCCATCGGCCGGGCGTCCACAATGCGCTGCGGCAGCATCACGGTAAAGACGGATCCCTTCCCGTACTCACTGCTGACTGTGATCTCGCCGCGCATCAGATGCACCAGCTGCTGCGTGATGGCCAGCCCCAGACCGGTGCCTTCGACTCTTCCGTTCTGTTCTTCGTCAACGCGCTGAAACGTATGGAAAATACGGCCCAGATTTTCCTCTTTGATTCCGATCCCGGTATCCTCCACCTGCAGCCGGAGGAACAGAACGTCCGGCTTCTCCGGCGTCTCGGGACTCGCATTCACGCGCAGGGTAACCGAGCCCTCGTGCGTATATTTCACCGCATTGATCAGGAGATTGACCAGGATCTGACGGATGCGGATCATATCTCCGTAAAGTACGGAAGGCAGTCCGGAATCCGCCTCCACGAGGAAGTTCAGGTTCGCATCCCGCGCGCGGATCTCCACCAGCGAAACGCTCTCGTGCAGCAGATCCTTCAGCCGGTACTCCGCCGGATTCAGCTCCAGCCGCCCGGACTCCACCTTGGAAATATCGAGGATATCATTGATCGTATCGAGCAGGATCTGCGCGGATTCGCCGATATCCCGCGCATACTCCCGGATATTTTCCTCACCGGATTCGCGCAGGATCATGGCATTCATGCCGAGCACCGCGTTGATGGGCGTGCGGATCTCGTGCGACATGGCCGCCAGGAAATCGCTCTTGGCCCGGTTGGCGATCTGTGCCTCGCGGGAAAAGTTCTCTGCACGGGCGATCTGCTCCTGCATCCGTTTGGCTCCGAGCATCTGCATGCGCATGGACTCCGCCTTGGAGGTATCGTCCACCATCTCCACGAAATACCCGTAGGTTTTCTTGAAAAGGCCGTTGCTCTTCAGCGCATGAAAGGAACATCCCAGATGGATAAAGCCGACCTCCACCTCGCGGTCCGTCGCGTCCTCCTCGGAGAGGGTTCCGTCGGCAAAATGGCGCAGCGGGGAGAGGATTTCTTCAAAAAGAGGATAGGCGTCGGTCTTGCGCGCAAGCTCCTCCTGAAGCTCGATCGGATGCTCGACGGAGCAGTACTCCAGATAGGGGAAGACCCTCCGCGCAAAGATATTCGAGCCCATATAGCGGAAGTGGCTGTCCAGAACCAGGTACCCGTACCGCTCCATCTCCTCATAGGTCTGCATGACGAGACCGGAGACATTGTACATCTCAGTCTTGCCGGCCAGGGTCACGATGACGATCAGATCGATGCAGTACACCACCGGCATCACATCAAAATGCAGTCCTGCGGCGCGTTCCGCCACATAGACCAGCGCGGAGCCCGTCAGAGCCTCAAAAAGCATCCACACATTCCGCGCCGGGACATCTCTGCGCCTCTCGATCAGCGTGCGGATAATGATATAAAAAGAGAAGAGGATATAGGCAAAGAGCAGGATCTGGAAGCAGGTATGTCCCCATCCGTAGACCTTGGTCAGGTATCCGAAGCCATCCTCGTTGTGGAACTCCACGGACTTGTAAAAATACCCCTTGTCCGAACGGCTGAAGATCAGCCAGGTCACGAGACCGCACAGAAAATAAGCCGTCGCCTTCACCTGGCGCGGAACCCGGAACCTGCAAAGCTGCGCCACGGAAAGCGTGATCATGAGCGGCAGATAGACTCCGCCGAAATACGTGATGCGGTTGGCGAGCATTGCTTCCTGCAGATTATCACTCGTGCTGAGCATATAGTATCCCACATTGCTGATGGCCATCGTGACCGAAAGCAAAAGGGACGGTACATCATACCCTTCCTTAGACATAAAAATCAGGAAAAACAAGGCAAAGAACGGATATATTGCTGCCAATGCAAGCAGAATATGAAGCATATAAGCCTCCTAGCCGGATCATTGTCACAGGGATTCATGAGCATACACAATCATTTTACCAAACCGCGTGACAGAATACCATTTCTTATTCCAAAGGCAAAGCCGCCTCTTCCGGGCAGGTCAGATCCTCCCCCAGCACCAGCTCGAAGGCATTGCGTCCGATGTAGATCCGGTACGCGCCCTTTTCCAGTGTCCAGGTGTGCTTTCCGGCATCCCAGTACGCAAAATCCTGCGCGCGCAACGTGAAGGTGACTTCCTTCTCCTCCCCGGGCGCGAGTTCTATTTTATCAAATCCCTTCAGCTCGCGGGACGGGCGCTTTACCCTGCCGCCGTTCGGCCCCGTATAGAGCTGCACCACCTCACGGCCGGCGACCTTGCCGATATTTTTCACCTTCACGCGGACATGCATCTCTCCGCCTTCCCGGATCTCCTTCGTGTCGACTTCGAGATCGGTGTAGACAAAGGTCGTATAGCTCAGGCCATACCCGAAGGGGAAGAGCACGGGCATCTTCTTGGTCACATAGTAACGGTAGCCGATGAAGACCCCTTCCGGGTACGGTGCATGCTCGCCCGCGCCGGGATAGAAGAGGTATGCGGGGGTATCCTCGAGCTTCATCGGGAAGGTTTCGGGGAGTCTTCCGCTGGGATTTGCCTTGCCGAAGAGCAGGTTTGTCGTCGCTTCGCCGATCGTCTCGCCGCCGAGGTACATTTCCAGAACCGCCTTGACGCTGCGGATCCAGGGCATCGCCACCGGGCTTCCGTTGTGCAGAACCACCACCGTGTTGGGCTGCGCCTGAGCCACGGCCTCGATCAGGGCATTGTGGCTCGCGGGCAGGTCCATGTGCTCGCGGTCCGCGCCCTCGGACTCCATCAGTTCCGGGAGTCCCGCAAAGATCACGGCCACATCCGCAGCCTGCGCGGTTTTGACCGCCTCTTCGATCAGCGCTGCATCGGGTTCCAGACTGCCCTTCTCCTCTTGATCCTCCTTCTGCACGAGGTCGATCCCGACGAGCAGATCCGGCTCCGGCGCTTCGGGATAGCCCTGTGCATAGGTGATCTGCGCGATCCGGGACGCCTCCTCAAAGGCGTTCGTCATGCGGATCGGCGTCACATGAGAGCTTCCGCCGCCCTGATATCTGGGTGCCTTGGCGAAGCCGCCGATGAAGGCGATCTTCATGGAAGGATCCAGCGGAAGGATGCGGTCTTTGTTTTTCAGGAGGACCGCAGACTGTTCCAATGCCTCGCGGCAGACCGTGCGCTCCTCGTCATAACGGGGCTGCGCGCCCTCCTCGTGCGCCTCCAGGGAGGTGTAAACCATCCGAAGGATCTGCACGCAGGCCTCGTCCAGAAGTTCCTCTTTCAGAATGCCCGCATGGACGGCATTCGCCACCTCGTGATCGGTCTCATTCACGCCGGGCATGGTTAGCGCATTCCCGGCCTCCACGGCCTTCGCGCGGTTGTGGGTCGCACCCCAGTCGCTGATCACGCAGCCTTCATAATGCCATTCCTCCCGCAGGACATCGGTGAGGAAATACTTGTTTTCCGTGGCATGGGTGCCGTTGATCTTGTTGTACGCGGACATGATCGCCATCGGGCGGGCTTTCTCTACAGCACGCTGAAACGCCGGCATGTAGATCTCGCGCAGCGCGCGTTCCTCCACATCCGATGAGCCGGTAAAGCGGTTGGTCTCCTGGGAATTGGCCAGAAAATGCTTGATGCAGGCGCCGACGCCTTTGCTCTGGATGCCTTTTACGTACGCCGCGCTGAGCTCGCCCGCCAGAAGCGGGTCCTCGGAGAGATATTCAAAATTGCGGCCGCACAGGGGACTGCGCTTCATGTTGAGGCCGGGACCCAGCACCAGCTGGACATTCTGGGTCTGCGCTTCGTGGCCCAGCTGCTCGCCAAGGCGGAACATGACATCTCTGTCAAAACTGGCCGCCATCGCGCATTCGCAGGGGAATGCAACGGCGGGTCTGGAGTCGTTGATGCTCTTGACCTCCTTGTAATTCTCCTGTTTGCGCAGGCCGTGAGGGCCATCGCTCATCCACATCGAGGGGATGCCGAGACGCTCCACCGCCTTGGTCATCCAGGGGCCGTCGCCCGAGGTCAGGGCTGCCTTCTCCTCCAGGGTCATCTTCGCTACCAGTTCTCTGATCTTATCTTCTGTCATACATACCTCGCTTCTGTGATAAAGAACCACTAACGGTCCGGAGTGCGGCAGGCTTCCACAAGCGCGACGTCCGCAGCGCCGGTCCTTGGCTCGCGTACTGTGCGAGCCTAGTACCGCTGCGCGAGGACACCGGCGATAGCGAATCGCGCGGTGGAACCTGCCGTGATCCGGACCTTGTTTTCAGCAAAAAAAATAGTTGCGACATTACTATCGCAACTATTTTAGGGGTTACCGGATAAGAATACAACTTAATTCTTAATGAAATTATGTCGTTTTACGCCTTGCTTATTCCTTCGGATCCGTCGAGGGTCCGGCAGCCTCCAACGGGGCGGATACCGGCGCGGGCGCGGAAGATGCCTCCTTCAGGCACGGGAAGCGCAGATCCACGCGGAAGAGATCTCCGTCGATGACCAGATCCAGACTGCCGCCCATGAGCTCCGTCAGGCTCTTGGCGATGGACAGGCCGAGTCCGTGACCCTCCTCGCCGCGGGAGGTATCCCCCTGTACGAAGCGCTGCATAAGCTCTTCCGCGGAGAGATTGAGTTCCGTGCGAGAGGTATTCTTGAAGGAGATTCTGGCCAGATCGCCCTCCTTCTCCAGATTCACATACGCTCTCGTGCCGGGCTGCCCGTGCTTTGCCATGTTGAGGATCAGATTGTCGAAGATCCGCTGCAGATGCCGGCTGTCTGCCAGAATGCTGATGTGCTCCTCGGGGAGCTTGATCTTCAGGTCGAGCTGCGCCGCCTGCAGGCGATCCTCATACTCTCCGAGCACCTGGGACAGCGCCATGGAGATATTGCAGGGAAGAAGCTCCGCCGTCACATTCCCGGTGGTTGCCTTCGATGCCTCGATCAGATTTTCCAGCAGGGTCTTGAGCCTGGACGACTGCTTCTGCAGGACATCCAGGTACTCCATCGTCGTCTCGTCGGCCGCATTCTGTCCGGCCTCCGCCTGCCCCGCAAGGTGTCCCCGCAAAAGCTCGGAGTAGCTGATGATGGAGGTCAGCGGTGTCTTGATGTCGTGCGATACGTTCGCGATCAGCTCCGTCTGGAAATGCTCGCTCTTCATGCGGTCCTTCACGGCGAGCTCGATGCCGTTGCCGAGGCTGTTCAGATTCCGGCCGATGGTCTTCAGATCAAAGAACATCTTCCGGGTATCGATGGTTTGGGACAGGTCTCCCGCCGCCATGGCAGAGCTCGTCTTCTGAAGGCGCGCGATCTGCACGATGCAGATGAGAAGGAGCGGGATCAGCACGATCTTTTCCACTACAAACAGGAAGGCAACTGCTTCATATTCTCCCCATACGAGCACGAAAATCAGCTCCAGGAAACAGATTCCGCCGATGATGAGGATGCTTCTCCAGAGCAGGCTCCGGTGCTCGGCCCAGGCAAGAACCCCCTTGCGGCAAAGGCGCAGCGCCCACCGGACGAACCACCACAGGAGCTGGACAAACAGCACTGCGGCGGCCAGCAAAAACAGGAACCCGAGGATGGGACATACATAGCACAGAATGCAGCTTGTATGGGCCCAGGCGCCCGCGCTGACGAAGAGGTCGTCCGAATCAGGGTCCAGCGGCTCCCGCACCTTGGATATCACGTAATACGCCGGATAATCTCTTACCTGATCCGACTCGAGGCGGATATTGCCCGTCACTCCGTCAATCTGCCAGGAAAAAAATTGTTGCGTGCCGTCTTTCCACTGCTTCAGGTCTTCCGCGGTAACCAGCTCCACATCCTCCAGCCGCAGATCCATCCTCCAGCCGTTCGGCCACTCTCCCTGTGCTGCGAGGGCGATCCGGGTATCCGGGTCGGTCCAGGCACTCCGGTCGCTGAGCAGATCGGCGGTATTTGCCGGGAATACAACGGAACCGTCCTCCAAAATCTGAAAAGAATCGGTCTTGTCCTCATAGGAATGATAGAATTCCTGCTCGCTCACATGAAGGTAGAGCGACACCGGAAGGATATAGTCCTCCACCCGGACGTACAGCCTGCCCGTCTTCGGCTCGCAGAGGATCTCGTCGAGCGTGGCGCTGCTCGTCACGGTGTAATTGGGATTGTACAGGTAGCTATTATTCATCCACGGAAGATCCACCGGCATCAGCACCGCATTGCTTACGGTGTTCTCCCCGTAATTGCAGCTGAAGACGTTCAGATCCGCGCTTCCCTTCTGCAGGCTGCCAAGCTCTTCCTTCGTAAAATTGGTATAAAGGTAGTTCGCCGGATCGCTCAGATCCACCTGATCGAAGTCCTCCGTGGTCAGCACTCCGTACCGAAAATTGGAACTGCCCAGCTCCGATGCCCTGCAGTCACCGGCCACATCCTGAACGACATAGATGGAATAGGTCGTCTGGATATTCTTATACATGCTGCGCAGGGCTGCCTTTTCTCCAAGGTAACAGTCATACCTCTGAAACACATCCACACTGGCCACACCGGCTCCCCCGATGCATCCCAGCACCGCTACCAGCAAAATCTGCAGAAGGATGCGCGCAAAAGAAACCTTTTTCGGTGCTTTCTTCTGCCCGTCCTCCTGTCTGTACTCTTTTTCCGCTTGCGTTTTATTTTTCTTCATAATTTCTCCCGGGCCGTTTTCGGCTTGCCCTGTTCTCTTGTCAACCCCGGCCGGGATCCAGATAGTACCCGCGTCCCCAGATCATCTTCAGGTATCTGGGTTCGGACGGCGTGATCTCGACCTTCTCGCGCAGATGCCGCATATGCACGGCCACTGTATTCTCTCCGTTCACGGCCGAATCCTTCCACACTTCCTCGTAGATCTCCTGCGGAGAATAGACCGTTCCCGGATGCTGCATCAGAAAATGCAGGATATCGTATTCCGTCTTGGTCAGCCGCACCGGCTCCCCGTCCAGCGTCACGGTCTTGGACTGATTGTCCAGCGTGATATTGCCGAAGGTGAAGCTGTCCGCCGCCGGCACATTGCCGCCCAGCTGCAGATATCTGCGCAGCTGCGACTTGACGCGTGCGATGAGTTCCATCGGCTGGAACGGTTTGGTGACGTAATCGTCCGCTCCGAGATTGAGTCCCAGCACCTTGTCGCTGTCCTCGGATTTGGCGGTGAGGAGTATGACCGGAAGATTCCATTTTTTCCGGATCTCCTGCAGCGTCTCCACTCCGTCCATGACCGGCATCATGATGTCCAGAAGCAGCAGATGAACCTCCTCCTTATCCAGGATGTCCAGCGCCTCCTGTCCGTTGTATGCCTCGAATACGGTGTAACCCTCACCTTTCAGAAAAAGGCCGATGGCCCGCACGATATCCCGGTCATCATCGCAGATCAGTACACGATACTCCATAATTCCCTCCCTGTTTTGTGATCACATGCATATTCTGTCACATTCGCGATTAAGAATCTATAACCAATCGCCTTAAGGTTTGATTAAGAAAATAAGCGAAAATATACGAAAAAAGGGGCCGTCCGAAGACGGCCCCGAAATCCCGGATCAAATGTTATTACGCTTCACTGCCCTTCAGCGCATCGGCAACCTCGCCTGCCGCCTCGGCATTCAGACCGGTGACATTGATGTTGCGATTGACCTTTGCGTCATAGGTCTGCGCCTTCATGACCTCCATCAGATCAAATCCGGTGGTCTCCTTCACAGCTTCGATGACCTTGGCCATCACGGCGGGAGTGTATCCGCCGACGCTTGCGACACCGGAATCTCCGTTGCCGGAATCGATGACGGTCACCTTGTCGATCGCAGCGATCGGAGCAGCCACTTCCTTCGCGATCGCAGGCAACTGGCTGATGATCATCTCGGTAATTGCGGCATTGTTGTACTTTGCGTACGCCTCTGCCTTCTTCTCCATCGCCTCAGCCTCTGCAATACCTTTTGCCTGAATGGCTTCTGCTTCGGCGCGTCCGACTGCTGCAATACCTGCTGCTTCCTTCTCCTTTGCATAGACGGCTGCGTCTGCCTGTGCCTTCACGGCCTCGGCTGCCTTCTCCTGCTCATACTTGCGTGCATCCGCCTCACGCTGACGCTCGATCAGCGTTGCTTCCGCTTCCTGCTGACGACGATACTTCTCTGCATCTGCCTTCTTGCGGATCTCCGCATTCAGCACCTGCTCCGCCACATCCGCTTCACGCTGCTTCAGCTCGGTCTCGCGCTCCTGCCTTGCAATGTCCGCATTGGCCTTGGTGACCTCGATGGTCTTTCTCTGTTCCTGCTGCTGGATCTCGTAAGCCGCGTCTGCAACTGCCTTCTTGGTGTCGGCTTCCTGCTTCAGTTCGGACTGCTTGATGGCCAGCTCATTTTGCTTGGTAGCGATCTCGGTCTGGGACTTGACCTGCTCCTCATTGGCTGCCTTGTCCGCCTGCGCCTGAGCAATCTTGATGTCTCTCTCGGACTCTGCGCGGGAGATGGCTGCTGCCTTCTGGATACGGACCACGTTGTCCACACCGAGGTTCTCAATGACATGATTGTCATCTACGAAATTCTGAACGTTGAAGCTGGTGATCACGAGGCCCATCGCCTCCAGATCGGGATCTGCGTTTTCCTTGACCAGCGTAGCGAACTTCTGGCGGTCGGAAACCATCTCCTCCAAGTGCATCTTACCGACGATCTCACGGACATTACCTTCGAGCACTTCTCTTGCGACTGCTGCGATGTACTCGGGCTTCTTGTTCAGGAAGTTCTTCGCCGCCTTCTTCAGCAGATCCGGCGTATGTCCGATCTGGACATTGACCGTTGCGTCCACCATGATGTTGATGTAGTCCGCGGTGGGAACAGCGGAACTCGTCTTGACATCAATGGGAATCAGCTGAAGCTTCAGGACATCCTTCTTCTCAAGGAAGGGAATCTTGATCCCCGCGCGGCCGATCAGATATCTGGGTTCCTTGTGGAGACCGGTGATGATGAACGCTTCATCCGTCGAAGCCTTCACGTAACCGCTGATCAATATGATGATCACGATCACCGCAATAATAATACCGATAACCATACCTTTCATAGTGCCCTCTCTTTCTGCCGTCATGCGGCTGTGCCAGGGCGCCGGGTATCCCCGGGGCCTCCCCCTTGATCCTCCGCGCTCTGCATTTTGGATTGCGGCAAGCGCTTCGTTAAAAAAAGACTCTTACCGCAACCTGACAGTTACAGTAAAAGTCTTGCCTTCTCACTTGATACGGGATCCTCGCTTCGTCTGCATGCAAGACATCCGCGGTGATCCGGGTGACGATCTCAAGCCCGTCGGAAACGATTCCGTTTCCTTCGTTTGGCTACTCCCTTTCACTTGGCTGTATTGTCTCACAATTTGGTTTCCCCGTCAATACTTTCACAAAGTTTTCTTATGCGGCGCCGAATGCGTGACAGCTTGGCGCTTTCTTGCTATACTGAAACCATCCGCCGGGAGGCGTGAAAGGAGGGCATATGCCGGTACTTCGAAATGAAATGATCGTCGGGCTGAAAGTCCGCGTGGAGGGCTTTGACGGCGCAGGAACCTATATCAAAGGGGATGCCATCGTGGTGCAGCGCCCTCTTCCCACCGACACGCATGTCAAAATTCGTTTGCTCCGCACCGGGGAGATCCATCTGATCGATCAGGACTGCGTCTACTGGAGAAAACAGTAAGAAACGATTGCAAAGAGGAAGACAGTATGACCATCGTAACCCTGAAAAAAGGCGAGGGCCGCACCATCAAGGCCGGCGGTGCCTGGATCTATGACAACGAAATCGAGAGCATCATGGGCACCTTTGAAAACGGCGCGATCGTCGAGGTGCAGGATTTTGACTCCTACTGCATGGACTACGGCTTCATCAATCAGAATTCCAAAATCCGTGTTCGCATGCTGACCCGCAGGAAGGACGCCGTAATAGACGACGCCTTTTTCCGCGCGCGCGTGCAGGCAGCCTGGGACTACCGGAAAAGCGTGATGCCCCGCAAGGATCGAAACTGCTGCCGCGTGATCTTCGGAGAGGCGGATTTTCTGCCCGGACTCACCGTGGATAAGTACGCGGATGTGCTGGTCGTCGAATGCCTGGCGCTCGGCATGGAGCCTCTGAAGGAAAGGATCGTTCGGATCCTGAAGGAGATCCTGGCGCAGGACGGTTTCCCCATCCGCGGGGTGTACGAGCGGTCCGATGCGCCCGTCCGTAAGAAGGAAGGGCTCGCGCCGCACAAGGGATTTATCGGGGAAGAATTTGACACGAATGTCGAAATCGAAGAGAACGGGATCCGCTATCTGGTCGATGTCGTAAACGGTCAGAAGACCGGATTTTTCCTGGATCAGAAATACAACCGGCTCGCGATCCAGCGGCTGTGCGCCGGGAAGCGGGTGCTGGACTGCTTTACCCACATGGGCACCTTCGCGCTGAACGCGGGGATCGCCGGAGCCGCGGAGGTCACCGGGCTCGACATCTCCGAATATGCCGTCGCGCAGGCCACCGAGAACGCGCGGCGCAACGGGCTCGATGGCACGGTAACCTTCCGCGCCGCCAATGTGCTGGATGAACTGCCGAGGCTGTACGAGGCCGGGGAAACCTACGATGTCGTCATCCTCGATCCGCCCGCCTTCACCAAATCACGCGAGGCGACGAAAAATGCGATCAAGGGCTACCGCGAGATCAACATGAAGGGTCTGAAGCTGGTGCGGGACGGCGGCTTCCTCGCCACCTGCTCCTGCTCGCATTTTATGACACAGGAGCTCTTCACGGAGGTGATCGGACAGGCCGCGAAGGCAGTCCACAAGCGTCTCCGCCAGGTCGAGCTGCGCACGCAGGCCTGCGACCACCCGATCCTCTGGGGCGCCGGGGAGAGCTATTACCTCAAGTTCTTCATCTTCCAGGTTTGTGAAGAGAAGTAGGCTGCAGGGTAGCTTTTTTGTTCACGGAAGCGGCCCCTTCACTCACTCAGCATCAGCTGTATTCTGCTTTGAATGACCTTCGCCACTTCCTGCTCGGATTTCTGGCCTTCAAAGAAAGGCGCGATTTCTTCGCTGAGAATAGCCATTATTTCTGCTTCCAGACTGACCGGGACGCCTCCATCCATCAGCGCGACATATTCATCCACATAGGAGGTTCCGTCTGCTCTTCCGTCCAGTTCGATCCGCCCGCCACCATGCAAAAAGGCCGGTTTCTCCGGGTGTTCCGGACCATTCTCTCCGTACAGATAGATTTCGGAAGCATCCTTCACCTGCTTTTCCATAACATCACGTCTGACCCAGTTCGTCCCATACTTGATCTGGTATTCTTCGCTCAGGAGCATAGCCAGAAAATCCGCTGCCACATCCGCATTCTCCGAAGCCACGCTGCATGCAGTGGCTTGATAACACGACACTAAGCCGGAGGTTCTGGAAGCAGAAGGCCAGCCGACCGGGTGAAACCCTTCATCCAGGTAGCTTCTGACCTTGGAGTAGCCGATCAGGCTTCCCTCATACGGAAGGCAAAACACCCTTCCCTCCGCGATCTCCCGCTTCATGTCTTCCTTATGTGTGGAAGAATCGGTCCCGGTCTCCCGATCCGCATTGTCCCGGCAGAATCGGAGCAGATCGTAGAAACCCTCGGACCTGAAATTACAGGTTCCACTCTCCAGATCCAAAAACTCACTGTTATCGATGGACGGAGCGTATAGGTGATAAAATAATTGCAGTCCATCCAGATCCCAGTCAAAACCGGCAAAGCGCAAATCCGGGTTTTCTGCCTTCTGTTTTCGGTATGCTTCCAGCAATTCCTCCATGGTCCAACCGTTCTGACTCCATGCAGCATCACTCACGAAAATCACCTTCAGGTTTGCATCTCCCGGAATCGCATATAATTCGTCGTCCATGGTTCCAAACGAAAGCACGCCTGTAAAAACGCGGTCCGTCACATCCTTCGGGATCCGATCTCCCAGCGGGCTTAAGAGTCCTGCCGCATGGAGACTCTCAAGATGATCCCAATCCGCCCAGATCAGATCCGGACCTTCACCGTTTTGGAAATCGACGATCAGTTTGTTCCAGCTGTAGTCATCATTCGCATCCATCTGCTCTACGCGGATGGTCACGCCGGGATGCGTTCTGGAATAATCCGCAGCACAATTCTTCGTGTATTCATCCAGAAACTGCTGGAGCAGTACCAGCTCCTTTGTCTCCGGATGTTCGGATTTGCTGAGCCGATACAGACGCTCGTCCGTCCCTTCTCCGAAACAGGTGATGATGTCACCTGCATCATTTTCCGCAATGCCTTTGCATAAGTGTGCATCCAGACCGGTGTAATCATACATTCCGGACAGTTCCCCGGTGCTGACATTCCAGGTCATCAATCTGCTTCCGTTCAAGATCCGCACATTTCCGTGTGCATCCATGGAATATATTCCGTGTGGAAACGGTCCTGCGCAGAGCACCTGCTTCCCGCCCGCAGAGACGACGAAAAACTCCATCTGCCCAGCTTCGGTTGCGCATGCGAAGATCGGAACCCCGTCCGGATTCTTGCCGATGCATTGAAGGTCGGTAATGCGACCACTGACATCCGCCGTAGCGGTTCGATTTCCCGTCTTGTCATACAAATAGATGGCGTTTTCCGGGACACATGCCAAATACAGACTCCCGTCCGGGCCGCATTTTATCAGTTGCGGCTGGATCGATTCCCCCTCGCTTCCGGATGCTTCGCGGTAAGGCTCCGTGATATCAAGCACATCGAAAACCGCACCATCCGGAGTCATCCCGATGCGGTAATGGCTCGGCTCTTCCTCGCCGAATCTCCCGGCCTGCAGGAAGAAATACAGGTTCTCGCCGTCCGTATCCATAAAGTTGATCCACGCTGGGGAATCCGGGTGGCTTTCCTGAAGCCTGCTGACATAAAGATCGCCAAACACATCGGCAAAATCCGCATCCGCGATGGACGCCCAGATCGTCTCGGTCTCCATGCTGCTTAAGTCGATCTTCTTCAGTTCATATCTGCTGGCCCGGTGCGCATCCCCGAGATCTTCCATGTAAAGCAGTAAGTACAGATCTCCACCGAGGACAGCCATATCATTCTGAAAATGGAAGTATTCCGCGTTGGTCGGATTCACCAGCCCGGAGACGCATTGGACCACTTCCCACTCGTCCTGCATACGGAGGTTTTCCCAATCCGTCCCCTGCCCGGGCACTGTCCAGTTCACCGCCAGCAGATCCACGATCTCCTGCGGGACCGCGCTTTCCTCCTGCTTATCCGTTGCACCGGTATCCGTCACCTCTTCCTGTTTTCCGCAGGCTGCAAGCACATACAAGGAGAGAAGGAGGGCGAGGACTCCTATGTACTTCCCGGTTTTCTTTGACGTGAATACTCTCATACAGATCTCCCCAGCCTGTCCCGATCATCCTTATCGCGCCATTTCTGTCCATTTAGTGTTAATGAGCCAATTTTGTCTATTTATTTCACTGTGAGGTTGTCATCTGCTCGCTCAGGTACAGCTTTGTCCTGCTCTCGAGGACAGCAATGCATTCCTCCATGCTTTTCTGGCCGGCAAAATAGGGCGTTGCTTCCTCCAGAACGAAGTAACAGATCTTGCGTTCGAGGCTCGTCAGGCGCACTGCTCCGTCCAATACGTTTGTGGAGAATCCCCGCTTCCCGAGCAGGAAGCGAGGAGAATTGAAAAAATCAGAAAAATAATAATCAGAGATCGGAAGGACTGTCTATACATGATCTGCTTCCTTCACGCGGCCGTGGAAAGAATCCGAATTGGCTAATCTCTCAAACAACAAAGTGGCACGACGTAGACACCGTTTTCCATTCGGTAGGCGACATTGTTTTTGGTTATTACCATCAGAAAAGCCGGCTCTCCTGTCCTCTCATAATCGATATCCTCCGCAATCTTAATAAGGTTTTCGGCAGCCCTTTTGATGTCCTCGATCCCACCGAGTTTCACTTCAATCAGAGCCCACGAGCCATCATTAAACTGGATTACAGCATCGGCTTCCCTTCTTTTGGAATCACGATATTTATATACATGAGCACCCATCACATCCGCATACACGCGAAGGTCATGGATAACCAATGATTCAAATAGCAGTCCAAAGGTCGTTATATCCTTAAAAATCCCTTCTGGTGTGATCCCAAGTGCAGCCGCCCCTATGGATGCATCCGTAAAATGCCTCGTTTCCTTGGTCCGAATGGCTGTCCTGCTCCGCAGATTCGGATTCCATGCAGGAAGCTCCTCTATCACATACAGATTTCGAAGCGCATTCAGATACTTTGCAAATACATCCTTATCAAAGGATTCATCTTCTCCTGTACAATCATCCAAAAGCGTTGTATCTGCCGCGGCAATAGACACATTTCTGGCGTAGGAACGCATCAGTTTTCGAGCCTTTTGTTCATCTCTTTTAAGTGGAATCTCCTTCAGCGAAAAAATATCATCCGTAACCACTACTTCATAATAATCTCTTGCCTGTGCGAGCGCAACATCCCGCTCCTTATCAATCGCAACCGGCCATCCTCCTCTGCATATGAAATATGCATAATCATTTATCGTTTTAGGGGATGGAACAGGCGAAAAAATGCCCTTCTTCAGGCCTGATAGAGAGACGCTTCCATTACTGTCCCCTGTTTCAAACAATGACATTGTTCGCATCATTTTACGGATAATGCGCCCGTTCCCGGTATGTCTGCTTCCATCCCAGATAGCATCTGCCCTGGTCTTGTCCGTAACACTTCCGGTAAGAATGTATTGTCCAAATTCTCCGGTCTTGTCAACTTCATACTTAATCTGATCCCAAATAAAGGAAACATGTTGCCATTCGTCAATGAGGATTGGTTTTTCACCGTAATTCAGGAAATTGGAAGGGGCAATTTTAGCAAGCTCAATGTAGCCATCTCTGGTGTCAATTGGCATCAAATCGATAACTGTCCTGGCAAATCTTTTCGCAGTCGTCGACTTCCCGCACCATTTGGGTCCGACAATCACCAATGCTCCCTTACTTTTCAAAGTAAAAGCAATCACTTCGTCCATTAATCTGTTGATGTATATATTGTTACTCATCCCTGCGTTGCTCCTTTCCTGTTCTCATTTTACCCCAAATCGGAAGAATATGATAGATTTGGTCGGAAGAAAAATAAGATTTCGGTCGGAAGAATGTGAGGCTTTGGATCGGAAGAAAAACAGGGTTTCGGTCGGAAGAATGTGAGGCTTTGGATCGGAAGAAAAATAGGAATTGGGACGGAAGTTTGACGTGAAAAATCCCCGCTTCCGGAGCAGGAAGCGGGGATTTTGAATACATCAAAGTTTCTCGCTGAGCGCGCAGATCTCATCGATATAGCCGCCGATGGTCTCGATGGTATCCAGAAGCGGCGCATCCGTCGAGATATCCACGCCGGCATTTAGCGCGAACTGCAGGGGCTTCAGCTTGCTGCCCATGGCGAGACCGCGCTTCCAGTCCTCCACGGCCGGCTGACCTTCCCGCTCGATCCGCTTGGCAGCCTCGGTCGCGATGGTGAGCCCCGCGCTGTAGGTGTAGGAATACAGGCCCATATAGTAGTGGGGCTGCCGCATCCAGGTAAGTTCCGCACCTCGGGTCAGGACCACGGCATCTCCCCAGAATTTCTTCAGCGTCTTTTTGAAGATCCTGCTGAGCGTATCCGCAGTCACGCTGCCGCCCTTGTCGATGATCTTATAGACCTCGCGCTGGTAGGCCGCCTCCAGCAGGTGCGTCACAAAATTGTGATAGTAGGTATTGCCCACCATATTGGAGAGCACCCAGCGCCGGAATCTGGGATCCTCGTTCGTCTTCAGCAGATAGTGGGCGAGCAGCAGCTCGTTCATGGTCGACGGGGACTCGACAAAATACCCGGAAGCATTGTTGTCAAAATAACTCTGTGCTTCGCTGCAGGCGCGGAAATGTCCCGCGTGCCCGAGCTCATGCGCCATCGTGAAGACATCGGACATCCTTCCGTTGAAGGACAGCAGGATGAAGGAGTTCTTCCGGTAGGGGCTGGCACAGAAGCCGCCGGTGCACTTGCCTTCGTTGTTGGCATAGTCAAACCAGCGGTTGTCGAAGGCTTCCTCCACCATCTTCACATAGTCCGGTCCGAGCACCGCAAGTCCCTTGACACAGTATTCTCTCGCCTGTTCGATGGTCACCGCGGGGCTGTAATCCGGATCGACGGGGAGCTTCAGGTCCGCATAGGTCATCCGGTCCAGACCGTGGAGCCTTTGAAGGAGCTTTGCGTATTTTTGCATGTGCGGCGCAAGGCGCGTCATGATGAGATCGATCTGGCGGTCATAGAGCTCCCGCGGGACATCGTCGGAAAAAAGCAGACTGTCGAAGACACTCCCGAAGCCCCGAAGCTCCGCCATGGTCTTCTCTTCCCGCACGCACTGGTTGTAGGCCGTCGCGGTCACATTTTCATACTCCCGGAGCTTCTTCGAGAAAGCGCGGAAGGCTGCCCGGCGGACCGGTGTCCGCGCGTCGTATTCGTAATCGTCCTCAAAAAGCGAGTACCCGAGCGGATATTTCACGCCCTCCGCGGTAAAGCTGCCAAACTTCATATCCGCATGCTTCGCGGCGAGATAGGTCTCATACCCTTCATGAAGCGTCTGACCTAAGGAAGCCAGCGCTTTCTCCGTCTCCGGGGAGAGCATGTGCGGCTTAAAGCGCAGCACCTCGTCCAGATAGCCGGCCTGTCGCTCCTCGGCCTCGCGGGCTTCCCGGAGCACCGCCTCGTCCGCGCGCGCGATCTCATCGTCCACAAACTGAATCGATGCATTCATGGCCGTAAATTCATTCTCCAGCAGATTATACTGCTCGGTCAGGCGCGGATCGGTATGATCCACCTCCATGGCGAGGCTGTAGTAGTTGCCCAGATGGTCCTGGAGGATGTAAAGCTGCTCGAGCAGCGTAAGGCACGAATTGATCTTTTCCGCCGTTACGAGCTTTCCCTTAAATCTGCGGATCTGCTTTGCCAGCTCTCTCGCCTTCTTGCGGTCGGCCTGCAGCTCCTCCTCGCTCTTGTAAAGGAGCGTCAGATCCCAGGTCTGCTCTGTGGGGACCTCTTTTCTTTTTAACAGTCTCTCTTCCATATTTCCTCCACCCAAAGGATTATTTTTCATTTCGGGCACAGCCCGCCTTAGGCGAACTGTGCCATATACAGATCATAATACGCACCGCGCTTCTGAAGCAACTGGTTGTGGTTGCCGCTCTCGACGATCCCGCCGTCATTTATGACAAAAATCCGATCGGCGCTCTTGATGGTCGAGAGTCTGTGCGCGATGACAAAGCTGGTTCTGCCCGCAAGCATTGTCTGAATGCCCTTCTGGACGAGAAGCTCGGTGTGCGTATCGATGTTGCTGGTCGCCTCATCGAGGATCAGGATCTTCGGCTGGGAGATCATGGTCCGCGCAAATGCGATCAGCTGGCGCTGTCCGATGGACAGACCCGCGCCGCGCTCCTTTAGGACGGTATCATAGCCCTTTTCGAGCTTCATGATAAAATCATGCGCATTCACGGCTTTGGCCGCCGCGATCATCTCCTCCTCCGTGGCATCCGGCTTGCCGTACAGGATATTTTCCCGGACAGTGCCGCTGAAAATGAAATTGTCCTGCGTCATGACGCCCATCTGCTTCCGGAGGCTGTGAATCGTGACATCGGTCAGGTTGTGACCGTCGATGAAGATCCTGCCCTTCTGAATGTCGTAAAAACGGCTGATCAGATTCACGATTGTCGTCTTGCCCGCACCGGTGGGGCCCACCAGCGCGATGGTTTCCCCGGGCTGAACCTTGAAATTCACATCCTCCAGGACACATTTCTCGGATTCGGTTCCGACATCGTAGGTAAATCCGACATGTTCAAAGTCCACCTCTCCCGCGATCTCCGGAATCTCCTGCGCATCCTCCCGGTCCGCGATCTCCGGCTCGGTATCGAGAATATCAAATACCCGCTCTGCGGCAGACAGGTTCGTCACCAGCTGGTTGTAATATCCGGACAGTCCCATGATCGGACTCCAGAACATCGTCGCATAGCTGGCAAATGCCGCGATCAGTCCGATCGAAGCCGCCGTATAGCCCAGGAGCCGGACCGCCACCAGATAGAGCACCATGCTGCTGATCGCCCAGCTCATGTCGATCGCCGGCCCAAAGAGGTCGGCCGCCCTGCAGGCTAAGATATAGGCATCCCGCTGCTCATTGGCCAGCGCTGCGAAGGTGGACTTGGTCTCATCCTCCGCGCGGAAGCTCTGAACGACGGCGATCCCGGCGATATCCTCGTGCACATAGGCGTTCATGTTGGACGATTTCTTGCGCACATCCGCCCAGCGCGAATGTGTCATGCCGCGGATCCGGAAGAGACAGAATACCAGAAGCGGCATGGAGCAGAGCGTTCCCAGCGCCAGTCGCCAGTCCTTGACCATCATGATGACAACCACACAGAGGACGGTGATAAAGTTGGGGATCAGGTTTGTGATGGTATTGGACATCACATCCTTTAAGGAATTCACATCCCCGATGATCCTTGCAAGGATCTTGCCCGTCGGGCGGCTGTCAAAAAAGGAGAAAGACAGCTCCTGGATATGCGCGTACATCTCATCCCGGATGTCCAGCAGGATCCGGTTCGCGACCTTGTTCATCAGGTACATCCGGAGCTTAACAAACAAAATATAGACAATGCCGAGCACCAGGATCACCGACGCGATGGTCAGAAGTCCGGTAATGTTTTTCTCTGCCACATGCACATCGATCGCATATTCGATCAGAAGCGGGCTGATCAGACTGATCCCGACCGTAATGGCCAGGGAGATCAGCACCGGAATGATCTCGGGGATATGCGGCCTTAGGTAGTGCAGAATTCGTATATAGATTTTTCGTTTATCGCTGCTTGCGATCTGTTCGTCTTCCCGAAAGGAATTAGCGCCCATTACGCGCTCACCTCCATTCCCTGTTCGGGACCGTATTGGGCCAGATAGGTCTCATAATACAGCCCCTTCTTTTTCATAAGTTCCTCATGCGTACCGCGCTCTGCGATGCGCCCGTTCTCCAGGTACAGGATCTCGTCGGCGCCGCGCACGGCGGAAATCCGGTGCGCCACGATGACTCTCGTGACCGCCTGAATTCCAGACAGGGTCTTCTGAATCTCTGCCTCGGTCTCCATATCCAGCGCGGAGGTGGAGTCGTCCAGCACCAGGATCGGTGCCTTTTTGGACAGCGCCCTGGCGATACTGATCCTCTGCTTTTGCCCGCCGGAGAGTCCGACGCCGCGCTCTCCGATGACGGTTTCGTACCGGTCCTCCAGCTTCTCGATAAAGCTGTCGGCATTCGCCATCCGGGCCGCTTCTTCCACCTCTTCCGAGGTCATCTCCTCCCGGCGTCCCATGCGGATATTTTCCTCGATGGTATCCGAGAACAGGAATACATCCTGCATGACGACCGCGGAGGCCTTGCGGACCTGATCGAGATCCATCGTGCGGATGTCCTGACCGTCGAGCCGGATCGTCCCTTCCGATGGATCGTAGAACCGCTGCATCAGGTTCACAAGCGTGGATTTGCCGGAACCGGTCTGGCCCATGATGCCGAGGGTCTTGCCCTCCGGCAGCACGAAGCTGATATCCGAGAGCACCTCCTTGTCGCCAAAGCTTAAGGAGACATGGTCAAATTCCAGACTTCCGCGGATGCTGTTCAGGCGCTTCGGATCCTCGGACATGGCCAGTGTGGAATGCTCTTTGTAGATCGCGCGGACCTTCTTAAGCGAAGCGAGCGCGCCGGAAAATTCATTCGTGATCCATCCCAGCTCCTCGAGCGGCCAGGTGCAGTTGCGGCTGTAGATGATGTACGCCGTAAGGCTGCCCAGGTTCATGCCTCCGCGGATGACGGAGATCCCGCCGAGCACCGCGCACGCGACCGGCAGAAGCGTTCCCGCCAGCTGAAAAACGGGATAAAACCGGATCAGCGCGGACGCTTCCTTCATGTTCAGTTCGTAGTACCGCTCATTGTGCTTCCGGAACTTGTCGATCTCATACTGCTCCCGCGCGAAGGCCTTGACCGTGCGCACGCCTGCGAGGTTCTCCTCCGCGATCGTCGTGATCTCGGCGTTTTCCTCGCTGATGTCCTCGTAGATGCTGTCCAGCTTCTTCTCCATGAAGATCGCGGTCGTCCCGCAGATCAGCATGAAGGCCAGCGGCAGAAGCGTCAGCACGCGGTTGATCGAGAACATAAAGTACAGGACCAGGACCGCGTTGAGGGTGACCTCCATCCCGCGCATCGCAACCATTCCCACCAGATTGTAGATCCGGTCGATGTCGTCCTTGACTCTGGCCATGAGCTCGCCGGTATTGGTGTCGTCAAAATAGTCCAGCGACAGTCCCTGGATGTGATCAAAGAGATCCTTGCGCATCTCGGTTCCGATCGTGATGCAGTTTCTGTCAAACGTAAATTCCCTGAAGTAACCGAAAAAACTCCTGCCGGCACCGATCGCCAGGATCATGACCAGCAAAAAAGTAAGGTGCGTAAAATCGCGCCCGACGATCACTTCGTTGACAATCCGTTCCGTCACCTTCGGGAACATCATGTCCAGTGCAATCGCGATCAGCATAAAGATGACTGCCATTGCGTATGTCGCGCCATGCTTTTTCACATAGCTTCCAAGTGTTTTCATGGTGGTATTCCTCCCCTTGTGTCTGTATTTACCCGCGCGGCCACGCAAAAAGGTGCTGAAAAAAGTACAAAAAAACACCGGGTAAAATCTATCTCATTTACCCGGTGCATGTCTCGAATTATAAAAAGTATGCGGCAAAAAAGCCTTTACTCCATTCGCACAAAAACACGAGGTAAAGTCAGATTACGGACATGAATATCATTTTTCGCCACACGTACAAACATCTTCCTTACCTCACTTTCTTTGATATTTATCGGCCGGTAGCTGCAACCGATAGAGCCATTATTGTCTAACTTGATCTTTTTGTCAATCAAAAAATAAAAAAAATCTTAAAATCCATCAGAGCGCCCGTCCGACAGGCGGGATCAGCTTGACCAGACGGACCAGCAAAATACCGAGGACGGAAGCGGCCAAGATCCACAGGATCGAAGCCGGATAGGTCCCGAGAAGCGGCAGCAAAGCGCCGTAAACCGGATGCGTCAGATTCCGGAGCTGCTCCTCAAACAGGTAGGTGCCGAAGGTGCCCGCGCCGAGGAAGCTCCAGAAGGCGATCGCGCGGCCTGGCATCGGACGCACATGCTCCAGATAGCGCGCAAAGACAAAGATTCCGAAGCAGATGATCGGATTAAAGCGGTCCAGGCTCGGGTACGGATTTTGTCCGTTCCACACCGCGCTGACGATCAGAAAGCCCATCGAGAGCAGAAAGCTCCCCCAGGCGAACCGGCGGTCATAGAAAAGCTCTCCGGAGCGGCAGCGGATATAGTACCCGAGGACAGCGACAAAGGCGAACCCGGGAAAGGCGAGAAGGGAAAAACGGGAGTGCCCCAGCGTCCCCTCCAGCGCCGGAAGGATGGACTCCAGGATCATCCCCAGCACGATCAGATAGGGGAACATGTGGTCCGGGAGACTTTGCAGAGAAACCTGCAGGATTGGGAGCACCAGCAGGAAGGAGATAAAAACATACATGTACCAGAGCGTGGTGGTGACCATCCCCTGATAAATCCCCAGCAGCAGATCCTTTGCGGAAAAGGTCATCGCCGCGCTTCCCAGACAGCGGAGGCTGTAATGGATCAGGGAGACGACGACCAGCACGATCAACATCCGCACGACCCTTTTTTTCCACACCTGCGCGATGGTCTCCCGGCGGTCTAACAGAAGGCTGCCGGAAATCATGAAAAAGAGGTACACGCCGCTGTGGGAGAGGATGGCCAGGATGCCGCCCGGCAGCCAGGACAGGCCCGACGCATTCAGATAGGCATAGACCCCCTCCTGCCCGGTATGGGCGAAGATGATCAGGAAAATGCTGATGGTGCGGAGTACTTCGAGATATCCGATTCTTTTCTTTTGGGGCGTCTGACTCATTTTGTCCTCGTATCTGCGGCACTTTGGACCGTCTCCGGGTGAATGCCCGTCGCGGCCGCGTATTTTTCATCGATGGGTGCAACCTCGTTTTCAGCGGAGGTATGCCGGAAAAAGTAGATCGTAAAGGGCACGGTGATGGCCATGGTAAGCACGTCCGCGATGGCCTGCGCACACTGGATCCCGGTAAAGCCGATAAAGCGCGGCAGGATCAGCAGCACGGGGACATAACACAGACCGCCGCGCAGCATGGACAGGAAGGAAGCCACACGCGTCCTTCCGATGCTCTGGAAGAGCATGTTGGAGCAGACGCTGAAGGGCTGCAGGATCAGGGCGATGCACTGGAAGCGCAGGGCGGGCACTCCGTAGAGGACCACCTCCGGATCGTCCCGGAAGAGCCGCACGATGGGCTCCGGGAAGAGAAATCCCAGGATCGCCAGGCTGCTTAAGAGGATCTCACCCACTTTCCAGGTGAAGAAAAAGGCTTCCCGCAGACGCTTGTACTTGCGGGCCCCGTAATTGTAGCCGGACACCGGCTGGAAGCCCTGCCCGATCCCGATCATGGTGGAGCCGATAAACATCGCCACCCGGCCGACAATGGCCATCGCCGCGATCGCCGCATCCCCGAAGGGCTTGGCGCAGATGTTCAGCGCCGCGGTCGCCAGGGAATGGAGCAACTGACGGATCAGGCTCGGAAGTCCCCGCCGGATGATCCGGAAGAGAACGGAAGGGTCCGTGCTGACATAACGCAGGCCCATGCGCGTGATCGTTTTGCCCGAGAGGAACATATAGAGCAGGATCCCGAAGCTGATATACTGGGAGAGGGCGGTGGACAGGCCTGCCCCCGCGATCCCCATCCCCATTCCGAACATGAAGATCGGATCGCCGATCATGTTGAGGACACCGCCGGTCACCAGGCCGATCATGGCCCAGAAGGCCTTGCCCTCATAGCGCATGATGTTGTTCAGCACGCAGCTGCCGGCCATCGCCGGTCCAGCGACCAGGATGAAGATCGCGTAGGTACGTGCATAGGGAAGGATCGTCTCCGTGCTGCCCAGAAAGCGCAACATCGGGGAAAGCACGCCGAAGCCGGCGCACGCCAGGATCGTCGCAAAGATCAGGCTCCACAGAAAGCCGGTGGATCCGATCTTGCTCGCCTCCTCCTGCTCTCCTTCTCCGAGGCTGACCGAAATGCCGCTGCCGCTGCCCTGTCCGAACATGAACCCGACCGCCTGGAAGACCGCCTGCACCGAGGCCAGGATCCCGATGGCCGCCGCCGCGCTGGTGCCCAGACGCCCGACAAAATAAGCATCCACCAGGTTGTAGATCATGGTGGTCAGCATGGAGATCACCGTGGGGATCGCCAGCGTCGCGATCAGCCGGTCGACCGGACGCAGGATCAGTTTTTCATATTGTGCGATTTCTTTTTCATTCATAACACGAACAGTATACCATACTCCCGCGGGAATTGCGCCTCCTTCGTCTCTTTGCACACACGGTGAAGTTCTGACAGACTGTTTCAGAAGATGGACAAAGCAAGGGCCGAAGATCTCATGGATCTTCGGCCCTTCTCATGAAAGATTTTTGCGGATAACCTCCGAAAGTTCCTGAATTTTCATGGGTTTACTCAGATAATCGGCAAAGCCGTTCTCCAGATACATCTCCTTCGCTCCGGCGATCGCGTTCGCGGTCATGGCAATATAGGGCGTATCCGTATTCTGATTGCCCTCGGTCTCGCCCGCCTTCCGCAGAGCCTCGATCCCGTCCATCTCCGGCATCATATGGTCGAGCAGGATGAGGTCGAACTTCTGCTGCACGATAAGCTCCAGCATCTCCTCGCCGCTGCTGCAGGTGGTGACCTCCGCGTGCAGCACATTCAGAAGCCCCGATGCCACCTTCAGATTCATCAAGGTATCGTCGACGACGAGAACCCGGACGCCGGTCAGATCGGCAAGGTCGTCCTCCCTGGACGAAACCTCCGCAGCCGCATCGTACCGGCTCGCGTCTCCGACGGGTGTCCTGTCGGAGATCTCCTGCGGAATTTTTACGATAAATTCGCTTCCCTCGCCGTATTTGCTCTTGCAGTCAATGGTTCCGCCCATCAGCGCGACCAGATTCGCCGTGATGGCCAGGCCGAGGCCGGCCCCTTCGATCGACCGGTTTTTCTCCAGATCCAGCCGTTCGAACTGCTTGAACAGGCTCCCCTTGTCACTGTCCTTGATCCCGATCCCGGTATCCTTCACCGAGATGCACAGCAGAATGTGACTCTCATCGATGGGTTCGCTGTGCATGGACAGAGTGACCGTTCCCTTCTGGGTGTATTTTACGGAATTGCCCAGGAGATTGATCGCGATCTCACGCAGGCTTTTCTCATCGCCGATGAGGCAGGACGGGATCTCCTCCGAGAGATTGCCCTCCAGGGCGAGCCCCTTCTCATCCGTTTTCACCCGGATCATCGTGAGGACACTGTTAAAAAGGTGTCCGATCTCATACGGCCCGTTCAGGATCTCCATTTTCCCCTGTTCAATCTTGGAAAAATCGAGTACATCGCTGATGATCTCCAGCAGCGCCGTCCCCGCTTCCTTGATATTCTGCGCATACTCCCGGACCTTGTCATCCGTATCCTCGCGCAGGATCAGTTCGTCCATTCCCAGGATCGCATTGATCGGCGTGCGGATCTCGTGGGACATATTGGCCAGGAAGGCCGTCTTGGCATTGTTGGCATTTTGCGCTTCCAGCGTTCTGGCCCGCATCGCACTGAGCCTGGTGCCTTCATCCGTGAGGGCGTTGACAAGGAGCACCATCAGGCCGACGGCCACGAATATGCCGTCATTGGTATGGAAGGTGAGATTCAGGTGCACGATCTCCGCTATGCACAGCACGATGAATACGCAGCATCCCCAGGCGATGATCCTGTTCTCCGGGTGCTTTTTGACAAAGGTATCATAGAGGATCACAACAAAACAGTAGATCGCCACGATCCCGCTGGTAATATTCCCGAGAAGCAGGGTTTCGCTGAACGGAGCAATATCCAGAAAATGAAGCGCACTCAGCACCACGTAAGTAACGAGGATCAGCGCGCAGAGAAAGTCATACGTCCTGCGATACCTTCCTTCCGTCAGACAGTGGATATAGGACACAAACGGGAACGGAACCAGCAGGATCACGAGGTAGGACGAGACTCCGTCGACAAAATAATTCCGAAAAAAGAGGGGGTAGGTCAGGTTGTCCAGGATCAGCCAGACGGCCATGCCAAGCACCGCGAGGCTCAGATACCAGAGTGGGAAGGGCTTCCTGCCTCTGATCCGGTACACCAGGCATATTACGACGATCAGCGTGCCACAGGTAACGATGGAAAAGCCGAAAAAGAGAAGGAAAATATTGTCATGGATCAGATGCAGGGAAAATCCGAGACGGTTCGCAAGATAGACATCAAGCAGGGAATAGGTGTCAAGTCCCTCATTCGCCCGTTCCAGCACCAGCTTTTTCCCGCTGTCCCCGGGGCGGAGCGTGACAGAGAGCCAGAGTGACTTGACATTCTTGCCAAGGGCAGAATAGCTGACTTCGTAATGGTTGCGCAGCTCCCCGTCCACATAGGCGTCCAGATCCATACCGGATTTAAAGAAAAGGCAGATCCCATCCTCAAGGTCCTCCGGAAGCGTCAGCTCGAGCCGGATCGGATCCACTCCCTCGACACGGATGGTGTCATGGGTCCGGTAGACTGCGGTCTCCCCGCTCGGATCCGTATAGATCCAGCTTGCATCGTAGCGCTTGCAGGAGCTGTTAAAAGGCGACTCATTCCGGATGATAAACTGTCCGAAGATGTATATGATGATCGTAAAAAGCAGGCAGGCGAACATCCCTGCCTTGAGGACCCGTTCGATCCAGGTGAAACGCGCGTTGTTTTCCATTTGATCCATACTTCTTCCATTCATTTCAGATATGCGGCGGAGGACCTTCGTTCACTCCTCCCCTGTCCGATTATCATATACGATTTGGCGCGCGTTGAAAAGAGGAATCGGATTTGTCCTTGACAATAGAATCTATTTTCCCTATAATTCTACTGTTGTCGAAGATGCGCTCATAAATCCGCATCCGGCAAGCGGCGTGTGGCTCAGCTTGGTAGAGCGCTACGTTCGGGACGTAGAGGTCGCAAGTTCGAATCTTGTCACGCCGACGAAATTAAAACCTCCCTGCGAAGAATCCTATGATTCGAGCAG
>JAFYEE010000005.1 GCA_017544405.1 Lachnospiraceae bacterium
GATGCGGCTTCGCATCGTAGACAATGGATTCCTCCGCGCCAAACCGGGTGAAGATCTCCAGCACCTTTCGGGCCCGTCCCTCCGGGTCCTTCACGAGGGTGTTTAGCTTGCCGTCGGAAAAGGTTCCGGCGCCGCCCTCGCCAAACTGCACATTGCACTCCGGATCGAGTCTTCCGCTCTCCCAGAAGCCTCGCACGGCCTCCGTACGCTCCTCCACGCTTCCGCCGCGCTCCAGCAGCACCGGACGGTATCCGTTCCGGGCCAGGACCAGCGCGCAGAAAAGTCCTGCCGGCCCGCTTCCCACGATCACGGGAGGCGCCTCCATCGCCTGCTCTCCGGGGGTGGGCAGGCGATATTCCCTGCGCTCGGAGAGGCGGATCCGGTCGCGGTTTCTGTTATTCTTCTGCGCTCTTTTCAGCACGCCCGCTTCACCGCTCACCTTTGCTTCGAGGGTATAAACATACCACAGATCCGGCTTCTTGCGCGCATCGAGGCTGCGGCGCAAGATCTTCCAGTCCTGTAGCTCCTGCGGCCGGATTCCCAGGATGTGACAGATCTGGCCCGGCAGCTCCTCCGGACCCGCCGATATGGACATTTTCACCTGTTCAATTCGGATCATAGCTCGCTTACTTCTCCCGCTGCAGCCCGGCCGGCCAGATACCCGCTCGTCCAGGCCATCTGCAGATTGTAGCCGCCGCAGAGGCCGTCCACATCCAGCATCTCCCCGGTGACATACAGTCCCGGAAAATGAATCATCTCAAAGGAATCCGTAACATCCGAAAGCGGTACGCCACCGGTGCTCGTCTGCGCCGCGCTGAAATCAGAAGATCCGATTACTTCGCGCTTCCAGCCCTTGACGCTCAGCCAAGCCATAAATAGCTTTTCCGGGGACTCTCGCAGCACTTCTTCCGCGGACCGGTCCGCAGCCAGCCCCTGCTCCTTCAAAAGCTCCGTCGCCAGCCTGCCGTTTACCGCCCCGGTAAAAAGCTGCAGGAGCGTGCGTCCCGGCCTGCATCTCTGCCGCAGCGCTTCCTCCCACGCCTGCCGGGGCATGCCCGGAAGAAAGTCCAGCTCCGCCGTCACCTGCTCCCCTTTGTTCAGAAGCCGGATGGCTTCTCCGCTTACCTGAAAGACGGGGATCCCGGAGATCGCCCCCTTCACCAACTGAAGCTCGCCGGTTGCCTTGCCGATGGGAAGGGGCGCTCCCTGCGCGCCGGCCTCTTTCGCATAGATGCGGACCGTCCCTAACGCGCGTACGCCGGCCGCCTCCGCCGCCTCCTCTGCCGTCTTCAGCGCACAGAGGGCAGGCAGGGGCTCTGTGATCCGTGCCCCCAGCTGACGCAGCATATAGTATCCTTTCCCGTCCGAACCCGTCTTCGGAGCAGCCATTCCGCCGCAGGCCAAAATCACGCGGTCAAAAGACGCTTCGATCGTCTGTCCGTCTTCCGTAAACCGAATCGTCCATCCGGTCCCGGGCTCTTTGCCGGATTCCGGCTTCTTCTCGGCAGGAGTTCCCTGAACGGATCCTTCCGTCCCCGGCCAAAGGCTCTTAACCAAAGCGCCCGTCCGAATCCTTACGCCGCGGTCTCCGAGCGCAAGGCGCATGCATTCCGCCAGATCCTCCGCGCGGTCCGAACGCGGGTAGAGATACCCGTCCCGTCCGTGGACCAGGACGCCTATCCCTCCAAAGAAAGCGACCGTATCCTCTGTGCCGAATTCCTCCAGCCAGCGCCTGATCCGCGCGCCATCCTGCGCGTGATAATACTGGGCACCCATGGCTTCATTCGACAGATTTCCCCGCCCGTTGCCGGTCTGACGGAGCTTTTTCCCCAGAATCTCATTGCGCTCCAGGAGCGTTACATCCGCCCCTTTCTCCGCAGCCGCAAGCGCGGCCATCATCCCGGACGCACCCCCGCCGACGACTGCTATGTTCATATGCTTTCCCCCCTCAGATGGCATGCAGAAGCTGCGCCAGACGCTCGATCAGAACCGCTCCCGGCAGATAACGGATCTCCCGCTCCGGAAGATTGCGCAGGATCAGAAGGACCACCAGATACAGAAAGAACTGTGCGACCAGACAGAAAAGGACCGTGAAAATATTGCCCAGATGCGGCGATATCCCCCGCGCCACCAGCATCTGGATCAGAGCCAGAAGGCTCGAAACCACGATCGGCAGCAGCGCGGCGCGGATCAGATCCACGCTCAGCTTCCAGCGGATCCAGAGAAGCAGGAGCAGTCCGATCATCATCACCAGCTGCCAGATCAGAAAGCTTAAGGGAAGCGCTCCGCCGATGCTCTCATACTTTCCGCGCAGCAGGAGGAAGGAAAGCAAAAAGGCGCCATCCCCCAGGACCAGGATCGCGATATGCTCCAGCAGATGCCCGCAATAGATGAGCGTCTTCATCATCCAGAAATTCACCACCACAAGAAGCGCCGCCAGGCCGCCGAGCAGGATCGCATTTTCCGCTGCCTTGCCGTTTCCCGGCACCAGAAGCTCTCCCAGACTCCGGCACACCGCCGCCAGATACCCGAAGGCAAAGCTTCCGCATACAACGCTCAGATGGAACCCCTCCTGATAAAGCGTCTTCAGATAACGGTATTCCTCCTTGCGGATCGCGACGATACAACGCTCCTGCAAAGCCGCCAGGATCCAGAGACTTAAGACGGCCAGCACCAGCGGGATCAGAAATCCGGTACTCAGGAAGCGTCCGTAGGCATGTGCCAGCGCCAGTCCGTCCACAGCCTCCGTGCCCGGCTTCTTGAGCAGAAGGAGCACCGCCAGGAAGGGGAAGATCACCAGAAGTCCCGTGAGGATCGAATCACCGCGCTTTCTCCACAGCCCGTAAAAAAGCGCCATGCGGTTCTCCCTGCTGCGCACCGGATCGGCCACGCGGACACCGCGCCCCGCCGTGATGATCGCATGGACCAGCAGAAACAGAAATGCAAAGATCTCTGACACGCTCCAGCCGATACAGACGCCGAAGCAGGCGTAGATCGAAACAAAATCATCCACTTTGAGCAGGGAGGCGACCTTCTGTCCGTATCCCTGCATGGCGGTCAGAAGCAATTCCCCGAAGACCGGGAAGGTGAGCGCGCGCAGGACATCCGAGATCATCCCCGCCTTGTTGGATTCATGTCCCTCGCAGTAGCCGCGCAGCATCTCGCTCATCCCCCGCAGGAAAAATGCGGGAGCGAGCACCCAGCCGAGGATCGCCGCCCGCGGCATATGAAAGGCTCCGCGCAGCAGCACCGTGGAGAGGACGCCAAGCAGACCAGCGCCGAGGATGCTCTGCACCACCGCGCTTCCGCGCAGGATCCGCCAGAGCGCGCGAACATTCTCCTCCTGCCCCTTCTTCCGACGGCTCTTCATCATCCGCCCGCCGACCCCGGCCAGTCCGCGGCCAAAGATCAGCCAGAGGATCAGATCGATCACCGCCACGGCAGCGAGATAACCGATTCCTTCATCCCCCGTGTGCAGCCGAAAGGCATACAGCGTAAGGAGTTCAAATGCTATGCAAAAATACGTAACCCGCAGGGTTTTATATCCGTACAATTCTCATCCCCCTATTCGGAATCTCTCGTGATCCCCAGCTTCTGCAGGACCGCTTCCTGCTTCTCCTCCATCACCAGGCGCTCCGCGTCCTCCATGTGATCGTAGCCACACAGATGCAGAAGAGAATGTGCCACAAGGAAGGCCATCTCCCGCCGCTCGGAATGGTTGTATTCCTTCGCCTGCGAGCGTACCCGGTCCACGTTCAGGATCACATCCCCGAGCACCAGCTCCCCGGTATCCGGATCCATGCAATCCTCCGGATGCTCGGTCACATAGGAAAAATCGGCAGGCGTGTCATATTCCACATTCGGAAAGCTCAGCACATCCGTCTCCCGGTCGATGTCCCGATAGTCCCGGTTGTACGCACGGATCCCTTCCGAGTCGGTGAGAAGGACATTGACACACACCTCCTCCACCGGACATCCTTCGCTGCGCAGCACGCCCTCCGCCACAGCGGAGATCACTTCCTGCGGATCAAAGGCAAATTCCGCATCCGTCTCATTCTCAATGTAAAAAGTCATAATAAAGCTTCTCCCTCTCAAAGACCTTCTTCATCTCGGCATATTCATGAATCGTCAGATCACTGGAGGCAAAAACCTGATGCTCCTCGAAGCGCTGGAAGATCCGCTGCACCAGAAGCGCCGCATCCACCTGCGTCTCACCCTTTTCGTAGAGATTGAGCACCGTTGTGATCATGGTCTGCGAACAAAGCAGGATCGCCGTCATCTTGCTCCGGATCGGCTGCCTGGATTTCGAGAGCGCGTACTCGGAAAATTCGATCAGCGTATCCCGCACCGGCACCGTGAAATTCATCTCGTCAAAAAACGCCTCGCGCTCCGGGTCCCTGAGCGGCGTCAGGCGGTGGTAATAGCCGACGCACTTGAGCACATCCGTATCCAGTCCCAGAACCGAACCGATCCGCTCGCAGAAGTACGCCGTATGAATGCTCTGCATATAAGCCTTGCGATCGGAGCTGCGCAGCGCGGCCAGCTTCGGATGCTCGGTGTCGTTCAGATACAGATACAGATCCCGGTAGGGATAGAGCTCCTTCACCGCATATTGCTGCACCCCCGCAAGGAGCAGCACCGCCGACAGGATCACATTCGCGGCCGGCAGCAGAAACTGCATGAAGGAAAGCTCCGCATTGAGCGTCAGGATGATCCCTCCGATCTCACATACAAAGAGACACACCAGCGACAGGATCATGGGAAGCAGGATCTTCGCTTCCTTCTTCAGCGGAAGGAAGATCACGAGGCCGAAGGCCCCGCTGATAAAATACAGGAAAAAAACGCCCGCGCCTCCCCCGGACAAAAGGACCGGCACCGTCAGCAGCACCGCGCCTCCCAGGAGCCCGAGAAAAGGCGTCCCGTAGAGTCCGAGGACCACAAAGATCGGAAGAAACGGCCAGGTCATATTGGGAAGAAACGCACTGATCAGGGCAAGGGCCAGCGCGATCCAGACTGCGATCCAAAAGCGCGAAAGCCGCCGTCTGCTTGCCTTACGCAGCTTCGCGTCATAGGGAAAGCGAAGGCGTACGGCCAGCCCCAGCATTGCCAGTCCCAGAAACGAAAAACACCCGGTCTGCAGCAGCTCCGATGCGTCCATCTCCAGCAGAAGCCCTGCGAGGACGCACAGAAAAGTCCCCGCAAATGCATACAGGATCTGTGGGAGATACCATATCGCTTTTCCTTTTTCCCGGTCCTTCTTCTCAGCCTTCATGTCTCGTTCCACCGGTCCGGTTTCTTCCTCCGGACGCACCTCTGCCGCTCTGTTTTCTGCGTTCCCGCTCCTCGTAAGCCTCGTAGGCTTTGACGATCTGCTGCACCAGCGGATGGCGCACCACATCGCGGTTGGTCAGCGTGCAGAACGCGATCCCTTCCACCTTCTGCAGCACCTTCTGCGCCACATCGAGTCCGGAAACAATGCCGGGTCCCAGATCCTTCTGTGTCGCATCGCCGGTGACCACCACCTTCGAGCCGAAGCCCACACGCGTCAGGAACATCTTCATCTGCGCAGGCGTCGTATTCTGTGCCTCATCGAGGATGATGAAGGCATTGTCGAGGGTGCGGCCGCGCATATACGCAAGCGGGGCAACCTCGATCAGTCCTTTTTCCATGTTCCGGGCAAAGTTCTCCGCGCCCATGATCTGGTAGAGCGCGTCATACAGCGGGCGCAGATAGGGATCCACCTTGCTCTGCAGATCGCCCGGAAGAAATCCGAGCTTCTCCCCCGCTTCGATCGCGGGTCGGGTCAGAATGATCCTCCCCACTTCCTCATTCTTGAAAGCCGTGATGGCCATCGCCATCGCCAGGTAGGTTTTGCCCGTACCGGCCGGCCCGAGGCCGAAGGTGATCATAGAGTCCCGGATCGCCTGCACGTATTCCTTCTGTCCGATCGTCTTGGGCTTGATCGGCTTGCCGGACAGGGTATGGCAGATCAGATCCGCGTCCACGACGGACAGAACCTCCGTATCATTCTCCGCAGCCATCTCCAGAGCGTAATTTACATTCTGGTCCTCGATCTCATTTCCGCTTCTGGCATATCTGGTCAGTTCCAATAAAACATCCCTCGCTTTAAATACATTCTCGCGAAAACCGCTGATCACAAGAGATCCGTTCCGGTCTACCACCGTGACATTCAGGTCCCTCTCCAGCTTTTTGAGATACGCGTCATGCATACCGAAGATGCTGCGCATATCCTCCGCCGACAGTTCCAGCTGTGTTGATAAATTCTCCATCCGGATCCTATACTCCTACCCTTTCCAATCTCAGATTCCGTAGACTCTGCGGATCAGTGCCTTCGGTTCGGGCATGCTCGTGGCAAAATGATACGCCTTCAAAAAGCGCTCCTTCGCCTGCTTAGCCCTGTCCGGATCGGCCGCGTAGATCGTCGCCAGGGACTCTCCGCGCTTTACCGCATCCCCTGTCTTTTTCTTAAGAAGAAGCCCCACGGACAGATCGATCTCCGATTCCTTGGTCTCCCGTCCGCCGCCCAGGATGAGGCTGCAGATCCCGATCTCATCGCAGTCGATGTGTGCCACATAGCCGTCCGCCGGGGACGGGATCTCGATCTGAAGCGGTGCCAGCGTAAGCAGCTCCGGATCGTAGACCGCGCGCTCGTCGCCGCCCTGCGCATGCACGAACTGCGCGAGCTTCTCCAGCGCCCGCCCGGACGAAACCGCCTCCGAAAGCATCTCCCGCGCCTGCGCATCGTCCTGCGCCCGGCCGCCGAGGATCAGCATCAGAGAACCCAGCGTCATGCAAAGCTCCGTAAAATCCTTCGGCCCTTTGCCACCCAGCGTATCAATGGCTTCACGTACCTCGATGGCATTGCCCACCGCATTGCCCAGGGGCTGGTCCATATCCGACACGACCGCGGCCATCCGCTTTCCCGCGCGACGCCCGATGGAGAGCATCTCCTCCGCGAGGGCGACCGAATCCGCCTCCTCCTTCATGAACGCGCCGCTTCCGGTCTTGACATCGAGCACGATGGCATCGGCGCCGGCCGCAAGCTTCTTGCTCATGATGCTGGAA
>JAFYEE010000030.1 GCA_017544405.1 Lachnospiraceae bacterium
TCGCAGCTTTCCGACCGTGCCTTTCGGGAGGGGAGCGACTTTGTGATCGACAACAGCGGAACACTTGCGGAAAGTTATGCGCAGATCCGCAGAAAATTGGAGGCTTTTACATGGCTGGAGTAAGAGACAATCAGGGTCAGTACGTATTTGGTCTGGACATCGGAACCCGCAGCATCGTGGGTACCGTCGGATACCAGGCCGGCGGACAGTTTCATGTGGTGGCCCAGCGGATCAAGGAGCATGAGACGCGTGCCATGCTCGACGGTCAGATCCATGATATCGCCAAGGTCGGGGAGACCATCGCTTTCGTGAAAAAGCAGCTCGAAGAGGATATCTCGAGATCGCTGACAGAGGTCTGTATCGCTGCTGCAGGACGTGTGCTGCGTACCGTGACGACGCATGTGGAGCAGACCTTTGAGGCGGAGCAGGAGATCACCGACGAGGAGATCTACAATCTGTCCATGGTCGGCATCGAGCAGGCGTACGAGGAATTCCAGTCAACTGAGCAGTCCGATATGAAATTCTACTGTGTCGGCTATACGCCGATGCGATATTACATGAACGGGTACCAGATCGGGAACTTGAGCGGTCACAAGGCCAAGACCATCGGTGCGGATATCATCGCCACCTTCCTTCCGGACGATGTGGTGGACGGTCTCTACAAATCCGTCGAGCATGCAGGGCTTCACGTCACCAATCTGACCCTCGAGCCCATCGCCGCGATCCAGGTCGCGATCCCGGAGCGGTTTCGTCTTCTGAACCTTGCGCTGGTGGATGTCGGAGCAGGTACCAGCGATATTTCCATCACCCGGGACGGCGCCATCGTCGCCTACGGAATGATCCCGGTGGCGGGGGATGCGCTGACCAATGTGATCGTGCAGAACTGTCTGGTGGATTTCGATATGGCGGAGCATATCAAGCGCGGGGCCACCGAAGGCGGCGAGATTACCTTCACCGATATCATGGGATTGCCCCAGACCATCGATTCCGAGACGGTTTTGGAATCGTTAGACAGTACCATCGATCATATGACGGAGCTTGTGGCGGAGGAGATCAAGCGCCTCAACGGGGACAAACCGGTCAGTGCGGTCTTTGTCGTTGGCGGCGGCGGAATGATCCCGGGATATACCGAGAAGCTGTCCGCGAAATTAGGCCTTCTGAAGGAGCGTGTGGCCATCCGCGGCGAGGACGTGATGAAGGATATCGTCTTCGATACGGATGCCCGCAAGGATTCGCTGATGGTGACACCTATCGGAATCTGCCTGAGCTACTATGCGCAGAGCAATAATTTTATCTTTGTCTCTTTCAACGGAGAACGGCTGAAGCTCTACGACAACGGGCGGCTGAGCGTGTCGGATGCGGCGATCCAGGTGGCGGTCCCGAACGAGGATCTCTTCCCGAAGCGCGGCCATGCGCTCACCTTCAATGTCAACGGCAAGTCCCGGATCGTACGCGGGACCGAAGGAGAAGCGGCCGTTATCACGATCAACGGGGATCCGGCGGATCTGTATACGCAGATCCACAGCGGAGATATCATAGAGCTGACACCTTCGACCATAGGAGAACCGGCACAGATGGAGCTGTCCGGACTGCCCGAGCTCGCATCGCCGCTTCGCGTGGGAATCAATGGCAAGATCGTGGAGCTCCCTCGCACAGCGGATGTCAACGGAACGACCGTGCCGGCTTTCACCCAGATCAAAAGCGGAGATGACATTATCGTCAGAAATTACTATACGGTACAGGAGATTGCAAAGCTTCTCGATCTGCCCCTCGGCGGTCAGATCAAGGTGAACGATACGAAGGCGGTAGCCACCACCAGAGTGTATGAAGACTTTACGGTGGAGCTGGATCTGAAATCCGGAGGCACCAGTTTTCAGGATCTGCCCGAGGACGACGGAAGCTACCAGGATATGAAGGATGCGGCTGCGCAGCGCGCGGAAGAGGAAGCGGGACGCACAGATCCGGACGCTTCCGAAGGGGGGGACGACGCATCGGAAGCATCCGGCAGCGCCCGCACGAAGGACTCCGAAGGCGGGGCGGCTTCGAAGGCTTCTTCCGGAACTGTGGATGGAACCTCAGGCGAACCTACGACCCTTACGCTGACCGTTAACGGCAGACCTGTTACGCTCACGGGGAAAGCGGAATATGTGTTTGTCGATGTGTTTGACTTTATCGATTTTGATTTAAACAGCGGGAAAAAGAAGATTGTGACCAGGTGCAACGGCGCTACGGCACAATATATGGAACCCTTAAAGGCCGGGGATGTCATCGAGATTTATTGGGAAGACTGATGTGGGAGGTTTTACATGAGATTTTGTCCCCTGGCCAGCGGAAGCAGCGGCAATTGTATTTATGTCGGTTCGGAGACGACACATCTTCTGATCGATGACGGGATCAGCGGAAAGCGCACCGAAGCGGCGCTCAGCAATCTGGATCTGTCCGGACGCGAGATCAAGGGAATCCTCATCACGCATGAGCATTCCGATCACGTGAAGGGACTGGGCGTATTTTCCCGGAAATGGGGCGTTCCGATCTATGGGACGGAGCGGACCCTCGAAGCGATCTCGCGGGATACATCCCTTGGCAAAGTAGATCCGGGACTGTTTCGGGTCATACGTCCGGATCTGGCCTTTAACATCGGAGATTTTAAGATCAAGGCCATGCATATTTCGCATGACGCGGCGGATCCCGTGGCCTACCGGATCTATTACGGGAAGCAACGGGTGGCGGTCTGTACGGACCTGGGATGCTACAACGATTACACCGTGGAGTGTCTGAAGGAGATGGACGGCCTTTTGATCGAGGCGAATCATGATGTCCGGATGCTGCAGACAGGGTCCTATCCGTACTATCTGAAGCAGCGGATCCTCGGTGATCGCGGGCATCTGTCCAATGAGAATTCCGGAAAGCTGCTCAGCCGGATCCTGGCCGATCGCACGAAATTTATCTTCCTGGGGCATCTGTCCCACGAGAACAACCTTCCGGAGCTTGCTTACGAAGCGGTCCGGGCGGAGATCACCATGGGGGACAATCCCTACCGTGCGGAGGATTTTCGGATCATGATCGCGAAGCGCGATGAGCCGAGCCCGATCGTTACGCTTTGAGGAAAGAAAAACAGCCGAGTCATCGGCGAAATAAGAGGAGAAGAGGATGAACAAGATTATTATTACGGTCGTTGGCAAGGACACGGTGGGGATCATAGCAAAGGTATGTACCTATCTGTCCGATTCACAGATCAATATTCTGGATATTTCCCAGACGATTGTCTCCGGATTTTTCAACATGATGATGATCGCGGACATGAGCGGAACGGATAAAAAGTTCGGACAGATCTGCGAGGATCTGGATGCGCTCGGGGAGAAGATCGGTGTCTCTGTCAAGTGTCAGAAGGAAGAGATTTTCGATTCCATGCACAGAATATAGGAGGAGACCGGGTCTGCGATGATTAATCAGTTTGAAGTAATCGAAACCAACAAGATGATCGAGGAGGAAAATCTCGATGTCCGTACCATCACCATGGGCATCAGCCTGCTCGACTGCATTGATTCGGATCTGCAAAAATGTGCCTCCAAGATCCATGACAAGATCTATCGCTCCGCGAAGGATCTGGTGGCAACGGGGGAAGAGATCGCGCGCGAATTCGGTATTCCCATCGTCAACAAACGGATCTCGGTGACCCCGATCTCCCTGATCGGCGGTGCCTGCTGCAAGACCTGCGATGATTTCGTTGTGCTGGCGCAGACTCTGGATCAGGTGGCCAAGGAAGTGGGAGTGAATTTTCTCGGGGGATTCTCGGCGTTGGTAAGCAAGGGCATGACGCCCGCGGATGAGCTGCTGCTTCGTGCGATTCCCAA
>JAFYEE010000031.1 GCA_017544405.1 Lachnospiraceae bacterium
ACACTCCATTATATTTTACCACAGTTTACTGGATAAAAATGTAAAAAAATAGAGAAGGACTTTCCCGGGAAGGTCCTTCTCTATTGCTGTATGAGCTGATTTACCATGACAAGCCCTCGCTGACAATGCCCGTCATGGCGGATAATGCCTTCAGCGCTTCTTCGCCAGATACAGCACATAGGTGTCCCAAAATTCGATGCGATCCCCGGCGGCAAGCACCGCGCTGCGCAGGCCCTCGAAGAATTTCGTCCGGTACGGCTCCGGGATCACCATGTGGTCGCTGTGGGTGCCGCAGTAGGATACATATTCGTCCGCGGTAAAGACGCGCGTTCCGTGGAAATCGGTCCGCACCAGATCCGCGTAGCCGTAATCCGTCGCATGGCGGTAGTCGAACGGCTCCCGCATGTCCTGATAGGAGGTATTCGGCTTGAAATACGCGTCGTAGACCTTCTGAATACTGGCATACAGCTCCTCATTCGGCGCCTTGTAATCGCCGATCAGATACATCATCGCCAGCGTGCCGCCGGGCCTTAAGAGCTCTAAGGTCTTCGGGAAAGCGATGCGCTCCGGGATCCACTGGATGGTAGCCGCGGAATAGATGACATCGAACCGCTCCCCGCCGAAATCATGCGTGATAAAATCGTCGTTCACGATCTGAAAATTCGGGTGCGCACCGTATTTTTCCTTCATCTTCGCATAGAGATGCTCGCCGAGCTCGATCGCGTGATAATCGCACCCGGTCGCAAGGATCGGATCCGTCGCCTGCCCGGTCCCCGGACCGATTTCCAGCACGGAGGTGCCGGGGCCGATCTGCGCCTCTTTGATAAAATGCGCAAAAAGGTCCGCGCTGTAGCGCGGCCGGAACTTGTCGAACTGATCCGGTATCGTGTCAAATACCTTCCGAAATTCCATCCGTTTTCCCTCCTCGCGAAGCTTCCTCCTGAAATCGCCGCACCGCTTCCTCATCGTAATTGCGGTAGAATTCCTCCCGCTGCCGCGTACTCTCCGCTTCGTCCGGCACCCAGTCCTCCTCCGGATGGACCGCGATCCCCAGCGCTTCCAGCGCAGGCAGCTTTTCCTTCAGATCCCGCAGAAAGTCCTCAAAGGGCGGGCGATCCTCCCCGTACTTTGCGACCGCGGCGATCGCAGCCAGCCGCGGCCACGCATATTCCTCCAGCTTTTGCGGCGTGCGGATATGCTCGGTCCAAAGCAGCCCTTCCGTGCCCAGAACGCGCCCCTTTCCGAGGCGTAAGGCCTCCCGCAGTCCCTCCGGATTCAGGTCCGTCTCGTACGCTTTTTTCAGCGAGGTGATCCCGTAGGGATAATCAAAATAGCAATGGGTCGTGGGTGAAATGATGATGTCCCCGCCTTTTCTAAGGTGCTCCGCCAGGCGCTCATCCCGGTCCGTCGCCCAGTACTGCAGGATGATCCGCTGATCCAGATTCCCGCCGTCCGCCGCGTCGTTCCACGCGATGACCTTCTTGCCTTTTTCCAGGAGATACCCGGCGATGCGGTTCTCGAAGGCGCCCTGGTAGGCGCGCATGTCGCTTATCCCCATACGCTTCATTTTCTCCCGGCAAAGCGGGCAGTTCTCCCAGTTTTCATGGGGCACCTCGTCCCCGCCGATATGAAAATACTCCCCCGGAAAAAGTTCGCAG